>JAIDTO010000223.1:0-11006 GCA_029060625.1 Muribaculaceae bacterium | reverse complement strand
CAAAAAGTATTCTAAAAAATGGGTGATAGGCTACGCCTTACTGTTTTGGCTTACAACTCGTATTCTTTCGGTGCTTCTTGTGGTCGGATGCACTATGATATATGAACACTTTGGTTATAATAAGGGGATGTTTCCAACGTTTGGAGGTGTGCCACAGGAGGCACATACCTTGGGACAACTTCTATATAGCCTTGCAAAGGTAGCGATCATCGTACCGCTACTTGGAGAACTCGTGTTTCGCCTTGGACTTTCATTTAAAAAATGGCAAGTATCGTTAGGGCTTGCCTGTATACCAATCTATATCGCATGGTCATATCTTCGTCCGGAGTCATGGGCAGGAGGAATGCTATATGTGATTATAGCGATTAGTGTGTATTTTATTGTTGAAAGGTTTACCAAGCAGAATTTATGGGATAAGCTTAAGTCAAAGTGGCTGATAGCATCAATGTGGATTACGTCACTGGCTTTCGGACTCGTTCACCTTCATTCATTCAGTTTTTTGACATGGAAACTTCTTCCATATGCATTGTGTATGATCTCATCTACATTCTTTATGGGTTGTGCGTGCGCATATCTTAGGGTAAATATTGGATTCTGGTGGGGATTTGGAATGCATGTATTCAGCAATATTCCAGGAATGTTCACTATCATTCTAATGTCACTTCATTAAATGAATTAATATATGAATAACTTTGTGTTTTTCCCTGCTACGAAGTATGTATTTGGCAAGGGAGTAGAAAATAAGGTTGCTGAGCAACTCGAGGCATTCGGCATGAAGAAGCCTCTCATTGTGTATGGCAAAGGATCAGTAGTCAGGTCAGGTCTTCTTG
Source organism: Muribaculaceae bacterium (assembly GCA_029060625.1). Taxonomy (GTDB): domain Bacteria; phylum Bacteroidota; class Bacteroidia; order Bacteroidales; family Muribaculaceae; genus Lepagella. The sequence goes on along the minus strand of JAIDTO010000223.1, from coordinate 10,176 downwards.
ATCGTGTCAAGAAAAGTCTTGAAGAAAACGGAATCTCATATGCAGAACTTGGAGGTGTGCAGCCAAATCCGGTTGACTCTAAGGTATATGAAGGAATAGAGATAGCAAAAAAAGAAGGCATAGACTCGGTACTCGCCGTAGGAGGAGGAAGCTCCATCGACACAGCGAAAGCTATTGCCGCCGCAATCCTTTATGACGGAGACTTCTGGGATTTCTACTGTGGCAAGGCAAAGGTCAGGCATGCACTTCCTGTCGGAGTAGTCCTGACTATTCCTGCTGCCGGCAGCGAAGGCTCGGGAAATACGGTGATCACCAAACTTGACGGACTTCATAAGCTTGGAATGGGCAGTGATGTGCTACGTCCGAAGTTCGCCCTCATGAACCCTGAGCTCACGTTTACTCTTCCTCCTTATCAGACAGCCGCCGGAATCACCGATATGATGGCACACATCATGGAACGCTATTTCTCAAATACTCCCAATGTGGAGATAACCGATAGGGTAGCGGAAGGAGTGCTGAAAGCTATCATTACTGAGGCACCGAAGGTTATTGCGAATCCGGAGGATTATGATGCGAGAGCCAACATTATGTGGAGCGGCACACTCGCCCACAATGGCGTATGCAGTGGCGGCAGAGAGGAAGATTGGGCTACTCACGGACTTGAGCATGAATTGAGCGCTGTATACGATGTTACCCACGGTGCAGGACTTGCAGTAATGTTTCCAGCATGGATGACATATGCCATGGAAAAGAATCCAGGAAAACTTGCTCAGTTTGCCCGTCGAGTATTTAATATCGACGAGCCGGATGACAGCAAGGCCGCTGCTCTCGGAATAGAAGCCCTTAAGAAATTCCTTACTTCTATAGGTATGCCGGTAAGCATGAAGGAACTTGGTATAGAGAATCCTGATGTGAAATTGCTTGCAGAGAAAGTAACTGAAAATAAGGGCGAAGTCTTTGGAAATTATATAAAGATTGACAAAAACGTCGCTGAGGAGATTTATAGAATAGCAGCTTTATAAAGTTTTAGGCTCCCATTTTTTATGAGACGGGTTAGGCTCCATCTTTTATGAGATGGAGCCTAAAACTCAAGTTGGAATACAAAACGGACGCACGAGCCGTGCGTCCCTACAAGTAAGGCCCCCTCTCATAAAAAATGGGAGCCTTATTTTTTCCAGAAGGCGGGAGTGAACAGGAGAAGAATAGTGTAGAGTTCGAGACGTCCGGTAAGCATTATGAAACTTAGTATCCATTTTGCAGCGTCTGGAATCTGCGAGAAGCAGGATACGCCCTGCTGCACTTCCGTTCCTATTCCGGCGTTTGAGATGGCGGAAAGGGAATAGAAGAAACTTTCGTCAAACGGCACACCCAGAACAGTCAGGAGAAAGCCTCCTATGAATATCACGAGGAAATATAGCGCGATGAAAGCAAGCACTTTCATCACAATCACGTAGGATGTTCCTTTTCCATTTACGGTAACAGTGCGCACTGTAGAAGGATACATCGTACGGTACATCTCATTGTTCAAAAACTTGAAGAAAATAATGAATCTATCAATCTTAGCACCACCTGAAGTGCTTCCGGCACAGCCTCCAATTGCCATGAAAATGAGCATCACAATATAAGGGACTGCACCCCAATGCTGAAAGTGTGGGACAACGAGACCTGTAGATGTAAGTATCGAAACGCTTTGAAAAAGCGGGACTATCGTCACTTCCTGCCAGCTATGAACATGACTTTTTCCTATAATTGAAATGGTAAACACCACATATCCGAAAAGCAAAACAAAGCAGAACCACCTGAAAGCATCATTTTTAACCAATCTCTTCCACTCGCCATGGACGGCAGCAAAAATAAGGTTGAAATTCACTCCTCCGATAAACATAAATACGGTGAGAATGATGATTATGTAAGGACTGTTCCAGTCGCGAACGCTCATATCGTTGGTAGAGAAACCACCGGTAGATAGCGTAGAGAGCCCATGGCATATAGCTTCGAAGAGATTCATCCTTGAAAACCAAAGGAGAAGGATGCAAGCAATGGTCAGACTGATATAGATACCCCATAAAGTCTTAGCTGTATTGCTCACACGAGGACGGATCTTGTCGTGCGTGATACCGGTGACTTCCTCGTTGAACATCAGCATTCCACCTTTATTGTTGAGCATCGGCACCACAGCAAGAGTGAAGAGTATGATTCCAAGTCCTCCGATCCATTGAAGAAGACATCGCCATAGAAGCAAGGAATGCGGCACATTATTTAGAGAACCCAACACTGATGCTCCGGTGGTAGTGAAGCCACTCATCGTCTCAAAAAAAGCATCCGTGACAGAATCATGGGTGCCACAAAGCAGGAACGGAATCATTCCAAAAAGAGAAAGGATCACCCAAATCAGTGAAGTGAGCAGAATGGCTTCCCTTTTACCCATTTCCTTACTCTTTGGCTTCAGGCTCATCAATCCGGCTGCACTAAGGAGCGTGATCACTATTGAGAGTAATATGGGCTTTATTTCTGAATCGCCATATATCATTGCAGTGATAAGAGGAAACAGCATGAAGCCTGCAAGCACCATGAGCAGCCATCCTATTGTACGCAAAAGCATACGAAGGTTGATATAAGCGTTATGTTTGAATTTCAGTTGAACCACTTTTCAATCTTTGAGATAGTACCTGTAAGGCAGAAGACCACAACCTTGTCTCCTGCATAAATTTGAGTCAAACCGCCGATAAGCTCAGCTTTCCCATCAGTTCTGATAAGAGCAGCCAAGGTCATTCCCCAAGGAAGATTTAAATCTTTAACCGGAGCTTTTGTGATCTTTGCTTTATCCTTGACTTCAAGTTCACACACCTCAGCATCAGCAAGAGCGAGAAATTTAGAATTGGACTCGTCAGAATCGAGCAAAATCTGGAAGATACTCGACGATGCCATCAATTTTTTATTGATAGACGTACCGATGTTGAGGCTTTCAGCTACACTATAGAATTGAAGATTTTCCACATCAGCAATAGTCTTAGGCACGCCAAAATCTTTTGCCGTAAGACAGGATAGGATATTAGTCTCAGACTTTGATGTCAAAGCCATAAAGGCATCATATTGGTAGATGTTGTTTTCACGAAGCACCTCCACATCGCGACCATCACCATTTATAACTTCAATTTCAGGGATCTCAGTGGCAATATATTCACACCGCTCCCTGTCGATATCAATCAAACGAATTTGATACTTTTCGTGAAACTCATAGCAAAAACGCAGGGCAATCTGACTTCCCCCCATAATCATGACTTTCTTGATGATTCGGGTCTTCTTGCCACATAGCTCCCTGACTTCCTCAACATATTCCGGAGTGGTGATAAAATAGACTATATCGTCTTTCTCAATGGTATCGTTACCACCGGGGATGACGGTCTCGGCGTTCCGTTTGATAGCAGCTACATGAAAATGATGGGCAGAAACCGGAAGTTCCCGAAGCTTAAGGCCACACAGAGCAGAGTTGTCTCGAATCTTTACGCCGATCATAAGAAGCTGTCCTTCTCCCATTTCCCCCCAATAGCGGGCCCAATTGTGCGAGAGAGAAAGATTGATAGCTTGGGCCGCAAGATACTCAGGATATATAAGCGTATCGATACCCAGCTCCTTAAGAATCATCTTATTCTCTTTCTTCATGAACTCATAGTTGTCGATCCTCGCCACTGTCTTTCTGACACCTAATTTTTTTGCTATCGAGCATGATGTGATATTACGTGTCTCAAAAGGTGTGACAGCAATATAGAGGTCGGCGCTATGGATTCCGGCACGTCGCATTGTAGAGAATGAAGACGTGGAGCCACAAAGGGTCATCAGGTTATAATGGGAATCAAGAGAATCCAGTTTCTGCTGGTCGCTATCGATGAGAATGATATCCTGATTCTCATTGCTAAGCATTTTGGCAAGGTGAGTACCTACCTCTCCGGCTCCCGCTATGATAATTTTCATAGAAAAGAAAATTTAGGGATTCTTAACGGCAAGCTTGGCTATGGCAGCCTCTATACCGTCGCTATCATACCCGCAATCATGCCTTAATTGCGCTACAGTGCCATGCGCGATCCAAGAATCGGGAGCACCGAGAGACTTGATGTTGAGATCAAAACCGTTATCCCTGCACCATTCTGTGACAGCTGTTCCAAATCCACCGGTCGTGACACCATCTTCTATGGTGACAATATTGGAATGTGAAGATGCAATTCGATTGAGAAGATCAGTGTCAAGAGGCTTGACCCAAATCATGTCATATAGATTGACCTTAATACCCTTTGATCTTAATGCATCAACAGCTTTCTTCGCCTCATGAAGGATGGGGCCAACCGTAAGGACAGCTATATCAGAATCCGGCTGCTCATTAATGACTCGACCTTTTCCGATTTCTATGACTTTCATCTCAGTCTGCCAATCTTTTGTGGTGGCTTTTCCTCTGGGATACCGTATAGCCATTGGACCATCTGAATGTAGAGAGGTAAGCATAAGATTGCGCAAAGTCTCCTCATCAGCAGGAGAGGCGACTTTCATATTCGGTATACATCGCAGGTAGGCAATATCAAGCAATCCATGATGAGTGACACCGTCTTCACCCACAATGCCCGCACGATCAATGCAGAAAGTCACAGGAAGACCCTGTATGCAGACATCATTGACAATATTGTCGTAAGCTCTCTGAAGAAATGTAGAATATATAGCTGTGAAAGGGCGTTTGCCTCCGGTAGCCAATCCCGCAGAGAAGGTCACGGCATGTCCTTCAGAAATCCCGACATCAAAAGTACGTTCCGGAAATTCACTGAGCATTCTTGAGACGGAAGTTCCACTTGGCATTGCTGCAGTAACTCCCATAACTCTGTCGTCACGGTGAGCCAGTTCGACGAGAGTGCGTCCGAACACTTCCTGCCATGCCAGGGGGCTATCTGAAGAATCCTTACAGATTTTCTCACCTGTTTCAGGATCAAATAGACCCGGTGCATGCCATTTAGCCGGATTTTCTTCAGCGGGAGCATATCCTTTCCCTTTAATTGTATGAAGATGTAGAAGGCGAGGGGTCTCCATATCTTTGATGTCGTTAAGAATCTTTACAATCTTAATCACATCGTGACCGTCAAAGGGTCCGAAATATCGGATATTTAGACCTTCGAAAATATTCTGCTTACCACTGACGAGACTTTTCACGGAGTTGGCAAAACGCTGTATTCTTCCTTTCCCCGCTTCGGTCACAACTCCTTTGCGCCGGAAGGCTTTATAGAGTTTTGAACGCCATTTATTATAGCCTGCCGACGTAGAGAGCTCAGACAAATAGACATGCAACCCTCCCACATTGGCATCGATACTCATCTCATTATCATTTAGAATAATAAGAAGGTTGTTGGGGTTATTGGCAACATTGTTCAGTCCTTCGAAAGCAAGGCCACCGCTAATTGAGGCATCTCCAATGACCGCCACAGTCTTACACTTTTCTTTGCCGGGAGTATTGCGATCAGCAATAGCCCTGCCAAGGGCAGCCGATATAGAGTTGGAAGCGTGTCCGGTGACAAATGTATCAAACTCCGATTCAAGAGGGGAGGGGAAACCACTGATTCCACCTTTCTTCCTCTGATTGGCAAATGCCTCTTTTCTGCCAGTTAAGATTTTATGAGCATAAGCCTGATGACCTACATCCCAAAAAAGATGATCGGTAGGAGTGTCATATACATAATGCAAAGCTACAATTATATCCACTGCTCCCATACTTGAAGCAAAGTGTCCCGGATTGACCGAAAGATTGTCAATAAGATACCGCCGGATATCGGCGCACAGCTCGGGCAACTGGTCGAGACGCAAAGCGCGCACATCGGCCGGCGACGAAATGCTGTCCAAGAGTCCATAGCCGGAGGTCTTGGTTGCAAGGAGTGGAGATTGTGCAGATTCCTGTTTCATTTCATGTTATTTCTTATCACCCCTGAAGTATTTTTTATAAAGGGGCACGAAAATGATGATGCCGCTCATAGCCGCTATCAGGATGTTTTTTAGGTTGAATCCATCAGCGGAAGTGAGAAGCCCCACACTAAGCCATACCCATAAAAGAGCGAGTACGGCAAGTCCTGCGATTCTGGTAGGTTTCATTTCAAATGCGAAGTTAACAATTTTTTTTTATATTTTCCCGTTTTTTTTTACTAATTTTGCATTCCTGTATCATATAATCGAGATTATTCCCGATAAAACGTATTCTTACCATCGTCTTCCTATGAAGCAATATCATAACTATTCACCCGAAATATCATCAGCTGATGAGTCAACAGAGCCTGTCGTTGTCGAGCAGCCGCCGCAGAAAGAACCGGAAAGAGCCGGTCGCAGACGCAACTCGAGACAGACAAAAAAATCTGAGGCTTCATCTGCATCCAAGCCCCAGAGCAAATCTGTTCAAGAGAAGGCAAATACTGAACCTGAGAAAAATCAGTCAGTATCTATTATAAAATCATTCAAGGAGTGGAGAGACTCAGTAGTCACCCGCTCCGTGTTTGGCATAATATTGGGCGGCCTCGGATTCTGGTTTGCTGTTGCATTTGTGTCTTATTTCAGCACATGCGTCGCAGACCAGAGTTTGGTGGCATCTGGCGTCACGGGTCCGGAAGCCGCAGTAGCAAATGATGCCGGGGAGGGTGGTGCCCGCCTCACGGAGTTGATTATCAACCAGGGTTTCGGTGTCGGAGCTATCGTGATAGTGGTGTGGCTTCTATGCATGTCGCTGAAGTTACTGATCGGGTATCCCAAATTCCGCACCCTTGATTTTACGATTAAGTCGCTTATCGCGTTTATCACACTTAGTGTTGTGGTAGGCATGGTATCGATAGGTCTTGATACGGATGTCAATTGGGGTGGCTTCCATGGGAGATATATCAATGAGATAATATATGGGTATATAGGTTGGAGTGGTGCCATCATCATATCTGTAGTGCTTATCTCCATCTTTGTAGTGATTTGCCTGCGCGATGCCATCAAATGGATGCTCAAGAAAAAGCGTCAGTATGATGAAAGACGTCGCCTGCAACGAGAAGAGGAAGAGGCAGAACTACGGAAGCAAGAAGAAACCAAGGAGAGGGAAAGAGAAGCAGTGCTCGGCCAAGCACTTTATGCTGAAAATGAAGATCCTGATGAGCCAAAGCCGGAACCGACTCAATATGAAAATGTAGAGTTTGACCCGAATGCCGACACAATCTTCGATTTGCCAGACTTGGAGGATGAGGATGATCCATATTCAAGGTTTGATACCATCCAGGATGATCCTAACTCCCTTGCCGTATCTGAAGATCCTATGGAGGAAAACTCATTATATAGCGATAACTCAAATTATAATGAAGAATCAAGCTATAATGATAATTCGAACAATGGTGTTGAATCAAAGTATAGTGAAGAGTCGACAAATAAAGAGGAATCAAACTATAGCGACATATCAAACAATAGTAATGTGTCAAACTACAGTGTAAACTCGAAAGAGAATGCTTACGACGATTCACACAAAGAATCTTCTGAAGAGGTTTCCTATGACCACATATCGACAGCACAAACAGAGCTTGATGAGGAGTATGGACATGAAGAAGAAACCTATCACTATGAGAATGAACAGGTGAAGGAAGCCGTAACTGAGGTTGAAAATATACCTTCTAAGGAATTGACATCCTCTGAAGAAGTAGATAAAGAGGATAAGCCAACTGAGCCGGAAAAGGAAGACTTGAAGCCGGCTGACGTGATGACTGTCAATGTAAACCAAATAGAAAAGGGTTCCTCACAAGCTTCGCCCGGATACGACAGTAATTTCTATACTCACGAATATAAATTTCCCCCGACTGATTATCTGCGCCCCGGATCAGATAAAATTTCAGTGGATCCAGATGAACTCCTTGAGAACAAAGAAAAGATCAGACAGACGCTACTTGATTTTGGCATCCCAATCACCAGCATAGAGGCAACCGTAGGCCCGACAGTAACACTCTACGAGATTCGACCTGATACAGGGGTAAAGATAGCCAAGATCAGGAATCTTGTAGATGACCTTGCCCTTTCGCTTGCGGCCAATGGAGTGCGAATCATCGCGCCGATTCCAGGCAAAGGGACAGTCGGCATTGAAGTTGCCAATAAAGAGGCCCAGACAGTGTCGATGCGCACAATAATACAGTCTAAAGCATACCAGAACTCAAAGTATAAGCTACCGGTTGCATTAGGCTCCACCATCTCAAACGATGTCTATATCGCTGACCTCGCGAAAATGCCTCACCTTCTTGTAGCAGGTGCTACAGGTCAGGGTAAGTCAGTAGGCTTGAATGCCATTGTCACTTCACTTCTCTATTCCAAGAGACCCGAGGAATTGAAATTTGTAATGGTAGACCCTAAACGAGTAGAATTCTCGCTTTATTCAAAGATTGAGAAATACTATCTTGCGAAGATTCCAGACAGTCCGCAGCCAATCATCACCAACATGGAGAATGTAGTGGCTACGCTAAGCTCTTTATGTGTGGAGATGGATGAGCGATATATGCTGCTTGAGAAGGCTTTCGTGCGCCAAGTGACTGAATACAATGATAAATTCAGGGCTAAAAAACTTGATCCACGGGAAGGGCACAGATTCATGCCGTATATAGTCGTCATAATTGATGAGTTTGCAGACCTTATCATGACAGCTGGAAAAGAAGTGGAACTTCCTATAGCTCGCTTGGCTCAGCTTGCGCGTGCGGTGGGAATCCATGTGATCATTGCAACCCAACGCCCCTCTACCAATGTCATTACCGGTATGATTAAAGCCAACTTCCCGGTTCGTATCGCCTTTAAAGTAAGTTCGGGTGTAGACTCCAAGACAATCCTTGACTCAACCGGAGCGCAGCAGCTCATCGGACGAGGAGATATGCTTATAAGCAATAATGGAGAGATGACCCGAGTGCAGTGTGCCTTTGTTGACACGCCGGAAGTGGAAGAGGTGTGCGACTATATAGCACGTCAGCCTTATCCACAGGGCCCCTATCTATTGCCGGAACCCCAGATAGGAGGTGACTCAGACTCGCAGGAAGTGGACGCAGCAAGTGTCGGGAAACTTGATCCTCTTTTTGCGGAGGTTGGTCGTCAGGTCATCATGAGCGGTACTGCTTCTACATCAGCTGTGCAAAGACGTTATGAAATAGGCTACAATAGAGCAGGACGAATAATGGATCAGCTTGAGGCCTACGGGGTGGTAGGACCTGCGACAGGAGGAAAGCCAAGAAGTGTGCTCATGGATGCAATGGCATTTGAAGACTTGTTAGCTACACTCGGACTTTCATAATGGTATGGATAATGCATAATTCATAATGCATAATTCATAATTGGTTTCCGCTGAAATTCTGGCAAAAAACATTCAAATGATATACAATGTTTAATTTGATAAAAATTATGAGGCACTTTAGATATATACTAAGTCTTATCTTGATATTTAGCCTGTCGGGCACGATTTCGGCAGCTGAGACAGCTGATGGAATGCTGAAAAAGGCTGCAGCGAGCATTAACGGCTCAAGCGGACTTACAGCATCGTTTACGCTTGACTATGGTTCGCAGAAAATTTCCGGGACAATGAAGGCATCTGGGAAGAAATTTTCTTTGCAGACATCCTCTACTTCGACATGGTATGACGGGAACAGCATGTGGACCTACAATACAAAAAATGCAGAGACTACTCTTATGACCCCTACTCCACAGGAGGTGGCCGAGGCAAATCCCCTTTCATTAGTAAATACTTATTCTGCTAATTTTACGGCAGCATTTGCTAAAAGCCATCCTAAAGGGGCAAAAACCATTGTCTTGACACCTAAGTCAAAGAAATTGGGATATCAAAGTGTGCATGTGACCATTCCGGATGGATCGACCTTCCCATCAAAACTTGTCGTGATTCCTACGTCAGGACAGAAAATGACTGTTTCTATCACACAAGTAAAGAGTGGGCAAAAACTGCCGGCTTCAACTTTCGTATATCCGAAGGCAAAGTATCCAAAAGTGGAGATTGTAGACCTTAGATAAAGGTTTTTGCGAAAAAAAGAGCTTGAAAACTGAAATATTTGCTTTTATGTTTGTTATAAGAAAAGGAAGTTGTTTCGACTTATTTACGAATATAAAAAATATCAAAATAATATGAAAGGATCAATTCTTTTTATCAAGCTT
>JAIDTO010000222.1 GCA_029060625.1 Muribaculaceae bacterium | reverse complement strand
CGAGTGAACTGACTCATGAGTTTATGGAATCTGCCGAACCAATTACTCTTTCCGAAATGCAGGTAGATATGGTAAGCAACAAAAATGAAAAAAACAATCCCTACGGCTATGTGAATCCATACAGCTGCCAGCCCTCTGCTATGGGTGGCTTCCAGGTAAATGCCGGACGCGGAGATAGCGGCTGTGAGGAAAAGAAGACTCCAATCGCACGTTTTTAATCTTGCAATCTTGTTCATAATGTCAAATATGATTTTTTTGATTCAGACTGCAAAGTTATTAATATCTACTTAATTAATCAATGGACTAAACCATAAAGAAATTGGACTAAACAAGGTTTTTTCTGAATTCTGTAGGAGCAATTCCTACGGTTTCTGTAAAAAGACGTGTGAAATATGCACTGTCATCAAATCCAAGCTTTGAAGCAATGGCCTTTATACTGTCTTCCGAATAGTATAGCTCACGTTTAGCCATAAGTATGATTTCATTCTTTATATATTGGCTGACACTATACCCCGATAAAGAATTCACTATCTCATTGAGATATACCGTTGAAATATTCAATCTATCCGAATAGTATGCCGGTCGGCGTTCCCTGGTTATGTTTTCCCTAAGAAGATTCCTGAATCCGAACATAAGTTCTTTTTTACGCCCCGAAACCTTAAGCTGTCCGCTGATCTGATTTGATATTTTGTCTGCGATCATTTCAATGAAGGCCATGACCATTTTTTTACCGACTGAGACATTCTCCTGACGTGAAATCAACTCAAGCAATATTTTAAGATCGGAATAATCTCCCGCTTCAAAGACGGGTGATGGCAGAAGATCTATCTCATCGAAAAGCTTTCGAAGATTATCTGTCATAATATCCGGATTTACAAGCAGCATGAATGCCTCAATTCCACTTTCGGAGAGAAACTTATGCACCTGTCGCGGAGAGAGGACGACAATGGAATCAGAAGATAAATTATAATGTTGAAAATCAATAGCACATTGAAGTTCACCATGAACGATCAATCCAAACATGAAATAATCATCTCTGTGTGCGTAATGGACCCGAGATGAAGACTGAACTCCAAATATTATATGCCGAAGTTCATATCCGTATTCAGATACTGCAGATATTGTATGACGTTTTATTTCTCCCTTCATAGTATGACTTCTGTAATATTGAGAGTGACTGAATTGATGATAAGATACTCAGGAGGATTCTCTGGAGAAGTAAACTCGTCAGAGTCATATTCACATACTACCTGCATCAGCAGACGAACCGGCAGATCTTCTGTAAATTTCGGTTCGTCTGAGCAAGATACTAAGCTTAAAATCAGAATCGACAATATGTATTTTAATGTTCTCATAGAAGATTCAAAATGTTACAGGACCAAAATTACAAAGAAACCATGACATAAGAAAATAAAAATTAATAAATCGCCATTTAATAGACGATTTATTAACCTATGTTTATTTTTTGATAGGCTCGTCATAAAGATTGATAAGTTCAGTCTCCGACTTATAAAAAATCGCTGCCAGTAAGGAGACTGACAGCGATTGAGTTTCATTTTATCGATGCATGCGTTAATCCTCTCAGCAACATGCGCTCATAGATAAGGTCAGAGGGATGAGTAATAAAGTTTTAATTATACTCATCTGCTGATGGTGTTTGAGTTCTGGTTATATGCTTTCGCTACGCATTTCCACTCCCCGTCAAGCTTCAGGAGAAGGAGGAAATCGGTGAAATCGATGCTTCCGCCCCAGCCTTCTTCAAGCACACGCACTACTGCTACAGTCTCCTCAACAGCAAGCACGTCGATCCTTGCCTTGAATTCTTCTCCAGCACCGACAGTGTCCACATTGTGATAGAACTGCTCAATTGAGCCACGCTCTACGGTTCCATTAAGGATACCGAAAAGAACGGCATCGTCGGTGAAAAGGGTCTTAGCATACTCACTGTTGCCTTCCGCAACACTCTTTACAAACTTCTCGGCTGCCTTAGCCACTGCGTCGTATTCTTTGATATCGTCTCTCATAACTGTTGTATTGATTTGATTTTCTGAATGCAAAATTACAACAGTAATCAATAATCTACAAGTACCGAAAAATTATTCATATACCGAAAAATTTTTCGGTACTTGTGAATAAGACAGTTATTAATTAACTTTGCAATTCGAAACAGAAGAATCCTCAATATACAATATAAACATATGGCATACGAAAAGAAAATACCGGTAGATCTTGACTGTCCGTTACGACTGACCATGAGCCTCATTGAATCCAAATGGAAATCCTGCATCCTTGATGAATTGAGAAGCGGTAAGCCGATGCGACCGAGCGAAATCCACAAGTGTCTCCCGGAAGCGGCTCCCAGAGTTCTTGACATACAACTTAAGGAGATGGTAGAGGATGGCCTTGTGGAAAAGACCATCTATCCCGAACTTCCTCCTCGCTCAGAATACAGGATCACTGAACTCGGATCATCCCTTATTCCGATAATCGACCAGATGCTACGATGGGGAACCGAGCATTATGATATCTTCGAGCGAAAATATGGAAAATTCTCATGACTTTAGGAGTAGCGCTATGCGTCGGGTCAAATCTCGGCAGTATTGTCATTTCCGGTTTCTGCTTATCCTAATCCTGGGCATGGACAGTGACGGGACCCGGAATCCTGTTCGTCATGTTCTACGAAGGATAGGAACAAAGACCAAGCAATGAAATTATATCTTCTTCAGTTGTCGACCAGTCGGTCACGAAGCGCACTATTGACTCATTTTCCCCTCTCGGTCCCCATAACTCAAATCCGACAGATTCACTCAATTTATCTATCAAGCTATTTGGCAATATAAAGAACTGTTGGTTTGTCGGAGAATCTATAAAGATCCGGTATCCCCTCTCCCTCATCCCTTCCTTTAGCTTCATGGCAAGGCGATCGGCATGCAGCCCTATTCGGAGATAAAGATCATCCTTAAAAAGAGCAAGAAACTGCACGCCAAGGAGTCGCCCCTTAGCAAGCAGAGCACCGTGAAGCTTCATCACTGACATAAAGCGGGGAAGCAGATGCGCGTGCCGGGTGACTACCGCCTCGCCAAACAAGGCGCCGCATTTTGTGCCTCCTATATAAAACACGTCAGCAATCTCAGCGATATCGCGAAGCGATACGTCAGTGACTTCTGCAGCAAGACCGTAAGCCAGTCGAGCCCCATCTACGTATAATGGCATACTGTATTTCCGGCACACATCTCTGATAGCCTCCAATTCATTACGGATATAGAGAGTTCCATATTCCGTAGGATGGGAAATATATACCATCGCCGGGCGCACCATATGTTCGTTGGTCTCATCACGGTAGAAATCTTCCATATACCTTTCTAAAGCAGAAGCATCAAGTTTTCCGTTATTCCCGGCTAATGCCATCACCTTATGTCCATCAGCCTCGATGGCACCGGCTTCATGGACGTTAATGTGTCCCGATTCACAACACACCACACCGTCATTTCTTGAAAGCAGTCGGTCTATTACCGTCTTGTTGGTCTGTGTGCCACCCTGAAGGAAGAAGACCTCACCCTCTTCAAGTCCGCACGCTTTAAGTATGACAGCGCGGGCTTCGGACGTAAAGGAATCAAAACCATATCCAACGCTCTTAATGAGGTTAGTATCGCATAATGCCTCAAGCACTTCCGGATGGGCTCCCGCCATATAGTCACAGTTAAAATATATCATATTATTTAGTTTTAAGTTTAGAGATCTTGGTTCTGGTCTGACGTAACGCAGATTTCAGACCCGGAGACAAAGGCTGTTTTGACATTAAATCAAGATGCTGCTCTAATTCTGAAACAAGTTCCGGATAATGGCGACACATACTGAAAGCGACATAGATACTGAAACACCTCACAGCATATGGCTCGCATTCCGAGTTGATTTTGGAAAAACAAAAATCAAGCAGATCCGTTCTCATTTCATCAGGGTCAAAATCCTGTTCTCTTAGCAGTTGAAGCAGCATTCTCTTCTTGGATGTGTCTTTCTCTGCAAGAAGCATGTCTATGATCTTATCTTGAAGCGAGATCAACCAGTCTTTATCATATTCAGGAAGATGCGTCATGACCCAGAGAGCGTTTGCAGACAATCTTCTTTCTTTCCTTCGGGCCAGATTCCAAAGCATATCGCGGTTGCCCGGATCAATCCGAGACCATTCAACAACGCAATTGATATCACCCATTCCTATCTTCCTTGAAAACAAAGACTCTAATTCCATAAATGACCCTTATAGTTTCCTTTACATAAACAATGAAGTTGTTTTGACTTATTTACGAATATAAAAAATATCAAAATAATATGAAAGGATCAATTCTTTTTATCAAGCTTCCGCCATCTTTG
>JAIDTO010000221.1 GCA_029060625.1 Muribaculaceae bacterium | reverse complement strand
ATGGACCTTACTGCCACAGCCCTCTGCAAAGAAAACAAGATGCCCATCTACGTCTTCAACATGGACAAAGAAGGCAATCTCCTCAAAATGATGCAAGGCGACAACGTCGGCACCCTCGTCTATTGAATGCATAATTCATAATTCATAATGCATAATCAAGCTGCGCAATGAAAGACCAAGATAATCCTATAGTGGTCAAATCGAAGGCATTCGGTATCAGGATGACAAGATTGAGAACTTATCTTGTAGATGAAAAGCATGAATATGAAATATCTAAGCAGGTCTTGAGGAGCGGTACCAGTATAGGTGCAAATGTAAAGGAGGCTATCCGTGGTCAGTCAAAAGCTGATTTCGGTGCGAAGATGAATATCGCACTGAAAGAAGCAAGCGAGACAGAGCATTGGCTTGAAATGCTATATGAAGGACAGTACATAAATAAGAAAGGCTTTGATTCTATTATCAAAGATTGTCATGAACTGATTAGAATCTTGACCTCTATAGTAAAGACAACGTTCAAAGGAAAAGATAGATGATGATTCATTGCCGATTAAGAATTTTTATTTATGAATCTATTGAAAATATTAATCATTAACTAAATAAACTCGTGCATACGGCATTGTGAATTATGCATTATGAATTATGCATTATGAATTATGCATTATGCATTAAGACAAATTATGGAAGTAAAAGAATATCTCGACAATGCCCAGGAGTCGATGGAACTCGCTGCCGACTATCTGGAAGAGACCCTCGCCCGCATCCGCGCAGGCAAGGCATCTGCTAAACTCCTCGACGGCATCCGTGTCGACTATTACGGAAGCTTGGCTCCCATCTCAAATGTCGCTAACGTCTCCGTCCCCGATGCTCGCACCATCGCTATCACACCGTGGGAGAAATCAATGTTTAAGGTGATTGAGAAGGCTATCATCAACTCCGAACTCGGTATTACTCCGGAAAACAATGGTGAGGTAATCCGCCTTAGCATCCCCCCTCTCACTGAAGACCGTCGTAAACAGCTCGTGAAGCAGTGCAAGGCAGAAGCCGAAAACGCCAAGGTTTCTGTACGCAATGCACGTCGAGAGGCAATCGACGGCTTGAAGAAGGAAATCAAGCAGGGTCTCAGCGAAGACGTAGAGAGGGATGCTGAAGCCAACGTGCAGAAACTCCACGATAAATATCTCAAGAGAATCGACGACATCTTCGCTGCCAAGGAGAAAGAAATCCTCACAGTGTAATCTCTTTAATGCACAATTCATAATTCATAATTATGGGCTTGTGTCATAATGCTTTTTATCGCTAAAAGTAGGGACGCACGGCTCGTGCGTCCTCTTTATTAATTCCTATTATCATGAAAAAGACTATATTAGCAGCAGCTTTCGCCCTGCTCGTCGCGCCCCTCTATGCCCAGACCTTCAAGGAATGGCTCGATCCGGAGGTTAACGCTGTCAATCGAGCTCCAATGCGTTCTGAGGCATTCGCCTTCAAAAAGGGCGAGAAGGGCTCCTTTAAGGAAGACCGCAAGTCATCATCCAACTATCTTTCCCTTAATGGCGACTGGAAGTTCAACTGGGTCAACGACGCATCTTCCCGCCCTACTGACTTCTGGAAAAAAGACTTCAACGACAAAGGTTGGGATACTATAAAAGTGCCCGGATGCTGGGAACTAAACGGATACGGCGACCCTATGTACACCAACATGGCATATCCATGGGACCGTTTCTTCCGCAATGATCCTCCCAACGTTCCTGACCAGGACAACCATGTCGGCACCTATCGCCGGGAAATCCTCGTGCCTGCCGATTGGAAAGGTAAGGAAATATTCGCCCATTTCGGTTCCGTCACTTCCAACATATACCTTTGGGTCAATGGCAAATACGTAGGCTATAGCGAAGACAGCAAGCTCGAGGCTGAGTTCAATCTCACTCCATATCTCGTCCCCGGCAAGGAAAACCTCATATGTTTCCAGGTGTTCCGTTGGTGCGACGGTTCCTATCTCGAGGACCAGGACTTCTGGCGCCTGTCAGGCGTAGGCCGCGACTGCTATCTCTTTGCACGAGACAAGAACCGTATCGCAGATATACGTGTCACTCCCGATCTTACCAATAATTACACCGACGGGGTCCTCGACATAGACCTTACACTGACCGCCAACAAGCCGGTCACTCTAACGCTGACCGATGCCGAGGGCAATACTGTGGCAAACGGCAAGGCAACCAAGTCCGGCAAGACATCCATGCAGGTTTCCAACCCCAACAAGTGGACTGCCGAGACCCCATATCTCTATAACCTCACTGCCACTATGGATGGCAACGACGAGGTGATTCCCGTAAATGTCGGTTTCCGTAAGATAGAGCTGCAGGGCAACCAGATCCTCGTAAATGGCAAGCCAGTGCTCTTCAAGGGTGCCGACCGCCACGAACTCGACCCCGACGGCGGCTATGTAGTGAGCCCCGAGCGTATGCTTGAAGACGTGCAGCTCATGAAGAAGCTCAATATGAACGCTGTGCGCACCTGCCATTATCCCGACGACGAACTCTGGTATGAACTTTGCGACCGCTACGGTCTCTATGTAGTGGCAGAAGCTAATGTGGAAAGCCACGGTATGGGCTACCGCGAGCATACCCTTGCTAAGAATCCTGCTTATCATAAGGCTCACCAGGAGCGCAACCAGCGCAATGTGCAACGCAACTTCAACCATCCTTCCATCATCTTCTGGAGCCTTGGTAATGAAGCCGGTTATGGCTCCAACTTTGAGGATGCCTACGACTGGGTGAAGGCGTTCGACCCATCACGTGCCGTACAGTATGAGCAGGCTCATCAGAATGGAAAGACAGATATCTTCTGTCCGATGTATTACGGCTACGAAGGTATGGAAGCCTGGGGCAAGGACCCAAATTCTCCCAAGCCTCTCATCCAGTGTGAGTATGCTCACGCTATGGGCAACTCTATGGGTGGCTTCAAGGAATACTGGGATCTCATCCGCCAGTATCCGAGCCTGCAGGGTGGCTTCATCTGGGACTTCGTTGACCAGGGTATCCGCGTCAAGGATGAAAACGGAGTGGAATACTTCGCCTATGGTGGCGACTTCAACGATTATGATGCCAGCGACAATAACTTCTGCATCAACGGTGTGGTAAGTCCTGACCGCATCCCTAATCCCCACGCTGACGAGGTGCGCTACTTCTACCAGAACGTATGGACCACTCCCGTCGACATCAAGAGCGGCAAGGTCAACGTCTACAACGAGAACTTCTTCCGCGACCTTTCTGACCTGAATCTCGAATGGACGCTCCTCCACGATGGCAAGCCAGTACGTAAGGGTACCATCTCCGATCTTAATGTGGCTCCCGGTGCTACTGAGCAGATTACCATTCCTTATGGCAACATCTCTGACAAGGGCGAATGGCTTCTCAATGTGAACTATACCCTCAAGGAGACCGATGGTCTCCTACCCGCAGGCTACGCTGTAGCCCGCGACCAGCTCGAGGTATTTATGCCGGAGCATTCTCAGTCACTCGCATCTTCAACTGTTGTTGGTAAGAACACCGTGTTGGCTTCTCCGAAAGTGATAAACAATCATGTCAATTTCCTTAAGATAAAAGGTGAGGATTTCCAGATTGAGTTCAACCGTCACACCGGTTTCATGACAAAGTATGAGGTCGACGGAATGCAGATACTCGCAGAAGGGGGACAACTCACTCCTAATTTCTGGCGTGCTCCGACCGACAATGACTTCGGTGCTGGTCTTCAGCACAGATACGAGGCATGGCGCAAGCCTGAGATGAAACTTACTTCTCTTGAGTACCATGAAAGTGATGGCATAGTTATTGTGGAAGCCAAATATGATATGCCGGGTGTAAAAGGGTCATTGGCATTATCTTATTCTGTTACTCCAAGTGGCGAAATTATAGTCACAGAAAGTTTCAAGCCGACTGAAGGTGCCGAAGTAAGCAATCTCTTCCGCTTCGGAATGCAGATGCAGATGCCTGAGGAGTTCGATGCAATAGAATACTATGGCCGTGGCCCCATCGAGAACTACGCTGACCGTAACCATTCCACTTTCCTCGGAGTCTACAACCAGAAAGTTGCCGACCAGTTCTATCCCTACATACGTCCGCAGGAGACTGGCACAAAGACTGATGTCCGCTATTGGAAACAGCTTAATGCTGCCGGCAATGGTCTGGAGTTCGTGGGTCAGGATCCCTTCTCGATATCCGCGCTCAACTACAGCATCGACAGCCTTGACGACTATCCCAACAAGGACCGCACTCCGCACAGCCACGGTCCCCTCGTAAAGAAGTCAGACTTCACCAACATCTGTATCGACAAGGCACAGATGGGACTCGGATGCGTCAACAGCTGGGGTGCGCAGCCCCGTCAGGAATACATGCTCCCCTACGGCAGCTACGGCTTCTCCTTCATGATGAAGCCCGTCTTCCACCAGATCCAACCCAAGTATTAACGTTTTAAGTTTTACGTTGGACGTTTTACGAATATGTCCAACGTAAAACGCCCAACGCCCAACGTAAAACGTCCAACGCAATAAATATGAAAAGCAGTGATTTCAAGAATCTAAGGGTATGGCAGCACTCTATGGCAATTTGTAAGGATATCTATAAGATTTTACGGTTGCTTCCAATTGAAGAGAGATTTGCTCTCGCTGATCAGATAAGGAGATCTACCATATCGGTTCCTTCCAATATAGCAGAAGGACAACGCCGGGGATCTGATAAGGAATTCCTTCATTTCCTTTCAATTTCAAGAGGATCTCTGGCTGAGCTTCATACGCAACTGCTGCTATGTGTGGATCTTGAATACGTTCCTGAGGCGGAGATGACTCCCATAATAAATGAATTGGAAGAAATTGATAAAATGCTTAATGGTCTAATGCAGTCCATATCACGTCTTCTATAGTATTTTTATAAAAGCATATTAAAAATCGACGGGGTCATTTGACCTCGTCGATTTTTAATTCCAACGTCCAACGTCCAACGTCTAACGTCATTTCTTCGTAAACGAAACCTTCGCATCCGTGCTCTCAAGCTCGAAGCTAAGCACTGAGCCATCCTTAGTCACATCCACATCCTCGATCTTGGAGTATTGTGCGAGGCTGCCAAGGAAGTTTGCTGTCACTGCGCCGAGTCCGTCAGGAGCATCTACGCCAGCCACATCAAGGGTATTCTGGTCGAAAGAGAGATAGTAGTCATCATCACCCTTCTCCTCGCGGGTCCACTTACCCTCTACAGAAGCCTTCACAGTATAGTTGATAGCATTGCCGACTGAGTCGGGAGCTGTAACAGTATAGTCTTTTGTCATCTTCACCGGACCGTTGCTCTTTTCAGTACCCTCGCTGAATTCGAAAGTAGTGATGGCGGTAGCCGATGTTGCGCCCTCGATAGCAGGAACCACAACCTCAGGAGTTGAGGATGTCCATGTACCGATCATTGCATTGTTTTCCTCAGAGCAGGAAGAGAGTGAAGCGGCGCCGAAAAGAAGTGCTGCGCCTACTGCGAGCTGATTGATTGTCTTCATAGTTTTTTCTATTTATAATTTATACATCATTACTACTACAACAACCATCTTCACTATAGGTTCATATTTAGTATCGTTTTATTGTGTAGTAATTCTGTATACCGCTATTGTAGGGACGCACGGCCCGTGCGTCCGCCTTGCAATCAAGACTTAAGACTCTTATCTCGCCAAAGATAAAGCCGGTCTGACGCCCGTATCTTCTCCGGCACCGGCATCGAGAACCTGTCGCCCTTCTTCACCTCTGCCACCGGGTCAGTCGTAAGCCGAAGTTCCTCCACCTTGAAGATAAGTGCACCCGTAGTCGGGCCTGTCACTACAACTTCATCCCCCGGCTTCAGCACACCGCACTCCATCTGGAATTCCCCTACACCCAGTCGGTCGTAGTATCTTATTCCTTTTGCTATATATTCCTTCACTCGGGTGCTGCTGCTGCCATACTTGCCGCTCCACTCGCCGAGACGCTGCCCGAGGTAGTAGCCATCCCAGTAGCCACGGTTGAACACTTTTGCGAGCCTCTCCTCCCATCCCTGGAGTTTGTCGTCGCTGAACTCTCCGGCGCATATCGCCTCGAGAGCCTCCGAGTAGCATTCCACTACTTCCTTCACATATTCCGGACCCCTCGCGCGTCCCTCGATTTTGAATACCCGCACTCCGGCATCCACCATCTTATTGAGGAAATGTATTGTCTTGAGGTCTTTCGGACTCATTATATACTGGTTGTCCACCTCAAGCTGATCGCCGGTTTCCTTGTCAGTGACGGTGTAGGAGCGGCGGCAGATCTGTGTGCACGCCCCGCGGTTAGCAGCCGAGTTCATCTGATGCAGCGAGAGGTAGCACTTACCGCTGACAGCCATGCAAAGAGCCCCGTGGCAGAACATCTCAAGCCTTATCGGCTCTCCGTTCGGCCCCGTCAGTCCCTCTTTCTCGATGGCTTCGTGGATTGCCTTCACTTGGTCGAGGTTCAGCTCTCGCGCAAGCACCATCACATCGGCAAACTGCGAG
The DNA here is from genome assembly GCA_029060625.1 of Muribaculaceae bacterium. Taxonomy (GTDB): domain Bacteria; phylum Bacteroidota; class Bacteroidia; order Bacteroidales; family Muribaculaceae; genus Lepagella. The sequence goes on along the minus strand of JAIDTO010000221.1, from coordinate 9,313 downwards.
TAGAAGCGCACCGCCTCGATATTTGTGACATTAACCTGCGTCGAGATATGCACTTCCTGCCCTATCCGGCGCGCATATAGTATTGCAGCCATATCTGAGGCGATGATGGCTGAGATGTGGGCGGCATGCGCACGGTCTATTATCTTGTGAAGAAGATCCATGTCGTTGTCGTAGATCACCGTGTTGACCGTCAGGTAGGTCTTTACCCCTTTCTCGGAGCAACGGCGCACGATCTCGTCCATATCATCGGCAGTGAAGTTTGCGCTCGAACGCGACCTCATATTGAGGCCCTCGATACCGAAATACACAGCATCCGCCCCTGCATGCAGGGCTGCCGCAAGCGACTCCCAGCTCCCCACAGGAGCCATTATCTCAAAATCCTTTCTATTCATTTTGTTGCAATGTAAATCGTGATGACTCCGAGAGTCAACGACTTGAAAGTTGCCTCGCGGAATCCCGCCCTCTCCATCAATGCCGTCATCTCCCCGCGTTGCGGGCATGCAGCTATCGACTCAGGCAGATAAGAATAAGCACGCGTGTCATGGCTCACCATCCTCCCGATCAGTGGAATCACGTTTCTTGAGTAAAGCCTGTATCCGCTTTTGATCAAAGGATTAGCAGGCTCAGAAAGCTCTATGACGCACAGCACTCCTCCCGGTTTCAGCACCCTCCGCATCTCGCGGTAGCCATCTTCCAGGCGCTCGAAGTTTCTCACCCCATATGCCACTGTCACCAGGTCGAATGTATCGTCAGGGAAAGGCATGTCGAGGCTGTCTCCCTCGATGAAGGTGATGTGCTCTTGTGCTGCATGGTCCAGACCCGCAAGCTTTTCCTTCGCTATCTTCAGCATCCCGGCAGAAAGATCGAGTCCGGTGATATGTGTCTTCGGGAATAGCTCATGGAGGCGGAAAGATACGTCGCCGGTGCCGCAAGCCACGTCAAGGGCCATCTTGGGTTCACCTTTCGGGAGCCGGGCAGCAGCCAACTTCAGGGCCTTGTTGCGCCAGCGCACATGCAGTCCCCCCGTCATCATGGTGTTCATGAAGTCGTAGGCAGGGGCGATGGAATCAAACATTTCACCCACCTGCTTTCCCTTGGCCTCCTCATCATTATATGGCTTTACGCTTTCAGCATTTCCCATCTCATAATACTTTATACTTCATACTGCGAGCTTTGCTCGCCGATACTGCGGCTCCGCCGCCAATACTTTGAATGAAGCCAAAGGCTTCATTCAATCTCCTTCGTATAGCTCCGTCTCCTCTTATGCTGCCTGTTGGTGAAGGCATCCCACTGGTTTTGCACCTTCGCATTGCTCTCCAGCTCAGGATTCGACTCCACATACTTATATCCATGATTAATGAAAGCAGGGATAAGGTCTTGGAACAGCAGGGCATTGACCCCCTTCCCCTGATATTCCGGCTTGACTGCTATCAACAGAAGGTCTACGCGGTCGTTCTTCCCTTTGAGCCCTTTCAGCAGGTGCCACCATCCAAGGGGAAGCATCTTCCCCTTCGATTTCTGGAGAGCCTTGCTCATTGAGGGCATGCATATGCCGACTCCTACAAGTTTCTCGTTTGAATCCACAATACAGCTCACCAGGCTCAGGTCGAGCAGACCTAAGTAGACGTCGATGTAATGCTCTATCTGTCGGTCGGTGAGAGGGGAGTACTGGTAGAGTTTCTCATATGCCTCGTTGATGAGCTCGAAGAGCGCACGGCCATACTTTTCCTTAATCTCCTTCTTGCTCGTGAACTTCGCCACCTTAAGTCCGAATTTCTTCTTCACTATCTCCGATATGCGATTGTGCTTGTCAGGGACACCCTCAGGCACCTCCATCAGATATTCCACCCAGTCAGTGTCTTTGTCATATCCCAAGGCATGCATATGCTCAGGGTAATAAGAATAATTGTAGATTGTGGCCATTGTGCTGAGCTGGTCGTAGCCCTCCACGAGCATTCCCTCATAGTCAAGGTCGGTGAATCCGAGCGGACCTACGATGCGTTTCAGTCCACGCTCGCGTCCCCACTCTTCTACCTTCTCAAGAAGCCCGCGGCTCACCTCTATCTCATCAGTGAAATCGATGAAACCGAATCGGATATCCTTAGCCCCATGCTTCTCATTGAGCGTATTGTTGATGATTCCTGCAATCCTCCCTACAGGCTTACCGTTCTTGTAAGCCATGAAGCAGCGCACATCGCAGAAGTCATAAGCTGGGTTTTTCTTCGGGTTGAGCGTATCCACATCGTCGCTCACCAACGGCGGCACGAAATACGGATTATCCTCATACATATCAATCTGGAGCTGAACAAACTTCTTCAGTTCCGACGGTATCATCTCGATTTCCTTTATCTCAATCATTTCTTCTCAATGGTCGTAGTTTATAAGTAGATTCAAGTATAAAGTGGTCTCCTTGTAGCGACGCACGGCTCGTGCGTCCACCCTCATCTAAGCGATAGTGTTATCGCTATAAGCGCGCCCAGCATCATTATGATGAATCCAAGCAGCATCCATATAGTGGAAGTCTGGCTTCTTTCGATCAATGCTAATTTAAGTCCCTGCACATTATTGATAGGGCCTTCCGGATCTGAAGCCTTCTTGGCCACTCGCCGCAACTTCGGCAACTGCTCCGGAAGATTGTCGAGAACTTCGTTGATGAGTCGCCCGTAGTTGATGATGTCCTGCTTGGTGTCTTGTGGCTCAAGCCTGTCCCTATGGTCATATCCCACATTGATCAACTTCAGATTCTCGTTATATTCAGTGAAGATGATATTCTCGGGCGTGATCGGTGGATGCTTTATATGGTTTTCCTGGATATATTCCATGACATCGGGGAGCTGCGTTGTAAGCCTCTGTATGATCTTCGGCGTCAAACGCTTCTCGTCGATGAGCCTGCGCAGCGAATAGCCATACACATCATCTGTGATGATAGCCATCCCGATTCCCGGGATTTCATCAAAGTCATTCACCACCACCAAGTTTGGATGACTTAAATTATAGCGGATGTCAAACTCCTTCTCAATGATGGCCTTATACTTCGGATCGTCGCGATACTGCTCTTTCAGAGCCTTCAGCATTATCCACTTGCCGTATTTCTTCACGGTATACACATCGTAGATATCCTCCTGCCATTCCGGCAGCAGTGTGAGCTCCGACCAGCGACCCGTCGGGTCGTTGATCGGTATCAGTTTCTCTTCCTTACTTATATAAGCAGCCATCTTCTACCTCCGCTATCGGTCGAGCTTTCTTAACTCTTAATACTTTATACTTAATACTTTTTACTTTCATAGATTGATGCATATGCATCAATCTATGATGTCAAATCCGGTATACTTCCTCAGGCATTCCGGAACCACGATTCCTTCCGGAGTCTGGTTGTTCTCCAACAATGCAGCCACAATTCTTGGCAATGCCAATGCGCTGCCGTTCAGTGTGTGGCAGAGATGTATCTTCTTGTCTGCGCCACGGTAGCGGCACTTCAGGCGGTTTGCCTGGTAAGTCTCGAAGTTCGACACCGAGCTCACCTCAAGCCAACGCTTCTGGGCTGCGCTGAACACCTCGAAGTCGAAGGTGATTGCCGACGTGAAGCTCATGTCGCCGCCGCAAAGGCGCAAGATGTGCCAAGGTAGGCCGAGTTTCTCGAGCAGTCCCTGCACATGGTCTTTCATCTCCTCAAGAGCTGCATAGCTGTCTTCCGGCTTCTCTATGCGTACTATCTCCACCTTGTCAAACTGGTGCAGACGGTTCAGGCCGCGCACGTCCTTGCCGTAGCTGCCTGCCTCGCGGCGCCAGCAGGGTGAATAAGCGCAGTTCTTTTTAGGAAGCTCTGCCTCCGGGATGATCACGTCGCGGTAGATGTTGGTCACCGGCACCTCTGCCGTAGGGATGAGGTAGAGGTTGTCGAGCTGCACGTGATACATCTGGCCCTCCTTGTCGGGAAGCTGACCCGTGCCATAGCCGGATGCCTCATTCACTACAAACGGTGGCTCCACCTCGATGTATCCGGCTTTCCAAGCCTCGTCGAGGAAGAACTGCTGGAGTGCCCTCTGCAGGCGAGCTCCCTTGCCGATATAGAATGGGAAACCAGCTCCTGTCACCTTCACTCCGAGCTCGAAGTCGATGATATTGTATTTCTTTGCCAAATCCCAGTGGGGGAGGGCATCCTCCGGAAGTTCGGGAATGACTCCGCCGGTCTTCTCCACCACATTGTCTTCAGCAGTCTTTCCTTCGGGTACTCCCTCATAGGGAAGGTTGGGCACCGTAAGCAGAAGTGAGGTCATTTTCTCCTCGCACTCTGCAAGGCGATCCTGCAGACCGGCTGTCTCACCCTTGATGCGGGCTACCTCTGCCTTTGCCTGCTCTGCCTCCTCCTTCTTGCCTTCCTTCATAAGTCCGCCGATCGACTTCGACAGCTTGTTGAGCTGTGCCGCGTCGCTCTCCGTCTTCTGCTGAAGGCGGCGACGCTCAGCATCAATCTCAAGAATCTCTGTAATGACAGCGCGGCCATCAAAGCCCTTCACTGCCAGCCGGCTGATCACAAACTCCGGATCCGCCTTTATAGTACTCAAAAGTAGCATAATTTTTATTTTGTGGAACGGCCCTTTCCTATCGCCGCCCTTTCAATTAATAATAAATAAAATACTGCGCGAAGCGCCAATACTGAGCCGGAGGCTACGATACTGCACGGCTTATGCCGTGCCGATACTTTTAAGCAATTGCTTTATGAAAGCAATTGCTTCACGACTCCCTGTATAGTTCGTCCGTCAGCCCGTCCGGCAAGCTTCTTGGTGGCAACGCCCATTACCTTACCCATCTCCTTTGCAGAAGTGGCTCCCACCTCTGCTATGATAGCCTTAAGCTCAGCCTCCAGTTCCTCCGGGGAAAGCTGCTTCGGCAGATATTCCTCAAGCACTACAGCCTCGGCAAGCTCATTGTCGGCAAGTTCCTGGCGTCCGTTCTCCACATAAATGCGGGCGCTTTCCTTGCGCTGCTTCACCATCTTGGTCAATATCTTGATGGCCTGCTCATCGCTCAGCTCACCGTTTGCCCCGGGAGCCGTCTTAGCCTCGAGAAACTCTTTCTTAGCGCCGCGGAGCGCCTCAAGGCGCACCTTCTCGCGGGCTTTCATAGCAGCCTGTATGTCGGCTGATACCTTATCAAAAAGTGACATATCTAGTATATATTTTTTATTTTCTTTTTTTCGTCCAACGTCCAACGTAAAACGTCCAACGTCTTTCAAACTGCAAAAATAACTGATTTTCGCGTCTTTTCCTAATTTCAGCCCCTTAAATTTGCAATATCCCCATATTTAAGCTAATTTTGCACCATATTCTCATTGTTTCCGAGCGGCTTGTCCGCATTCGGAAAACTGACAACTGAAAACTGACAACTCAAAAATATGTTCAAAATCGTATCCAAACGCTTCCTCTCCCCGGCCATCACCGAGATGAAGGTGCTCGCCCCGCGTGTCGCTGAGTCGGCCCTTCCCGGGCAGTTCGTCATCGTGCGCACCGACGAATTCGGCGAGCGCATCCCCCTCACAATCTGCGACTACGACCGCGAGGCAGGCTCAGTGACCATCGTCACCCAGACCATCGGTCACTCCTCCGCCAAGATCAACTCCCTCAACGAAGGCGACTACTTCCTCGACTTCGCCGGCCCCCTCGGCCAACCCTCCGATCTCGTCGAATTGATTAATTCGGACAACGTCCAACGTCCAACGTCCAACGCACCACGCGTCCTCTTCGTAGCCGGCGGCGTAGGCACAGCCCCCGTATATCCCCAGGCAAAGTGGCTCCACGACCATGGCATCACCCCCGACGTAGTCATCGGCGCCAAGACAGCCGACCTCTTCACCTATGTCGATGAAATGAAAAAGGTAGCCAACGTATATCTCTGCACCGACGACGGCTCCGCCGGTTTCCACGGTATGGTCCCCGCCCTTATGGAAGACCTCATTGTCAACCAAGGCAAGAAATACGACCGTTGCGTCATAATCGGGCCTATGATCATGATGAAGTTTGCTACCATTATGGCAAAGAAGCATAACCTCCCCGCCGTAGTCAGCCTCAACGCCCTCATGGTCGACGGCACCGGCATGTGTGGTGCTTGCCGCGTCACAGTCGGCGGCGAGACCAAATTCACCTGCGTAGAAGGTCCCGAATTCGACGGCTGGCTCGTCGACTTCGACGAAGCCATGCGCCGCCAGGGCATGTACCGCGGCAATCCCAAGACCGACTGCACCTGTCTCCCTAAGTAATATCTTTTTTACTGTTAGCGGCTTTAGCCGCGCTTCAACATAAAAAAATTATGCCAAATAAAATCCCCCGCGTCCCTGTCCGCGAACAGGACCCCCAGATAAGGGCCACCAACTTCGAGGAAGTCTGCCTCGGCTACGACCGCAACGAAGCCCTCCTCGAGGCATCCCGCTGCCTCAACTGCAAGCGCCCCCGTTGCGTCGAGGCTTGCCCCGTCCACATCGACATCCCCGGCTTCATCCACGCCCTCATCACCGAAGGCGAGGCTTCCGCCGCTTCTATAATATCAAAAGACTCCTCACTCCCCTCCGTCTGCGGCCGCGTCTGCCCGCAAGAGACCCAGTGCGAAGGCTCCTGTGTCCTCGGCATCAAAGGTGAGCCAGTTGCCATCGGCAAGCTCGAGCGCTACGTCGGCGACTGGAAGATCGAGCAATTCGTAAATACTGCGTCAGCCTCTGAAGACTTAGAAGACTCAACTCCGCGCAACGGCAAGAAGGTAGCTATAATCGGCTCCGGCCCTGCCGGGCTTGCCTGCGCCTCCGACCTTGCCAAGTGGGGCTACGAGGTCAAGGTCTTCGAAGCCCTCCATCAGCTTGGTGGAGTCCTTGTATATGGTATCCCCGAATTCCGTCTCCCCAAGGAGAAGATTGTCGGTCCCGAGATCGACGCTGTCAAGCGTCTTGGCGTTGAGTTTGTCAACGACGTGATCGTCGGACGCACCACCACTATCGACCATCTCCTCGACGAGGAAGGTTTCGATGCAGTCTTCGTGGGCTCCGGTGCCGGACTTCCACGCTTCATGGGCATAGAAGGGGAGAATCTCAACGGAGTCTTCTCCGCCAACGAGTTCCTCACCCGTGTCAACCTCATGCACGCCTACGATGACCGCTACGACACTCCCGTCTTCAATGCAAAGAAAGTCGTGGTGGTAGGAGGCGGCAACGTCGCCATGGACGCCGTGCGCACAGCGAAGCGCATCGGTGCTGAATCCGTCATCGTCTACCGCCGCTCAGAAGCCGAGCTCCCCGCACGTCGCGAGGAAGTGCACCACGCCAAGGAAGAGGGCATCGAGTTCCGGATGCTCACCAACCCGGTTCGCGTCCTCGGCGACGACAAAGGCTGGGTACGCGGACTCGAGTGCGTCGAGATGGAGCTCGGCGAACCCGATGAGAGCGGACGCCGCAGCCCCGTCGAGAAACCGGGCAGCAACTTTGAGCTTGAATGCGACGCCGTCATCATGGCACTCGGCACCAGCCCCAACCCCCTCATCAAGTCCACCACCAAAGGCCTCGACACCACACGCCGCGGCTGCCTCGTAGCCGACGACGACGGCCGCACCACGCGTCCCCGCGTCTTCGCCGGCGGCGATGCCGTCACCGGCGCCGCCACCGTCATCCTCGCCATGGGTGCCGGCCGCCGCGCCGCCCACGCCATCCACGAATCTCTCAAAGATTAAAGTATTTTCTCACGCAAAGCCGCAAAGGGCTCGCCGAGTATTTGGCCTCATTTTTTCAAGGTGGCAAAGTTCGCAGAGGCTCGCTCGCTTCGCTCCGCATTGCATGAATGATGTAGCAGCATCCAAGACTCAAACTGTCGGTAGCAGGAAGATCTCCCAGCTCCTTCATTGCGAGCACTCTGCTCTGCGCAATATCATCCTCAAAAGAATAATTTATTTTATAAGAATAAATATGAACGTAGAAGAACTCAATGCGTTGAGTAAAGAGATAATCGGGGCTTCTATAGAAGTGCATCGTTATTTCGGTCCTGGTCTTCTTGAAAATACATACAGGGATGCTTTGGTAAGGGAATTGTCTCTTAGAAATATAAAAGCAGAAAAGGAGGTCGAGATTCCGTGCTTCTATAAGGGATATAAGCTGGAGATAAGTTATAGGGCAGATGTAATTGTTGAGAATTCAATTATCGTAGAATTGAAGGCTACAGAAAATGAAAATCCGGTATATTTCAAACAGCTCTTTACCTATTTGAAGATTACTCATAAGCGATTGGGTCTTCTAATCAATTTCAATAAGATTAGACTGATAGATGGTGTCACAAGAGTAGTCAATGGAATCTAATTGTTAAGGCTTTACTCATAATCGGCTCTCCGGGTCAAAAGGAAACCTGCAATGCGGAGCGAAGCGAGCGAGCCTCCGCGTACTTTGCAGCCGAGAGCTGTCTGTGGTATCTGGCCTCTGTCGACTCCATCCCTGCGAGCCCTTTGCTCCTCTGCGCGATAAAATACTAATAATGAAATAATTCATATAAAGTAAAATAAAGTAAAAATGGCACTTAAATGTGGAATTGTTGGTTTGCCCAACGTCGGCAAATCGACCCTATTCAATTGTCTTAGTAATTCTAAAGCCCAAAGCGCAAATTTCCCTTTTTGCACTATTGAGCCTAATGTAGGAATGATCACCGTGCCCGACGAGCGCCTCAATAAGCTCGTCGAAATGTGCAATCCCCGCTCCACCGTCCCCGCCACCGTCGAGATCGTCGACATCGCCGGTCTCGTCAAAGGTGCCTCGAAAGGTGAGGGCCTCGGCAACAAGTTCCTCGCCAACATCCGCGAGACCGACGCCATCCTCCACGTCCTCCGTTGCTTCGACGACGACAACATCACCCACGTCGACTCCACCGTCGACCCCGTCCGCGACAAGGAAATCATCGACTATGAGCTCCAGATAAAGGACCTCGAGACCGTCGACTCCCGTCTCGTCAAGACCAAGAAAGCCGCCGCTGCCGGCGACAAAGCCGCTAAGATGCAGACCGGCGTCCTCGAAGCCTATAAGGAAGCCCTCGAGGCAGGACGCCCCGCCCGCAGTGTACAGTTCGAGACCAAGGATGAGCAGCTCTTCGCCCGCGACCTCTTCCTCCTGACCAACAAACCCGTAATGTACGTCTGCAATGTCGACGACGACTCCGCCGCCACCGGCAACCACTACGTGGAGGCAGTACGCAAGGCAGTGGAAGGTGAGGGCGCTGAGATCCTCGTCGTAGCCGCCAAGACCGAGAGCGAGATTGCCGAGCTCGACACATATGAAGACCGTCAGGAATTCCTC
>JAIDTO010000220.1 GCA_029060625.1 Muribaculaceae bacterium | reverse complement strand
TTATTTGCGTATCTCAATTAAAATGTTTATTTTTGTGAAGAATTACACAAAATGAAATACCTGAGTTTCAAATATGATGGTGCTGAGGCAGTTGTGGCTGTTTTCGATGAAGGTCGGAAGCAAGCTCATGCCTATATCGCACCTGCCTCTCCATCCGACGATGCTTACTCACAGATAAAGGCCATCAACGAGGCTGCCCAAAAGTTGGCAGTAGAAAGTGGTCTCAAGCCAGTATTCAAACGCTATCTCCTGAGCGACCCTGCCAACCAGACACACTATCTTCCTCAAGAGGAAAGCTGCGCTTTCTCTGTGTTGGGGCAGTCTCCTCTCAACGGCACAAAAGCCTCCCTGCTCATACTCATGGAGGAAAATGCTGATTTTCTCCCACACGAAGGTGGACTTTGGGAAGACTCAAATGGTCGCATATGGGTGGGAGACAGCAATGACATTGCGACGGGCGACTCCCTGACAATGACCGTGGCTTATCTGGAACGTTTATCATGTATGCTCGCACAACGCGGCGCCTCGCTGAAAGACAATTGCTTGCGCACATGGTTTTTCGTGCGTGACATCGACAATAACTACAAAGGAGTGGTGCAGGGACGCAACAGTGTCTTCGCACGAGAGGGACTCACATCCGACACCCATTTCATAGCCTCAACCGGAATTGAGGGGCAGGCTGCCGAACCATCACGCCTCGTGGCTTTCAATGCTTTTGCTGATACCCGGATTAATGCATCCCAAATCAAATATCTTTACGGCAAGACACACCTTAATCCCACATACGAATACGGCGTGGCATTCGAACGCGCTACTGCAGTAGACTATGCCGACCGACGCCACGTCTATATATCAGGCACTGCGAGCATCGACAACAAAGGCCAGATAGTGGCTCCCGGCGATGTAAAGGCGCAGACCGACAGGATGCTTGAGAATATCGGTGTGCTTTTGGCTGAAGGGGATTGCGGATGGGAAGACGTAGCTCATATGACGGTCTATATCCGTGATATTGCCGACCACGCACTCGTAAGCCGAATTATGGGAGAGCGTTTCCCCAACATTCCCAAATCAATCGTGCTTGCTCCCGTATGCCGTCCGGGGTGGCTTATCGAAACTGAATGTATGGCTATAAAGAAGGCTGACAATCCCGATTATGCGCCGTACTGAGATTATAGTGTTTGTCTCGGCTGTAGTCATCTCTCTGCTCATAGGCCTATCTTCACTTTTGCCTGCTGAGATATACTCTTCAGCTATATGGCATATCCTCTGGATAGCAATAGCCCTCGCATTGATTTTTGGTATAATCTGCCTGCTACGTAAAACGCACAACGTAAAACGTACAACGTACAACGTAAAACGTAAAACGTCAATGGGGCGTCTCTGGCGGAATGGTCCTGTTTTCATAATGCATATTGCATTCTTATTCATGATAGCAGGGGGCTTCTGCACTTCTCTCTTCTCCCGCCGTGGGACGCTCCATCTTTTCCCATCCCAGACTGCCGACTGCTTCATTTCGACGGATGGAAAGATGGAGAAACTTCCATCTGCAGTCACCCTTCTTTCGTTTGCTCCTGAATATTATCCGGGAATGAATTTCCCAAAGGATTTCAAGTCGGAGCTTAAGACTGCCTCTGGCGACACAATCCACATATCAATGAACCATATCGGAAGGCTCGACGGCTATCGCTTCTATCAGACCTCATACGATGACCAAGGAGGAACGGTGTTGACCGTGACCCACGATCCCCTCGGCATCGCTGTGACATATTCCGGTTTCCTTCTATTCGCCATAGGAGGATTAGCATGGCTGCTAAAATTGGCAGGAAGAGCCCGAAAAGGCATGAAGAAATCTACTGTCCTTATCCTGCTCTGTTTCATATGTGCCGGTTCGGGCGAAGCCTATGCTGTCCCGGCAGTTGATACAAGAATGGCTGATTCCTTGGCTATCCGTCAGGTTCTATTCAACGGCGAGACAGTTTCCTTTGCAGCCTTTTCCAACAAGCTCACCTATAAGCTCACCGGACGCGGAAGTGTGGCGAGCTTGTCACCGGAAGCATTCGTAGCATCCTTGATCAAATATAAGGAGGATTGGAGCAAGGTGCCATTCCTGAAGGTCAAGAGCAAAGCGTTGAGAAAAGCTCTTGCCGCAGAGGGTGAATATATATCGGTTTCTTCTCTTTATGATGAAAAGGGGGGATATATCCCGGCTCAAATCTACAAAGGTGGTTCCGGTCCCCTTGATAAGGATATCATTACTCTTGACGAAAAGATAGCCCTGCTCATTGATCTTTGGAATGGAGAATTGTTCACTCCTCTTCCATCAGATTCAGACAAACTCCGGTCGAATATTTCGATTAAATCGGAGATTTTCTATCATCGGACCAACCCTGTAAAAGTACTTTTCATCTGCGCGATACTGACCGTAGTATTTATTCTATTGATGCAGATATTGAAAAAAAACGTCCGGTATTTCCCTATTATCGCAGTGTTGGGTCTCGCCGGAATTTTTGCTTTTGCATGGCTTTGGTATATATCCGGAAGTGTTCCTTTGTCGGCTACCCCCGACATCATGGAGTTTGTCGGCATCTGCATGATACTGTTGTCTGGAGTTGCCGCATGGCGTAATGAATCCCCGCTTCTCGTGGCTCTCGGCATGGCAAGTGCTTCATTCCTACTCCTTGTGTCAATGTTAGGAATGAAAGATCCTGTCTTGAGTCCCGTAATGCCGGT
>JAIDTO010000022.1 GCA_029060625.1 Muribaculaceae bacterium | reverse complement strand
CCGGAGCTTGCAATGAGATCTGGATAAAATCGGCTCGCAAAATTAATAATTTTTTCTGACATAGCAAAATATTTTTCTTTTTTTCGGTTAATTTCAGTGTGTATTTGAAATATTTCAAATAAAAAAGCCCATACGGGACCTTCCCGTATGAGCTTTTGTTGAAACTTGTGAGAATAAGAAGTCTTATCAAGAAATTGTGTAGACTATCTTAGAGTGTATATTCAATCATGGTGAATGAGTAAGGGGGAACTTGCAGGTCGAATTTACTTGAGGCCTTTATTGTCTCTGTCTTTGGAACGATAGGCTGCGCATCATAGTTGTTCTCATCTTCCGGATTGCCTGAAATCACAGTCTTCGTTGCCATCCCTTTAGGCTTGAACTTTGAAAGGTCTACATGTGCTGTCTTGGTATTGCCGGAGGCGTTTCCTACCTTGACGTAGAGTTTCCGACCCTTGGTGTCGAGGATCACTGATTGCTCTTGGAGGTAACCTTCACCTTCCGATTTGTCGGGGTCGTCGATGGTCACACAGTCTCCGTAGTAATAATCACCTGCGGAATTTCCAAACATCTGCTGGATATAGTAGCTGCATGTCGGGTAGACCGTCTCGTTGTCGAAATAGATGAGGTCAGGATTCCAATTTGTAGCGTTCTTGCGGGCAAAGAGTGGGGCATATGATGTCATGTCGACTATATCACCATTGCGTTCCACATGTATCAGATAAAGTCCTTCTGCAAGTGCATCGATGAGTTTCTTGTCTTTTGACGCATATTCACCAAGATATACCTTGGTCTTACCATCGCGGGGATAGGAGTCATATTGGCGAGACTTCATGAAATATTCGCGAGGCTCGTAATAATGCTCGTCGAGAATAGGTATCTCGAGTTCGCGTGCAAGCACCCATCCGTTTTCGTAGTCCGGATTGCCGGGGTGAGAGCCAGGGCCGTCGGTGCCTACAATGATGATTTCAGGGTGAGCCTTGGTGATACGGTCATACATATACTTGAATCTTTCACTGAATTCCGGGGAGATCTTTTCCTCGTTCCCGATGCCGAGATACTTGAGGTTGTAGGGTTCCGGATGTCCCCCTTCAGCACGTATCTTGCCCCATTTTGTATTGACGTCGCCATTAGCCCACTCGATAAGGTCGAGGGCCTCTTGTGTCCACATATCCATATCAGCCATATCGCAAGCATCCTGAGCCTGGTCTGGCCACATACCCCAGCCGCCATTTGAACCCTGGCAGTTTACACCTGATGGTAGGATTGGAAGTGGCTCCATCCCGAGGTCTTCACAAAGCTGGAAATATTCAGGATAACCAAGGTCAAACGACTGATGATATCCCCAACAGTTTTTCTGTTGTCTGCGAGTTTCTTTTGGTCCTACAGTTTCTTTCCAGCGATAAGTGTTCCAGAATCCGTCGCCTCCACCGTGTACGATGCATCCACCCGGGAAGCGCATGAACTTAGGATTCAATGCAGCCAAACTCTCTACGAGATCCTTGCGGAGTCCATGGCCTTTGTAGGTGTCTTCCGGCTTGAGCGACACCATATCTATATCCACAGCCCCCTTGTCAAGGAGCAGAATCATCAGTGCCGCTTTCTGGCAAGTCTTGGTTGGGGTGAGGGAGCTTTCGTATTTCTTCCATGCATCTGACGAAACGGTCAGTTCTGTATCAGCAAGAAGCTCCGGATCTTTCCCCCAACCCTGTGGCTCTACGAGTGCTACGCGAACTTTCATTGGGGTCTTGCCGACATTGCGGAGGAATACAGAGAAATCGTATTTTTCTCCTTCCTTCACAGATATTCCATCGAAGCCATCGTTTTGCAGTCCAAAGCCTCGCCAACCGTTATAGTCCTTAAATTCGCGTGTGCGTTCGGCTTCAAGTCTTAGGTAGTTGGGGTTGTTGGGATGAATAGGATCTTGCTGCTTTATGATTATGTTTCCAAGGGAATGCCCGGGGCGAGACATTTTCCAGGCTGTGCCTGGACCCCAGCCATCACGTTCCATAGGGCTGAACTCAAATGAGCCATTCTGGATAAGTTCTGCGCTGAGACCTCCGTCGGCAGAAGAACTGATGTCTTCAAAGAAAATGCCAATCAGATGGTCGCTGATGGGTTTGCCGCCTGCGGGGGCTTTGACCGGGGCTGCTGCTGAAAGCATCATGGCTGAAGCAGCCATACTTAAAATGCAAAGTTGTCTTTTCATGATATTTCTTAATAATTAAGGGAGATCCCCGATGCGGGAATCTCCCTTTCGCTTATGAGAACGTATTCAAAAATCAGTTCTTCTCAGCTTTTGCAAGCTGCTCCTTGAGAGCCTGAAGTGCGCCAAGGTCGCCGAGAGTAGTCTTCTCGATAGCAGGAGTCTCAACGCGTTCTTCTTCCTGACGGCGAGCGTTGCGCTCAGCACGTTCAGCGCGGTTAGCCTGACGCTCTGCACGCTGAGCGGCACGAGTTGCGTCTTCAGCGATACGGCTGTGGCTGAGGATGATGCGCTTGCTGTCTTTGTTGAATTCGATCACCTTGAAGTTGAGCTTCTCGCCAAGCTTAGCCTGGCTGCCATCTTCCTTCACGAGGTGCTTGGGAGTAGCAAAGCCTTCTACGCCACCATCAAGAGTGATGACAGCGCCCTTATCCATAACTTCAGATACGGTGCCTTCGTGGATGCTTCCTACAGTGAAGCGGCCTTCAAATTCTTCCCAAGGATTAGTCTCAAGCTGCTTGTGGCCGAGGCTGAGACGACGGTTGTCTTTGTCGATCTCGAGCACCTGAACTTCGATTTCGCTTCCAACAGAAGTGAACTCGCTTGGGTGCTTAACCTTCTTAGTCCAGCTGAGGTCGGAGATGTGGATGAGACCGTCAACGCCTTCCTCGATTTCAACGAATACGCCGAAGTTAGTGAAGTTGCGCACTTTAGCAGTGTGGCGGCTGCCGATGGCATACTTAGTCTCGATGTTCTCCCAAGGATCGTTCTTGAGCTGCTTGATGCCAAGGCTCATCTTGCGGTCCTCACGGTCGAGAGTAAGGATAACTGCTTCGATTTCGTCGCCTACCTTGAGGAAATCCTGAGCGCTGCGGAGGTGCTGGCTCCAGCTCATCTCGCTTACGTGGATGAGACCCTCAACACCGGGCTGAACTTCTACGAACGCACCGTAGTCTGCCATGACAACGACTTTACCCTTGATGTGGTCGCCCACCTTGAGGTTAGCGTCGAGGTTATCCCATGGATGGGGCATGAGCTGCTTGAGACCGAGGGCGATACGCTTCTTCTCGTCGTCGAAGTCGAGGATAACGACTTTGATGTCCTGGTCAAGCTTAACTACCTCGTGAGGATCGCTTACGCGGCCCCAGCTGAGGTCTGTGATGTGAACGAGGCCGTCAACACCGCCAAGGTCGATGAATACGCCATAGTTGGTGATGTTCTTGACCTTGCCTTCGAGCACCTGTCCCTTCTCGAGCTTGGAGAT
>JAIDTO010000219.1 GCA_029060625.1 Muribaculaceae bacterium | reverse complement strand
GATCAGGAGAAATCATTGCCGGAGTTTACAAAGGGTGAAAAGGGACCTCACAAACCATTTCTTGGAAAGAAGACCACGACCCCACCAAGTTATTATACAGAAGGAACACTGCTTAAAGCAATGGAGACAGCAGGTGCATCTGTAGATGATGAGGAGCTGAGAGAGGCACTAAAAGCGAACGGAATAGGCAGACCTTCAACTCGCGCGGCCATTATTGAGATTCTCTATAAGCGAGCATACATCAGGAAGCAAGGTAAGTCACTTAGGGCTACAGATGCCGGTATTGAGCTTATCGGCCTAATCAAGGAAGAGCTTCTCAAGAGCGCAAAGTTGACAGGCATATGGGAAGGAAGGCTACGGGCTATTGAGCGTGGTGATTATAGTGCATCTGAGTTCATTGCACAACAAAAGGGTATGATCAATGAAATTACCTTATCGGTGCTTCGGGATCCGTCAAACAGACGAATCACTCAAGTAGTGGAGACTGCAAAGCCCAAAAAGAAGACCCCTTCTTCGAAATCATCTTCAAAATCTGACAAGCAATGAGTGAATCTATCCAATATATAATAGTAGGAGTCATTTTAATTGCTTCCGCGATATGGATTATTGTCAGAATTCGCAGGAAGAATCAGGGCAAGGATTCAGGATGCTGTGGCTGTAGCCTACAGAATGCTTGCAAGAGCAAGCAGAAAAAGCAGTCATGCTGCGACAAGTCGGACATACATTGAATATTGATTATCGGTGGTTGCGTTGTTCGGCTTGGGAGCGGATAATGCCGTGGAGAATTTGCCCTACAGGGAGTCCGATTTTTACTTTACCGACCTTTACAGTTGGGGTCACAATAGGCTCCATTCGGAAGAGATTTGTGCCGAATTGCTGTACGGCCTGTGCTCCGACGTCGACTCCGAATGTCTCATTGAATTGATAGCTCAAATATCCTCCGAAGTTTGAATTCCTGTAATAACCAATCATCGAAGGAAGAAGTGGGTATCCATTAGGCTTCCCGAAATAATATGTTCCGAAACCTGTGAATGAGAGTTTCGGGGAGAATTGATAATGTATATTACCTGAAACTCCATATTGAGTATGCAAGCCATTGAAGTATCCATATTTATTGGCGACAGCTCCCAGATAGAGTGAAAAGTTACCTATGTTTTGATTGATACCGATAGTGCCACTATGTATCTGCATCAGTCCGGGCATGACCTGAATGTCTCCAGTAGCGGTGAACCAGGCATTATTCCAGAGCGGGATGACTGCCATACCCGGGAGCACAGCATTCTTGTCAGATGCCATGGTTTCTGGAGGCGACGGCAATTCAAGATTTAATGAAGACTTTTCGAGTGGAATGTCATGCGAGTACCCTTTTGTAACTGATATAGAGTCAGAGACACTGAAATTTACAGGATTTTTACTTACACTGTCAGGGACAGCATAAGACTTTACAACGATATCATTTTCAATATCCTGTCCGAAACATATCATCGGAGCAAGGATAGCAATAAGCAAGAACATTTGTCTCATAATCTTAGTGGCTTTAACTTTTATCTATATAACGCAAAAACTTTGAAAAAGTCCTATTCGCATTCATGGAAACTTACATAGAGCGAAAAAAAAGGACGCACGAGCCGTGCGTCCCTACAAGACCATTGGATTTCTATTGTAGTTATTGGTGGAGTGTTTTTGAATGTTTTGCTTTAGCATAGTTTACGAGGATAACGCCGGCAACGATGATGACGAATGAGACAGGCTGGTACCAGTGGAATGAGTCCATTTTCGTAGCAATTGCCACAACCGTAGTGATTACAGGCACGAGATACTGATAGAATGCCAGGACCTCACTTCCTACAAGCTTTATGGCTGGAGGAGTCACAAGATAACAATAGACTGTCGGAAAAAGGATGATAAAGCCTAAGAGCAGCCAAGGCATTACCTTGCCGTGTGTGAATATCGGCATATTGGGAGAAATGGTAAAGATAAGCGGAGATGCGAGAATTGCAGTAAACAAAAAGACCCATTTCATAAGACTAATTGTACCATAGCGCTGAGATGGACCTTCGATTATGACTAAGTAAATTGCATAAGTGACGGCACAAACCACAGCGAAAAGATCGCCTATCAAACGTCCTGAATCAAAGTTGCCACCTCCAAGGATCACGAGCAGTGCTCCACCAAGGGCTATGACCATACCCACAATCTCAAGCAAGGAAACATGTTCATGTTTGAATATAGCATTTATTACAACCACAAGAATGGGTTGAAAAGTCAAGATTATCGCTATATCGATAGGAGATGCGGTATTGAATGCAAGAGAGAAAACATAGACGAACCCCAACATCATGAGAGCAGAAGCCCACAATAGTTTCCAATCTCCATGCTGAATCTTTTCCTTCTTAACAAATAAGGAAATAATCCAAATTATTACGGTGGCTCCGAAAATGCGTCCAAGGGCTACTCCGGAAGCAGAAATCCAATCAGGAATTATAGCTTTGTTAGCGGGTTCGTTAAGACCCCAGCATATAGCAGCGGACAATGCGAGAATATTGCCCCAAATCATGGCAGAAACACGGCTTTTCTTAGCCGAGAGTTGAGATGTGTTGTTCATAGTGTATATAGTTTATTGTTTGTCAACAAAACAATCTTGCTCCATCTTAAGTTTTCATATTCCCTAAAAGTTCTTTAATTACTGTATCTTATCATCAGGAAGACAGCGGTTGCGAGGAAAATCGTAAGATATGTTCTTGCCAATTGAACATAGCATTTCTGCTTGATACAGAAGTATGTCAGTACTCCTAAATAGGACAAAATAGAACCGCCTCCAATGATTATTGCCCATAATGGATAAGAAGGATTCGGCCTTAAGATAAAAAGGAGTACCAGAACTATAAGTGCCGGCAAAAGCAATAATGTTCTTATTATCTCCGACGGTCTATCGATAGATTTATGTGTCATTTTTGCCATATGAATATCTTATTAAGTAGCTAGTCTATTAAACTATATTATTTTAACCCAACTTTCGTATGTTATTTTTTTATCACGCAAAGGCGCAAAGGGGCAGAGTTTCAATGCTTTGGGAAGCTTCGCGTCGCGGTTATAGCAAGCACGCTAAGATTACGGGCTGCTTTGCATCGCCCGGAGCTCACAGAGGACAAGCGCAGTTCCTGCGCTAAGGGATTGCGAATCAATACGCGAGAACAAGCGAAACATAAATTAATGTGCTGTTTTGTATGTTTTGCAAAGATAAGCATTAGAAATGGAAATGGACGTATTATCGGGCGAAAATCGTTTCGGACAGGGCAAAATATACACCTGGGTGTATATTTTTGAGAAAAATCACTGATTATTGCTTATGATTTTTTATGCGGCTCAGGCTGATATGCGTGGTGCGAGGCGCGTAAGGCGTAATGCGTCGTCTTATCAGTTCTTATTATCGGCATCCATATCGAAACCGGATTTGCTATAGAGTGCTTTAAAAATCAATGGATTATTTTTAATTTTGGTTCAACGCGGATGGCGTTGGGCTTCGCCCTCGCCGGAAGATTGCCGATGGGGCGGATGGGGCGCGGATTTCTTATCATTAGCTTTGGAAGTGCCCGTGTATTGCGATTGCGCTTCGGGCATTCGCACGCGGAGAGGGACTGAGCTGCGCTTCGCTCGCTGGCGCGGATCGTTGCCA
>JAIDTO010000218.1 GCA_029060625.1 Muribaculaceae bacterium | reverse complement strand
AGATGAATGAGCGTATCGTGGGCTCGTAGATGTGTATAATAGACATGAAAATAAGCGCCTAGAAGGTTTAAGTCAACCTTCACGGCGCTTCTTTTCAGTCTATGACTCAGCCTTTCGGATTAAAAGGTGGGGGAGTGCCCGGATCGTTGGCATCCTCGTCTTTGTCTTTCTTCAGTTCGATACCTTTCCGATTCTGTTCCTCTTTCTTGTTGATCTCGATGATCTCGTCTGTACGGCTCTTCCACTGGCGCGGACCAAGAATTGCCTTGACATCTTCGTTATAGATCACTTCTTTCTTCACCAGGAGGTCTCTTATCTGGTTGTGTTGCGAAGCATACTCTCTTAAGATAGCTTTTGCACGCTCATACTGCTCGTTGATGAGTCGGACCACTTCGTCGTCGATGAGTTTGGCAGTTTCTTCAGAATATGGCTTTGTGAAGCCGTAATCTTGCCCAGTGGAGTCATTGTAATTGATGTTAGGAAGTTTGTCGCTCATACCATACATCATTACCATGGCTCTCGCCAGTTTAGTTGTCTTCTCAAGGTCGTCAGATGCTCCGGTGCCGATTTGTCCTAAGAAAACTTCTTCGGCAGCCCTGCCGGCGAGCATACCGCACATCGTATCTTTCAACGCCTGGGTCGGGATAATCTGTCGAGCTTCAGGAGCATACCAAGCAGCTCCCAATGCGCGTCCACGCGGCACTATTGTGACTTTTACGAGGGGATTGCCATATTCTGTCAGCCAACTGATAGTCGCATGCCCTGCCTCATGAGTGGCGATGGCAAACTTTTCATCGTCAGTGATGACACGGGAACGTTTTTCCAGGCCTCCGACTATCCTGTCGATAGCAGCCATGAAGTCATCCCAATCTACAGCCTGCTTGTTGTTGCGGGCAGCTATCAGGGCGGCCTCATTGCAGACATTTGCAATGTCGGCTCCGGAGAATCCTTGGGTCTGGCGTGCAAGTTGTTCTACATCAAGGTGTGAGTTCGTCTTGATACGACGCAGATGAACATTGAATATCTCAACTCGGTCAGAGAGTTCGGGAAGGTCTACATAAATCTGGCGGTCAAAGCGTCCGGGGCGAAGAAGAGCCTTGTCGAGCATATCGGCACGGTTGGTAGCTGCGAGCACAATGACTCCGTTGTTTGATCCGAAGCCGTCCATCTCCGTCAGCATCTGGTTGAGGGTATTCTCACGCTCGTCGTTGCTGCCCATATTCGGGTTTTTACCGCGAGCACGGCCTACAGCATCGATCTCATCGATGAACACAATACAAGGGGCTTTGTCTTTAGCCTGCTTGAATAGGTCGCGCACCCTGGCTGCACCAACACCAACAAACATCTCCACGAAGTCGGAACCTGAAAGCGAGAGGAATGGGACTCCGGCCTCGCCGGCTACAGCTTTTGCCAAAAGTGTCTTTCCCGTACCCGGAGGGCCAACGAGAAGAGCTCCGCGCGGAATTTTTGCACCCAGCTCTGTATAACGTTGGGGATTCTTAAGAAACTCAACGATTTCTTCGATCTCAACCTTTGCTTCTGCAAGGCCGGCAACATCTTTGAATGTCACGTCTGTGCCATTGTCTTTGTCGAAGATCCTTGCCTTTGATTTGCCGACATTGAATATGCCGCCACCTCCGCCTGAACCTCCGCTCATGCGCCTCTGCATGTAGATGATGAAAATTGCTATGAGAATAAAGGGACCGAAATACCAGAAGAACTTCATAAGGTCGCTCCCCTTCTCATATTTCACAGAGATTTCAGGTTTCCCTTCTCCTACAAGCTGCTCATTCCAGCCATCGATCTTGTCTTGAATCTTATTAGTGCTCGGAATGGTGGTCTTAAGTCTTTTCTCTGAATCCGGTCCCTGAAGGTCATCGTTCATCTTTTGTTTCTTGGCGCCCTCCTTAGTCAGGACGCCAATAGCGATACCCGATTCGGGAATGACTTCAATTTTTGATATTTCACCGCTCTTCGCTGCTGATTCAAATTCTGTCCAGTCAACACTTTTGGTCTGGCTGCTATCTTGAAAATAATACAGACCGAAGAGGCATGCTACAATAAGAATGTACATCCAGTACATTCCGAACACCGGACGCTTTCCCGAGCCTCCGTTTTTATTTGGAAGTATTCCCATTTTTCAGTTCACAGTTTTCAGTTGAAAATCTATTAGGTATTTGATCTAATTATCAAATTCCGACTCTCGATTCTTTGTTAATCTAAATCTAATCCAAGTCTGGAATCTTTGTTGTCTCTGCGTCATTCCACAACTCTTCCAGTCGATAAAACTCTCTTGTCTCAGGAAGAAAAACGTGCACCATAGTGTCGCCATAGTCAATTACTATCCATTGGCTGTTGCGGTAGCCATCATAATTTATTGGCTTCTCACCGGTCTTCTTCTGGACCTCCTCCCTCACATTGTCGGCAATAGAGCTTACTTGAGTTGTAGATTTTCCGGAGCAAATAATGAAATTTCCTGTAGGGGCACCATCCACCTTCGACATATCGAGAATCGTAATGTCACGCCCTTTCCTGTCCTGTATGGCTTCTATTATGTCTTTTATCATTCTGATTAATATATGCTTAATATAAAAATTAGGGGGTAAGGCTTCCTTACGGTCGCGATACTCTCCCTAATTATAACAAATATCAAGCCAAAAGTTTTATGAAAGTCTTCAGTTGTCAGTCTTAAGTCTTAAGTTTTCAGTCTCCATTCTATCCTGCATCAGGTAGTGGTGTGTGTCTGAATATGCCGGCTCAAGACTCAAAGATATTGTCGTAGCGTTGCCCTACGATTTCCCAATCTATGATCTTCCACTGCTCGTCGATATAATCAGTGCGACGGTTTTCATAGTCGAGATAATATGCATGTTCCCATACATCAATGCACATTAGGGGAGTGAGGCCATCCTTAAGCGGAGACTCTGCGTTTTTGCCCTGCGTGATGATAAGTTTGCCATCTGCGTCAGCAGAAAGCCACACCCATCCGGAGCCAAAGAGGGTCTTGCCAGCCTCTTTCATGGTCTCCTTCAAGTTGTCGACACTTTCAAAAGTCTCTTCGATTTTCTTTCTGAAAGCTCCTTCAGGCTCATGTTTCCCCTCCGGGTCGAATGTGAAGAAGTAGAATATATGGTTCCATGCCTGCGAGGCATTGTTGAAAAGTATGCCATCACTCTTCACTACAATTTCGTCCAAGGGCATATCTTCGTATTCAGTGCCCTTGATAAGCTGGTTGGTAGTGTCAAAATAGGCTTTGGTATGTTTGCCGAAGTGAATGCTGACAGTTCTTTCAGAAATAAAAGGAGCCAAGGCATCGGGAGAGTACGGAAGTTTTGGTTGTGTTACCATAATATAAAGGGTTAAGGGTTGAAGGTTAAGGGTTAAGTGTTAAGGGTTAAGAGTTAAGGGATGAGGGTTAAGAGTTGAGCTTTGCCTGTTCTTTCTCTTCGTATTTTTTGAGG
>JAIDTO010000217.1 GCA_029060625.1 Muribaculaceae bacterium | reverse complement strand
CTTTTGGCAGGCGTAGAAGATATTATAGATTATGCAAAGGAGGTCGGCAAACCTGCTGTAATCAATATCTCAGTTGGAAGCTACACGGGGCCGCATGACGGCAGTTCACTATTCTCTCAGTATCTTGACATGTGTGCTGAGGAGGCTGTGATTGTGTTATCGTCCGGAAACGAGGGTGCGCACTTGAATTTTCTTCAATCTGAGCTTAGCCCTGATCGTAGTTCGGTATCTGTACGTTTAGGCAACAAGAGCTGGGATCAGTACCACATGTATGGTGCCACTGATATTTGGAGTGGTTCCTCCGCTCCCCTATCCATATCCCTCGGCCTGTATGATACCAATCAAAGAAGTGTCACGAATTGGCTTGAGCCTGTCACCATCAATGGTGATATGCCGGTTTCATACGTTTGGGATGGCTCCGGATCAGAAGCTGATTCTTTTCCATTCAAGGGAGAGTTGGTGGTGGAAGGTGAGGTAGATGCAGAAAACGGTCGCCATCATTCTGTCTTGAGCTACGACTTTTTATCTGAAGAACAAGCCTCTGATGGCCCGTGGGCAAGATATGTGCTTGTCTTGAAAGCCACAGGTGAGCCTGGCAACGATGTTGAGATCTATTCTGATGGCACATATACCCGACTGACTGCTATGTCAGGAAACCCAGCGCCTTCGACTCTCCGCTCTGTAAGCGACCTTGCATGTGGCTTCAACGTAATTAGTGTAGGAATGTACGGAAACCGAGATTCAGTTCCGGTCTCGGCTCCTGTAGGGTTTGATGACAATGATATTAGTTGGCAGTCTACTGACTATGAGTCGGGCGCAACTGTACGTTACAGCAGTTATGGCACTTTGCGAGACTCCCGCGTGTTGCCAACTACGGTAGCTCCCGGAGCCACTCTTATGTCGGCTGTGAGTCGTCCCTATCTCGAGCTTTATCCCTATACTCCGCATCTTAGGCAGGCTGGCACTTCATGGATAGACCAGGGTGGCACGTCGATGTCGTCTCCCTACGTTGCCGGATATATAGCCACTTGGCTTGAGGCTGTCCCAGACTTGTCAGTGCATGATATTCAGCGGATAATTGCTGAGTCTAACCGTCTTGACATCCCTGATCCGGAGGATCCCCATAATGCAAATGGATATTTTGACCCTGTGCAGGGACTTCGTCTTGCTCTTGCATCAGGTGGCGTTGAGTCTGTCCCCACACCCGGTTCGTTGCTGCTTCCCGATGATTTCGTTGAGGTGTTTGATCTGACCGGTGTAAAAAGATATGCCGGAGCAGCCTCAGGGTTGTCCGGCATTGAAAAAGGTCTTTATGTAGTCAAGACTCCTTATGGTGTCATGAAGTCTGCACTTGCGTTGAAAGTCGGCTAAAACGCCGTCCGCATACCACTGTTTCGGTTGTTGCCTCGGTTATTCCCACGGTTGTTTGAGTTGTTGCGCCTGTTGGTATCGAAAGGATTCGAGCCGAATTCATCGTCTTCTTCATCCTCGTCTTCTTCCTGGCTTTGCCTGCTGTTGTTGTTCCGTTTAGGCTTGTTCTTCTTTATCTTTTCAGGTTTTTGGAGATCAAGTGCAGTCTCAAATACATTCCAAGTCTGCTCCATATCCCAGTTTTTCTTCACATTTATAGTCTTCGGATAATAGTACACAAAGTCAGGCTGGATGGCAATCAGTATGTCCTTTCCCACAGAATCTGTTTCTATCGGCACAAGACTATATCCTATCCTTCTGAGACTGTCTACTATCTCCTCATCGCTCATCGGGCGAATGAATCTTTTGGAAGCTGCTTCTGTCACCAATGGCAGCTTGTTTGCTATCGAGTCAGTTATAGAATCAACTGGCATTTGTGACATTTCTATCGAATCCATAGGGGCAATCTCAATAGAATCCTCCGGGATTGCTACCTGGTCATCAGGGTCGATGATTGAGTCAGTTTCTATGGCTGTAATCGTATCTGTAGGCAACTCTATTGCAATCGAATCTTGTATACCTATGGTGTCTGTGGGCTCTCCAAACACCTTTTGCAGCCTGTAGCTTCCTGTGGTGTACTTGCCGTCTCCATTGAAGTCCTCATAAAGTCGGGCATAGTATTTGCCGGCGTCAATCCCCTCGAAAGTTGCGGTCCCGTTCACTACAGGTGCTGTGTATTTTGGCTTATCTCCTGAAGCCATAAGTTGCACGAATGCCGGGATGCCCGGTTCAAGGTCGTTGAGCGTGATCTTGAGGTTTGATAAGTCCTCCGGAGCCTTGGTCTTGAACTCATACTCGAGTCGGTCGCTGTTTACTCCATAGATATCAGTTCCTGCAAGAGAGTCTACCGTGAGCCTATATGTCGAGCCTCTTTGCCATGGGAATTCAATCTTAAACCGTCGGTCAGACAACGTGTCAGCCTTTTCCAATCGGTACTCTCCCTTGACCGGTATCCATGTCGTGTCCGGTTTCGTCTCAAGATGAAATGCAAAGGAATCGAGGCGCGCCAATGGCACCGGCACCTCTATTGCAAGAGGTTTACTTATGTCCGTGTCAGGACCTTTAGCATTGAACGCGAATGTCGGTATCTTAGGCTTTTCCACTTCCGTATCCTCCGGCAGCTCATTTACTATTGAGTCATTGGCAATCGCCGGTATCGAATCCCCTATATTTTCTGAAGCCGCAGGTAGTTTATCTTTCTTATCATCCTTTTTTTCAGACTTCTTTTTCTTTTGGTTTTTCTTCTTTGGAGCCTGCTGCTTCGGCTTCATGAGTTTCACCGTGTCGTTGACGATGCTCTCAATGCCTGTCAGAAGCTCCACACTTGGATAGCGCAAGGCAAGTTTCAGAGTGTCGCGTGAAGCGAGTTCTTTGGGGAGCCAGAAAGTAAGCGTGTCGTTGCCTACTGTGGTCTCTCCCTTTAATGGTGTGGAAAATGTCTCATCATCGGCTATCATTATTGTCGGTTGTTTCCTCGAAGGGGAGTTGAAGATGAATTCAAGCTTTGTAGAATCCGGACGCGTATAGCTAACGAGATATTGTGGTTTCAGCCCCGTATTATACATGCGCAGAAGCACATTGTTAGGAAGGAAGCGAGTCCTTTCTCTCTGCACAATGGTGTCGATCGCCCCATCATAAAGGTTGCGTATAGTGTCGCTGGTCATGATTCGCTCCGATGTAGGGCGGATTATGTCCTCAAACCATGCTATGTCTTCCTCAGGGTTCGCGTAGTGCTTGTCGTTGTCAAGGTCCTTGAGCGCAAATAGTCGGTAGGTAGTGTCCTGCAATCCCCTGATTATGAATCGTCCGTATTCATCCGTGCGTGCCAGACGCTCGAACGGCATTCTCGTGAATGCAGAGTCTTCTTTTGAGATATACGCTCCCACGAACACTCCCTGCTGAGGTTCCATGTCTTCCGCTCCTATCACCATGCCTGAGATTCTCAGCGAGTCCAATACGGGTCCTGTCGAGAAAGTATATGCGAATCCCGAGAGCTTGTTTGCTTCATTGTTGTCTTCGATGGCATCGCCGAAGTCGATGGTGTAGGTAGTATTGGGGAGCAGTGTATCTGTGATGTTCACCACCACGCGCCGTCCACGTGTCGATACACGCGGGGTGGATGCCCCTGGAGGTGACAACACCACCTTTTGGAATGCATCCTTCACATTTACCAACTCATTGAAGTCAATATATATATTGCTCGGGTCTACATTGACCGATCCCGGCGAGGGATTTGCACGTACAAATCGAGGTGGATCTTCATCGCGTGCACCCCCTGAAGGGTTGCCGATCGATGCGCATCCCCACATCAGCAAGACGCTGGCAATCGAGGCTGCCAACACTCCCACATGCTTCTTTAACGACCTGTTCATCATAACAATAATTAGCACTTATCCCTTAATCCTATAACCCTCAACTCTTAACACTTAATCCTTAACCCTATATTCCGGCGGCAAAATCTTCTTAGGGTCCGCAGTATCAGCCTTTATGATGATCATCTTCTCCTCACCCTTCCATGGCAAGGCTGTATGATACATCTCATATTCCACTCTCACAGGAACGCACCCGAGCATCATCCGCTTCATTACTGCAGCTAGGGAATCGCTCGCCACGCTGAATCTCACTTCGTTGAAGTATAGCGGGTCAGGGTCGCCTAATTCCTTATATGGTATCATAGTTCCTTCAAAAGTCTTGATGATCGATCCGCGCCTCTCCATATTCCGGAGATAGCCGTATTTTACTGCACTGTCAGTATGAGGACGCAAAAACCAGACCCATGCGAATATCAGCAACGCCAAAAGAGTGACTGCTCCAGCGAGCCACCATTTCCAAGCATTTCGAGGCTTATGAATTATCGTGCTCAGTGGCGACTCCTCTTCTTCAATCCAATAGTCAGGATCCTCCGGATCCAACTTTGGAGGTTTCGGCTTCTTTACCGGTGCCGGCTCATCATCTGAGTCAAAGAAGTCATTGTCTTCATCCTCATCTACCTTTTTCCTGAAGAATCCTTCACGCCGTTGTTTTACGGGGACTTCCTGTTCCGGCTCGGAATAATAGTCATCATCTTCTTCAGTTGTCTTCCGTGGTCTTGAATTCTCATGCGAGTCTTCGTCTTGATTATAGTCAGACTTAGGATCATGGTCTTCAGGAGCATATATGTCTTCGTAACCTCCGGGCGTAAAGCTTTGGTCCGGCACATAGTCATATGCCGGAGATATAGGGTCGGATGAGATCTCAAGTTCATCATCCCAGAGATCATCGTCTTCCTCATTGCTGAGGTATGTGTCATCTTCGTCGTATCTCATTCGATAATCCCGTTTTATGCTGTATGCTATTGGAAGAAGATGTGGCTCCAATCCATATAGCAGTGAATATTCCAAGAATTATGAGCATCACAGTCTGTCCGCTCCATTGAAGTATTGAGAATGCCGCACCCTCTACATCGGCCACTCCATATATGGCAAGCCCGAACATTATGGCTATATTCCAAGGCCCAAGGCCTCCGTTGCTTGGCACTGCCATGCCGATCGATGAGAACACAAACGCCACAAGGCACGGCAGTAGTCCGAATCCTAATCCATGTTCGTGGCATAAGGCTCTCGTGAAGGAGAAAGCATAGAAAGCCACATACAGCTGCACAAAATAGCATCCCCATATGGCCAAAGTCAGCATCAAGAACTTCCATTTACCGGGCATTGTGACAGTGATGGCAAATCCATTCCATATCTCGCCGATCCATTTCCTTAGTTTGGCAACCGGAGTTGAGTCACGAAATCGACGGAGTATCCAACATACGATGCCAATGGCAATGATACCGGCTATCCACAAGGTTGGGGAGTAGAGTATGTTAAGAATATTTTCCCCTACAGGATATTTGGCCATGAAAGAGGCGAGTGCAGGGGCTGCAATGACAAATGTAAGGAGTATCAGCAAAAGCACCATCACTGAGTCAGCCATCCTGTCAGCCACCATCGATCCCATAACCGTTGTGAATTGGGCACGTGAGCGTCTTGCCACGAAAGTGCATCGCCATAGTTCACCGACACGTGGCAGAAGCAGGTTGAGTGCATAGCATCCGAATACTCCGCATGTCAGTTCCATGAGCGTGGTCTTCACATGCAGTGCATTCAGTTGTATGCGCCAGCGCATAGCCCTGAAGATATGCGAGAATATGCTTATTCCCATAGCTGCAAGGATCCACCAATAGTCTACGCCATGGCTTATGATCTCCATCGTCTGCCTGAAATCTACTTTCCTGAAGAGATACCATATCAGAAGCACCGACAGAATCACCGGGAGTATATATTGCAATGCCTTCTTCATTCGTCAAATAATTTATTCTGTTCGCATATCGCGCTGCGTGCTACACAAGATCCATGTAAATCTCGAATGCACTCCTGATCTCCTCTTCATTCGGGAACATATCCCATTGTGGCGCACCTATCTCATTCAGCAGCGTGAAGTTGATCCTGTCTGGCGAAGCGTTCTTCTTGTCGTGTCGCATCAAGGAAATGAGTGTGTCAATGTCGATGCACTTTACTCCTGCTGCAGGGTAATGCTCTTTCAGCATCGTAGCAAAGGGATATAGCTTCGCTGATTCAAGCTTCCCATTCCTCGCTTCCCCCTCTGAAATGGCGGAAAGCACCATTTCCCACAGCAGTCCATGTGCAACGGCTATCCCATGGGCCAACGGTTTCCCATTCATCAGGGCAAACGATTCGATTGCGTGTCCTGCAGTGTGTCCGAAGTTGAGGATCTTTCGTTCCCCTTTCTCCTTCGGGTCGCGGGTGGTGACCCCGGTCTTGATCTCGATGCAACGCAATATCCAGGGTAGGAGCAGACGCCGGTCGTCAAGATACTTGTCTATGTCGAGGAGTGCCGCATACATCTCAGGGTCGGCTATCAAAGCCGTCTTCAGCATCTCGGCATATCCAGAAAGGAGTTCTTCCTCAGGCAGAGTGTCAAGTGTCTCGGGGATAATCACCACATCCTTAGGCATGGCGAATACCCCTATCTCATTCTTAAGCCCATCAAGGTTGATGGCTGTCTTGCCTCCGGTAGCCGCATCCACCATCCCTAATAAGGTAGTGGAGACATTTATGCAATCGATGCCCCGCTTGAATGTGGCAGCTGCAAAGCCACCCAAGTCGGTCACCATACCACCGCCGATGCAAAAGAGTGTCGAACGGCGTGTGGCACCCGTTTCTGAAAGCATGCGCCATACCTTCGTCAGCGACTCAATGTCCTTGTGGTCGTCGCCTGCAGGAATCACACAGCGGGGCAGCTCACCTAAGAGAGGAATCTGCTTCGCGAGGCTGTCCACAACCATAGTGGAAGTGTTTGAATCAGCCAATACAAATGGTGATTGTGAATTGATGAGGTCGATCACAAGTGGGAGCACGTCGGCAAATTCGTTCATCGACGGGAAAATTCCCCAAGCCTTCTCATCCTCAAAATTCTTCTTAGGTATCGGGCCTGTGCATACCGCCATTGTGCGTATTCCGGCAGCCACCCCTGCCCGGACTCCGAGAGGTGCATTCTCAATCACGATTGCCTCTTCCGGTTTCACCCCGGCCTTTTCCAGACCTCTCAGGTATGGCTCCGGGTTGGGCTTTCCCTTGGTCACATCGTGGGCAGTCACCATCATCCCCTCGCCGAACACCCCCGGATAGTCTTTCCGGATATTGTCGATAAGGGATGCCTGTCCGCTTCCCGTCACAAGTACACACTTTATTCCGCGTTCACAAAGCGTGCGTAGCATGCGGTCGGCACCCGGCATAGGTTCGTTGCCTCCAATAGCTTTGAAAATCTTTGTCTTATAGTCATAGAGGGCAGTTCGCTTTTCCGGTTCGCAAGGCTTACCGAACTCACGTTGCCATATAAGGTCGATAGTAGCCGCGCCCGTCATCCCTTCATAGAGATAAAACTCGTCGCGGCTGCACTCGATGCCATTTTCCTCCATCATCTGTTTCCAGGCGAGGGTATGGTATTTCATGGAGTCGTAGAGGACCCCATCCATATCGATTAGAGCAGCTTTAATCATACTGCAAAATTAGCCAAAATTCTTGACAGTATTCATACGTTTTGAGAAAAAAATAATCCATTCCTCATATTTTCGCGAAAGGAGGAATGGATATGGAATGGAATTGGCTGCTATTCTATTCATTTGCATAACTAAGGACTGTCGGGGACTCTACGTCAACACCGAATTCCTTAGCCTTAGCGAGTATAGCGCGTGCCAGCTTCGGTTTCAGGTCTTCCGGACAATAGCGGAAATAAGACTCCGCAGCCCTCACATGGGCTGCATCAGGCATTGGATATTCACGTCGTTCAGGAAGCCCGAACACACTGTCAGGCAGTTCCTTCTTTTCTTCATAACTTAATCTGTCATTCATAGCTTTAATAATTTAAAGGTTTCTGACTATATAACGCACCTCTACCCTATTCTGCCTAAACTTTAACTATCTTTGACACTTGTACTGAGTAGACACAAAAAATAGGCATACGCCGGGTGTCATGGTGACACCTGGGGCGTATGCCTATGATTCTTTCCATATCCCGCCACCTATGGCGGGGAGAGTATAGGGCGGCGAATTCGGTCATGTCGCGGCCGTCTGGGTCGATACTCTTGTCAATGTATCAGGGAGATGTACGTTTTCCGTCTTCCGTTTTCCGTTTTCCGAAATACGTAGGCGGCGGTTGGGACTTGCTTTAGCTTGGGCGAAGCCAAACCGCCCTCCCATATTACGGATGCAAGGGGATTCGCATTGCTGTGATGGACCGTCAGGCCTCAGCCAACAGTATGAGAATCCGGATGCATCCGTCGATGCATTGAGGGGGTGGCAATATGTCATTGTGCTCTTTCTATGGCTCGGAGAGTCGTTTTCATCGTTGTCAACGTTTTCGTCGTTTTCAGCGATTGTTACGGCAGTGCTGGCGATAGCACGGAGTGGACCGTCAGGCCTCGGGCCTCCGTGAGGAAAGGCAATTCAATGAATTGAGTTGTCAGTTTTCAGAATGCGGACGGGCCGCTTTTGGGGAGGCTAGGAAGCCTTCCTTCCATAGATCGGACGGTCGTGTCTGATGACACCCGAAGACAAATCGAATCCTGATCGGGAGCTTCCTCTGAAGTCTCCATGCCTCCCTCCTCTGAGGTGAGGTTGACCAGGAAATTCATTGATTGGGTTTCCGGGTGCAAAGTTAGTGATGAATTTGGGGTGGAATCCCTTATCCCCATCAAAAATGAAGCTTGAGCTTCGTTTTTGCGTTTTCAGTTGCGCGTTCTCCGTTTTCCGAATTTCATATAGAAGGGAGCATAGTTTAAATTATTGGATTTTAAATAATTGGTAGACAATGCAGATCCGGCTTCGTCATCGGTGCCTTCGGCGATGGCGAAGCCCAACGCTATCCACGTTGATGCAAAATCAAAAATAATCCATTGGAATTGAAGGGATTCTAAAGAATGCGGTTTTGGTTTCGCCGTGGATGTCGCTAATGGTGGCGGGAGGGATCGCTTTTTGTTGTCGATGTTGTCATCGTTTTTAGCGGTCTTACTCAACTTTTGCAAGACCCTTGGTCTTGCCACTGGACCTAAAACACCGACATAGATATAAGCCTCGGAATCCCTATTGGGGGGATACGAGGCCAAAATGTTTAGCAAAAGTCCGAATCTCTTGCCAAGAGATACCTATTTTTGCACAAAGATAAAGAAAATATCCCAAATATGAAAATTTTTATGCCAAATTAACCAAAATTTTTGATTAAAAACTGAAAAATGTTTAGTAATTTAAGGATTTGTCTTAGCTATGGTTTTATTAATCATTGGATTATATCACCATAGGTATCTCTTGGCAAGAGATACCTAAAAACCGACTCGATAAACATATTAAAAATGTCACAGAACAAGACTGTCTTTCCGGGTGTTGGGCCCGAAGGAGATTATAATCCCAACCAAGGTCAAGGATACGCCGGAGGCAATCAGGCATATTCTCGCCCGTCTAATCCTCAGAGAGGAAATGGGACGGTATATCCCGGGATGGATATGCCTGCAAATGGTGTTCCCCGACCAGTTCAAAACACTGCAAACGCCCATCCAAGACCTTCGGGTAAGCCAATTGTGGGCTTTTTATATTCCATCTCCAGAACTGGAATTGGTGAGTTTTGGCCTCTGCATATAGGACAGAACATAATTGGCAATTCATCGGAATGTGATATAGTGTTAGGAGAAGGTACTGTATCTTCTAAACATGCCAATCTTCATATCAACAAAATGAAAAAGCCGGAGAAGACTGAAGCTACAATCTCAGATCTTGGATCAACTAATGGAACACTTGTTAATGAAAGCAGTGTATCAGTTGCTCGTCCGGTTGAGTGTGTTAATGGAGATATAATTACAATTGGAGAAAACTATGACCTCTTACTATTGCTAATTGATACAAAGGCACTTGGGCTACATTTGTCAGAAAACTTTATTGATGTTAGAGAGGATGACGAGGTATATACTCCAAGCGGATTTAATGGTGGAAGAGACAATACCACACGGAATGAGCAAGATTTTCCACCTCGTTTTAACCCTGCATCAACAGTTCATCCTTCGGCATATGACGGAGGTAACAGACCTACCGATTCAACAGTCGGGATGGATATGAATGGAGGTGGATTTCGTAGCGGTGGTACGGTAGGTATGGATTGAATAATATTATTGTGCTATGGCCACTGTACGTATTCAAGGCGATAACGAAAGACAGAAAGGTATATACTATGAGTACGATCCCTCTGACACTCCTCTGGGTGAAGGAGGAATGGGAAAAGTGTATAAAGGTTGGTGCTGTAGTGAAACAACTAATCAAAGAAGGGAAGTTGCTATAAAATTTTTGTATAGTGATTTGCCTCCACATGTAATTGCCAGAGCACGTCGTGAAGCAGCCGTTCAATTAAGAAATGATAACCTAATAGAAATGTTAGGTTTCGTTGAAATTAACGGGAAAGATGAATTGGGGCAACCAATTGTCCGTTATCATGTTATAAGTGAATATTTACATGGTGTTACCCTTGATAAACTGTTAAATGGGGTTGTAACTGACAACAAAGGAAGTGTTATACCTTTTGCTCAGGAACTACATGGGAAGTATATCAATAATTCTTATGGTTTTGCCATTTCAATTGTACGGAGTTTGCTTTCCGGGCTTATGGCACTCCATGATGCCGGATATATTCACAGGGATATAGATCCCTCGAATATCATGATTACTTCCAATGGTAAGATAAAGCTGATTGACTTTGGTATTGCAAAAAAGATAAATGGGAACAATACAAAAGAAAGTTCCTATACCATAGACGGTCAATTTATAGGTAAACCTAAGTATGCTGCTCCAGAGTTGGTGCGAGGTCTTGTGGATTCACAAAACGCCACCACAGATATTTATGCTGTCGGAATTCTACTTTATCAACTACTGGTTGGCAAAGTGCCTTTTGACGGTGAAATGGCTGAAGTATTGGAGATGCAACTTAATAAGAAGATGCCACTCCAGAATGTTAAGCAAAAACAAATTCAGGAGGTAATAAATACTGCTACTCAAAAAAAACGTTCTCAGCGTTTCCAAAGTGCAGCAGAATTTAGAGTTGCTGTGGACAAACTTGTTCCATTAGATTATCCCGGTCGGTCAGTTGAATGGAAGAAAATAGGCGTTATTATAGGAAGTGCAGCTGTTTTCGTTGGTTTGATAATAGGTGGTATTGATATTTATAATCATTCATCTGATAAAGATCCACTACATCCTGACAATGAGATAACTGCTTATGCAGAAACCAATAAATCAGTAAACAAAGACAATATACAGCCTCAAATTTCATATGACCTTGCACTATCTTTATTAACAGATAAACAAACGGCTAATGAAGGTCTGAGTATGCTGAAATCCTTAGCAAATGAAAAGGATTATGATGCAGCTTTTTTGTTGAGCAGACTATACTTTGACAGTAATGAAAGTGTAAAGATTGGAGATTTTTCAGATTCGGTTGCGAATTTTAGGAAGAATCTTGGCATTTCTGCCCAAAATAGAGAGGCTCATAGGTTATTAAAGAATGCTGTTGCAATCAATCCAAATGACTATCATTCCCTTTTTGAATTAGGATGTGACTATAAATCCAAAAAGAGAGGAGCATCATTTAACACAGATTCCGCATACATATATCTCAACAAAGCGAAACAATTGGCGACACAAGCCGGAGACGATGAGTATATTCAAGCAATTTCCAACCGCATGGTGAACCTTAAACCCTCTAAATGACTATGAGTAGCAAAACTGTATATCAGCGTCCGGATGATCCGTACATCTATCTTCTCGTAATGGGTGAATGGTATTGCTATGACCCGACCTCCGCTCCATTAGGTAGCGGTGCTATGGGCACAGTATATATGGGTTATCGTGTTAAGGACGGAACTCGTATGGCCATAAAGCGTGTTAAGGATGCATACGCAAACAATCCAATGATTAGGGAACGTGCCAAGCAGGAGGCATCTCTTGCTTTTCGGCATCAGAACCTTGTAGAAATGATTGGGTATTGTGAATATGCTCCGACCGGTGGTCCAATATTTCTTGTAAGCAAGTATGTTTCGGGCAAAAATATTGACGAGTACGTAAAAGAATTTCTCAATGGAAGCGACCGTGTGGAGAAAATATGTAACGCAATGTTCCAAGTCCTCGATGCCTTAGAATATGTGCATTCACGTGGGGTTATTCACCGTGATATAAAGCCATCAAATATTATGGTGGAGGGAGATTCCAATATACGGCTTATGGATTTGGGAATAGCCCGAATGAATGACGGTAATAAGTTTTCGCAATACGGATTTATTGGCACGCCCCAGTATTCGGCCCCAGAACAGATACTTCGAGATAAAACACGGACAGTCCAAATCAATGCGGCAACTGACATATATGCCCTTGGAATCACAATGTATGAACTGCTTTCAGGGACTAACCCCTTTGATACAGATACAGAGGTTGATACTCTAACTCGTCAGATGAGAGAATCATTACCTGCATGTGATGCTGTTCCCAAACGCATTATGGCTGTAATTTTAAAAGCAACCGAAAAGGAGCAATCAAAGAGATACCAGACTGCTAACGAATTTCGTGAAGCCCTTAAGGATGCTCTAATTCCTCCGAAATCATTATTCCAACGATTTAAAGAATGGCTCGGACTATAAAACCAATAGTAACTATGGATTTGATTCAACAACTAAAAACGCCGAATTTTATAGTCGGATACGCTGAATCTCGGATAGGTGGCCGTTCCGAGAATCAAGACTCTTATGGAAGTGCAGAAACTCTCTATGGCTTTGTCGTAACCGTGTGTGACGGTATGGGAGGTGGTCCCGGAGGAAAAACTGCTTCTTCTATTGCTGTAAATGAAATCATAAATGGCATTAAAGAAGGGAATCCCGATGATACAGCCTCAAATATTATTATCAAGGCGATACGGAGGGCGAATCTTGCTATTATTGCCCAAGGACAAGAAATGCCAACTCTAAAAGGCATGGGGTCAACTTGCACTGTCCTTCTTATCAATGAAGAATGTGCTACTGTCGCTCATGTTGGAGATAGTCGCGTTTATCAGTTGCGTGGCAAAAGTAAGGTGTTTCGCACTTTTGACCACTCAATGGTCTTTGATTTAGTACGTCAAAAAGTTATTACCGAAGAACAGGCTCGTCTTTCGGCTCAGTCAAATGTCATTACCCGTGCGTTGGGCATAAAACCCGACATTGAGGTTGATGTCGCTGTGTTGCCTTATGATAGTGGTGATAGATTTGTACTGACCACAGACGGTATTCATGGTTCTGTTGCCGAAACGGTACTTATTGACATGGTTTCTGACAGGAAACATGCACTTGGTACTGTTACTGATGAAATTGCCACTACTATTGACGGCAAGGGCCGGTCTGAAGGTGGTGGCCACGATAATCTTACTATTGCAATCGTAGAACCCAAAATAAATTCAAAACTCAGATCGAAGATGAACACAAAAACAAAACTCCTTTTAGGAGCCGTTTCGTTAATCTGTCTGTTGAGTTTGGTCTTCAATGGCATATTGCTCGGACGAAACAATTCATCAGCATCGGAGGAAACGAAAGCAGCACAAGTGACGGAGATGGATTCTCTTAAATCAGTAATTCATCAAAAAGACTCCATTATTGGCAGTATGCAAAACGAGATTGGCAATGTTCAATCAAATGCTGTTAATGCTAATTCGGAGCTTTCTGCAAAGGTAAAAAAACTTGAACAAGAGAATGCAGCCCTTTCGGGTAAAGTTAAATCCAAAGTAGACGAAAATAAACTGTTAAAGGAAGAAATAGATCGTTTGAAAGCAGATAAGCAAGGAGGATCAAAGAGTTCAACGACTGGTAAACGAAGAAATTAATATGGCGATGAAAACATATTCAATCGGTCGCGATTTAAACTGCGACATAGTCATAAATGACTCAACCGACGTTATTAGCCGCCGTCATGCACTGTTAAACGTCACTCCATCAGGAAAAATGACCCTGATTGACCAAAGCAGCAATGGAACCTATGTAAACGGCATACGCATATCTCCCAATGTGCCGGTGCCGGTAACTCGCAAGGATATTATATCCCTTGCCCATGTGGCGAAACTTGATTGGAATCAAGTGCCTAAATCCAATCAGTGGGTTAAATATCTAATTGGTGGAATAATCGCTGTGATTGTTATTCTTGCTGTCATTTTTGGAATGAAAGCAATCAACGGCGGCTCAACAGATAATCCTGAACAGCCTACGACAACAGCTATTCAAGATTCAACACTGTTGAAGCAGAAGGAAGCGGTAAGACTGGATTCAATCAAGAATGTTGAGCGTCAAGATTCTATCAAGAAAGCTGCTGAAAAGGCTATGCAAGATTCGATAAACGCCAAGAAACCTTCTACTCCAAAGAAACCTGCCACGCCAAAATCAAAGGGTGACGATAAGTCAAAAGACCAAAAGGATAAGAAGGACAAAGACAAGTCACAAAAAACAAAACGTACAATCGGCTAATAACGAAACTATATGAGACTATTTAAAGTAGGCAGAGACCAAAGTTGCGATATCGTTCTCCACAGCGATAAAGCAAGTGCTCTCCATGCCGAAATCACAATACTTAACAATGGCGACATCTTGCTGGAAGACAAGAATAGTCGCAATGGGACTTTCGTGATGAATCGTCCTATCAAGCCCGGAACTCAAGTGTCAATCAAACGAGGCGATGCAATTCGTTTCGGTGATGTGGAACTAATATGGAATCAAGTTCCAATGCCCGAAGATATGTCTAATTATAAGGCAGTATACGGCATTGGCACAAGCATGAGGAACGACATTCAGATTGCCGGGAATACGGCAAGTCGCTATCATGCCACTCTCAAAATTGACCGAAAGGGCAAAGCTTTTTTACAGGATCACAGCAAAAATGGTTCTACCATCAACGGGGAGCGTCTTAATCCCGGTCAGATGCGACAAATCAAAAAGACTGATTCTATCGTTTGCGGTGGTGTACCTGTAAATCTTTCTCAATATATACCCGGAAATCCTTGGGGCAAAATTCTTGGCATTGCTGCCGCTATTGTCGCTATTGTTGTCTGCGGATGGGCTGCATGGACATATATTCCTTGGAATAACACTGTAGATCCTGTAACCACACAAGCAATGGAAAATGCTTCAGGCTGTGTGTACGGAGGATATTATTATGAGATCAATGTAAAAGATGATCCTTTTAAAAATGTGATTAAAGGCTGGCCTGATAAGTGGTATATGGGGGTAGGACCGAGCGGAAAATTGCAAGTGAATACTTCCACAGATGGTCTTAGTCCGATTGGATATACCGGTACTGCTTTCTTCATCTCTAAAGATGGAGAAATGGGTACAAACAGACATATTGCAGTGCCTTGGGAGTACCGGGATGCAGAAGATGAGGAAAATATCAGGCAACAGATGGAAAAGGCTCGTCAAGCTACCAGTGGGAATCTTTACGAACTTCTTGCCTATAATGTAATGACTGGAGCATTATCTGCTGATGATGCAAACGCATGGTTAAGGCGTTATCAGAATTCTCCATTGGAAATTGGTGGTAAGCATGCGTTCTTCGGGATTGGTTTAACAGGCTCTAAAGTAAATAATCAAATAGATTTACAGCAAGCCCAAGTCATTGCAGAATCAGAAGATCCTAAAAAGGATGTGGCTTTAATACGTCTTAATTCTCGTAAGACCCCGGATTATATTGTCAAGATGGGTGCTATTTATGATATAGAAAACGCGAGAGTTGATGAAAGAACATTAAAGCCACAGGATGAAGAATTGACTATAACTGGTTATCCTATGGGTGAAACGGTCAATAATCAGACATTCGATGGAAAGGAACTACGTCCTACTATACATAAGGCCTCTCTGAGTAAAACCCCGGATGACAATCAAATTCAGATTCAGGCTGTCGGCATTGGCGGTCAAAGCGGGTCTCCAGTTATTGATAAGTCTCATCGATTGGTGGGCGTTTTATGCAGTGGTTTTTCTGGAACTGAGGTAACATATTGCTGCAATATAAAACATTTGGTTGAACTATATAATAAACACCGCGTAAGAGAATGAATCTTAAGCGTCAAATACTAACTTTTGTAGCGATTTTAGCATTTGTTTCTTCAAATGCTAAAATCGCTACATGGTCTATATCGCCCAGTTATCAGAATTTGCAAAGATATTCCGGCGAATTATATTTATTTCAAAATAATGGAAAATGGGGAATCATAAAAGCTGGGGATCAAATCATACTACAGGCTGATTATGATTTCATCACCCCTTTTGTAAATGGGTATGCACTTGCCGGTTCAAAGGAAGGTACAAAATATCTCCTACAAAGTATAATCGGTGAGGATGGTAACATATCTTCAATAAACGAGAAATTTTATCTTCCGGGAAGCAACCAATACTTTTCAGAAGATAAACTTGTCATATCCAATAAAAACGGGAAATTTGGTTACATTGACCCAGTAGGAGATATTGTGGTAAAATGTCAATTTGACAATGCACTGCCATTTAAGGAGGGATATGCACCAGTCAAACAAGGCAATTACATGAAGTTCATTAGTGAAAATTATGACCGTAATGCCTCTCGAAATACACTTGCTGTGGACTTTCACTATGGAGAAATGACTGCTGCCGGTTGCTTTTCAAATGGTTTGGCTCCTGTTGCTTACAATACTGACTATGCACTGGTCAATACAAAAGGACAAAAGGTTCGTAAAATTAAGGAAGCTGATTTTAAACAGACATTTAAAACCAACAACGCAGCTCCCGTAAATAATCCTTCAACTCAAACAAAATCTTCGATTTACTCAGAATATTCTGAAAATGGCAAGTATGGATTAAGGCAAGGTGACAATATCATTGTTACTCCTCAGTTTGACTCTTTTGGGGATAAGTATTCGGACGGAAATATTATCGCTATATTGGGTGGGAAACATGGTGTCCTATGTGTTAATGACGGAGAAGTTTCTATTAATGTAAAAGTTAACGGAATTCATTCATCTGAACTTGAAGTTGATAGAAAAGGCAACATTCAGCCAATAACAATAGAATGTAATATCCCTGCAAAACTTGCAAATTATCGAATCCTTCTTAATGATGGAAATGGAACACTGATAGATAAAACTTCCGAATTTGTAAGAAATGATAATTTATTTACATTTACTGCGATACCATCAGTGTCAAAAAATGCAGACGAGTGTGAAACTCGCGTCGTTATAGAGCAAGGAGGGATTGTTTTGGCAGACAATACTCAACAATTTTCAATAGTTTATCCAATAAAACTAAGAGTAAGTGCTCCCGGTCCAACAACTGTAAGAGCCAATGAAAATGATCTGGCTACTGTTTCTTCTACAATTTTTAACGACTCGAATAAATCAGTGACCGTAACAGCCTCGTGGTCTAATGGGAAAAGTTCATCCGTTAGTATTCCGGCTCATGGTTCAAGGACAGTAAGCACAACATTTACAGTTACATCCTATACAACCAAGGACGTTAGCATTAAACTAAGCTCCGGAGAAAGAGCTCAGTCGAAAATTACTTTTAATACATTTTTTTAATCAATAACAATATCTATGTTTAGACGAGTTCTTCTAACTTTCGCTTTGGCTGTCGGATTGGCAGTTTCTGCGTCGGCTCAAGGCATAGTCCCTGTTGATGACGATGATTTTGTCAATTACAATATCAACTCGGGGACGATTGTCTACAAGCCCTATGCCCTTTCAATAGGGCCAAAAGTTGGTGTCAACTATTCTATAGCCGGTGACCCGGATGGAATGGATCTTGGCATGACAGGAAACATTGGCTTCTCCGCTGGAGCTGCCGTAAATCTCCGATTTGGTAGACCTGCAGGCAAACCTTTCGGAACTGAGCGTTTCGGTGTTCAGCTTGAAGCTCTATACTCCATGCATTCACTGAAGACAGATGTGGAGAATATCAACATGAGCTGCTTTGAAATCCCGGTTCTGTTCCAATGGTACTTTCTTCCTACATTCGCTGCGGAAGTTGGCCCGACATTCACTGGTGCGTTTTCAGCATCTCCTAAAGAGTTCAAGTACAATAACGCGGTTTATCAGATGGACAAGATGAAAGCATACGATGTAATGCTTTCCATTGGAGTTAATTGCAAACTCAAAAATGGCTTTACCGCAGACCTTCGTTACAACTTGGGTAATAGCGACATTGCCGGCAACTTTCAAACTAAGGTGAGCACTATCTCTCTCGGAATAGGCTGGCTATTTAACGTAATCAAATAAAAGATGAAACAGATGAAAAAATACCTCGCAATCTTCGCAGTGCTTTTCACTGTGATTCTGTCGTCTTGTTCCAATGATGACATCCCCGTTACTCATACCACAGCTTTCAAAGTAGATCCGTCTACAGTTATTTCCTCATATGAGGAATGGGATGTTGGTGATTTAACATCCCTCGGTTCTAACTATCAGCTTCGTGTACGCTTACTCGTTTTCAACAACAAGGGTGTATTGGTTGAATCAGGTGAATCATTTTCGCCGGATTACACACATATTCAGACATTTAATTTCAATTTGGCGGAAGGTGATTATACAACCGTTGCATTAACAGATGTAGTTGGTAAAACATCATCAGCAGTAGACGAGTTTTACACATTAAGTGGCCAAGAGAGACTTAATACTACTACTCTTACTTACACTAATTATATTGGTGGCGCTCGTGCAATCTTAGGACTTACTACCGAGAATCAAATTATTACTTCAAACTCACGTGACATCAACATAAAAGTCAAACCTGCTGGAGCACTTATAGTATGCCACATAGATGATTGGAACGCATGTCTTGATTACAATGACAATGGCGTGGCAATCAACGTTGAGACATTCAAATTATTAGGTAATCAAGCATCAAGTGACTTGACACTGAACTCATATGGCGAACCTACATTCTCAATCAAATCAAGCTCTGATTATGATTACATTTGGTACTCTCATAAAAGAAATAGCCAATATGTAGGAGGTTATGGTTACTGTTTCAAGTTCCCTATGAAAAATGTAAAATTAAAATGGGTTGCTGAGACAGCTTCAAGACGTTATAGCTGGGGCGATCCTGCCGTTGTTGACATTGAAGCAGGTAAAGAATACTATTTTGAACTCGACGTTGCTAATGATGAAGCTGGCTGGTACGACTTGGAGATTTCTGCAAATGCTCCTGCCAAAATCCAAAAGGCAAATACTAAATTTGAGCAAAATGTAGATTTCAACATTGAACTTGAGAACACACCGGTTTCAGTGAAAGCTATTAATTATCTCAAACAGAAATAATCGATGAAGGTAATAAGAATACTTATTCTTAGCCTATTGACAACAGCAATCAACAGTTGTTCTACCGAAGAGGATATGCCCTCTCCGGTAGAACCTTCTGTTGATAATCCTACCAACAATGTTTATTTTGAGCAGAATAAATGGATTTATGCTCAAATGAACCAACACTATCTGTGGCGAGAAGATCTTCCTGACTCAACAAGTTGCAATTACGACCAAACACCC
Organism: Muribaculaceae bacterium; assembly: GCA_029060625.1. Classification (GTDB taxonomy): domain Bacteria; phylum Bacteroidota; class Bacteroidia; order Bacteroidales; family Muribaculaceae; genus Lepagella. The sequence goes on along the minus strand of JAIDTO010000217.1, from coordinate 21,472 downwards.
AAGGAATTCTTCTCTGAACTTCTTAGTGAAAAAGACCGGTTTTCGTATATGCTAACAAATAGTTCATATACGCCAACATCGGAAAGGGCAAATCCCATATTGTATCAAACATATAAAGATTGTCATAATAATACAGCTTCTCTGGTACTGTATGTGGATAATTCTATTGTAACCAAAACGTCATTGAAGCGAGGAGATTGGATTGACATAATCTTCCAAGATAACACCACAATACAGTATACTAAGGTTATAGTTAAGGATGAGCGCTTCTCATACGATAAAAATACCATAACCTTATCTATATCAAATACATCTAAACAATCTACGGTACTACTGGATTCTATATACTCCAATGGCACGGGTTATCTATGCTATAAAGAATTTGACAGTATTGAGGATTTGATTCCTTCGTTGAAAAAGTTTCAAGAAAAAGGGATTGACAATCTTGTCCTTGATTTGCGATATAATCCGGGTGGATACGTAAAAACTTGCAAATATTTGACAAACTGTATAGCTCCGGAATTAGCATATGGTGACATTTTTCAAATTACAAAATACAACGACCGTATATCAAAAGAAAACATTATTGCGACTGGTTATGCTGAGTTGTTTGATAATTTTGGATTTCCATCAATTGATGATGATCATTCAAAAGGAGGGTATCCAATAATTCCATTAAATCTTTCTCGGTTATATGTATTGACTTCGAATCATACTGCCTCAGCAAGTGAGGCAACCATATTATGCTTAAAACCTTATATGGAAGTCATACAAATTGGAGAGGCTACGGTTGGAAAAGGTGTTGGATCATATACTATAAGCGATCACCGCTTCAAATATGCTATCCAGCCAATCACTATGCAATATTATAATAAAGGCGGCGAAACTGTTTCAGATAGCGGACTTTTTCCTGATTTTTATATCGCCGAAGGCTATAATGTCGCCAAAAAGGATTTGGGAGATTTGGATGAACCATTATTAAATATTGCGTTCTCTATCATCAATTCAAATCCATTTAATACGAATATTCAACATATAAACTTGCGCTCTAATTTTGAAAACTCTCTCACCCCTATAGGTGATCCATCATACGTAACTGAATATAAAAACAAGCACTATAATGAAAGTAACTAAAGCACTTCTGTTCGGCTTTGCACTGATTGCAGGGCTGGCATCCGCCTCAGCTCAGGATAACCTTACGGTTGTCCTGAAAGATGGCACGGAACTGACCGGTTATATCTCACGTCAGCGTCCCGGTGAAAACTTCACGTTTACAACATCTAAAGCGACAGTTTTGCTTCCGAATAAGGAAGTAAAGTCTATTGTTGACAACGAAGTAAAAGTCTCGTCTCTTTCGTCCGAATGGAAGCAGTGGGCTGAAGATAACGATGCTTTTAACGGTGTTGGTAATGGTCGTACCCTCCTGCTTAGTGACATCATTACAACAAACGGCTCAATCAATCGTGTACGCATTCTTGAAAAGGGCGCAAAAGTCCGTTATCTTGAACTTACCCCCAATACATATTCGCTTAATTGGGATACAATTCAGGTTGTAAGGGCAGACAAACGACCCAAGTTACTCCTTTCCGGTATTAACCGTCGCTATAAATTGGCTTCGGGCTTGGAATACGAAGGTCAATACATCGAAGAAGTACCCGGAGAAACAATGAGTCTCCTCCGTGATAACGGAGTAATAGAGGTGTTTAACACCGAAGAAGTAATGAAAGACAACCGCTTCAAGATTAACCCAAATCAAACACTTCTCGAACAGTCTGACTTGATCGACATTGTTCAGATGAAGAATGGTGGAACACATCGCGGTGTTATATTTGAGCGTAACTACTCTGATAGCGATGAAATCACTAACGATTATCTGCTCATTCAGCTTGATAATGGTTCATCAATGAGCCTTAATCTTGCCGACATAGTTGAATATCGCAAGGAGAAAAATCCACACTATAAGCCTCTGACCGACATTGTTCTTGAAGATGGACAAGGTGCAATCAATCGCAATGTGGCATCATTGAATCCAACTAAAGAAATATCCGGAATTGTTACTGTTGATACAGATTCTCTGAAAATCAATCTTTCACAATCAAATCCTCAGGTTATTACGGCAGAATTCCATATGGATAATGCAAAAGCACAGCAACTGAAACTTATCCGTATCCGCAAATATCAAGACAAGAAAGCCAAATCAAATTACTATGGCTTCACATTTGAGGATATGGTTAAGAACGCCATTCTTCCCAAATCTATTGAAACCAGTGTAAATGGTATCTCAAAAATAGAATATACCATTCCAACTGGTGCAACAGGAATATATGGTGTTTATGACCCCCTTACTAATAAGATAATTATCTTCAAGATTTCCGGTCAAGAAGCAGTTGGATAATCTTCAAAATCCGAAATAATGAGATTCAATAGAGTTATTTCTACGCTAATGATGGTATTTATAGTTGTTGCAGCATTTGCCGAAAACAACTATAAGGTAACATCGTCATCTCCTCTTAACATTAGAGAGGCAGCATCTTCCAGTGCCAACATATTAGGGACATTTAATAGCGGTAGCCAAATAGAAGTTCTATCAATCAAAAAGGGGTGGGCAAAAGTTAAATATAATGGAGGATTCGGTTTTGTTCAGGCACAATATATTGAGCAATTTGTACCTCAAAACAACTCGGATATTGTAGGACAGACAAATATTGTGTTCTCGGAAACGCAATCTACAAAAAGTAAAAATTCTGAGATGTTTGAACTATCAGATTTTGAATCAGAAAGAAAAACAGGCGTATATGAGATTACATATGCGGCTGGTTCTTTTGAAGATGTTAAACTTTCGGGAACTTATGGCTTTTCATGGACAATGCTTCCATGGGAAATTGCACCGAAACTGTACGCTGGAATTCATTTCTCCCCACTTAACTTTAATTATGGACTAAGCGATTTCAACTATGACGAGATAAGATTAGGTCCGGCGATAGGATATTATTTTACCCCTAAGATATTATTGTCAATGCCTCTTGATATTTTGTGTGATGTTTATTTTGGCGAAAATGATGAAACTAAAACGGCTTGGGGTATGGCTTTAGCACCTGCTGTGTATATTGGTAGTAAGGCTGGTATCTTTATAGGCCCGCAATTTACTGTTGCGTTTTCAGGGAATTCAAAAGTTTCTTGTGGATTTAGAGCTGGCGTTTACTTCTAAAGTGTTTGAAATAATGAAGAAGTCGTCTGTTTATTACTCTATTTCATACAAGGAATAGTATATATGGGTTCATATAATATTTGATTGACCATTTACTCCGACAATGATTATTCATGGTAATGCTCCCCATGAACAGCCATTATGGTTTTTTATCAAGATGTTCTTGAGTTCTATTGGTATTTAATAGGACAAATGATCAAGGGAAATTTGATAGAATGTTCCTTGATGAAAAGACTAATTATCTTCTTTATGTCTATGTTGGATTAAGGGGGTAATGCCACAGTCCTTATTTTATTTATCGTTGTAGAAAAACAAAATTCCACAAGAGAACCTTCGTAATTATAATGAAATTAAAAGATTTATCAAATAGAGAAATTATTCTTATCGTATCTGGGATTTCATTTCTCATAATTTTGGCTCTGTTAGGCCTTTCTATTTTTGCATTTACAATCCCTGAATCCCATTGAGATTATTGAAAGTGTATGGGAGCGAGTGCCGGATTGGAAAGAATCCACTGAGATTGCTGACGGACTTTATAGGCGTAACATTCCGGCATACGATGAAAGAATAATCCGTGAGTTATATGCTAATGCACTCGTCCACCGTTCATACACAGTTGCAGACGACATATTCATTAATGTTCATCCCGACAGAGTTGAATTCGTAAATCCCGGCCAGCTGCCTTTGGGTGTGACTGAGAACAATATACTCCATAAGTCAGTAAAGCGTAACGAGCGTATGGCAAACCTCTTTTTTTCGCTTTACCTGATGGAGCGGGAGGGTTCGGGTTACGACAAAATGTATGAGGTTCAACTTAGAAACGGTAAATAGGTGCCGCGAGCAGAAGAGGGTGATGATTCTGTGACTACGATTGTTGAACGACGTATTGTCAGTGAAGAGGCTATCAAGGTTATTAAACGGGCTTCCGAAAATTTCCCACTGAGACAGAAACATATAATCTGCCTTGGCATGATAGCACAAGCTGGAAGTATCTCTGGATTTGAACTTATACGTTAGCTTGAATTGAAAGATAACGTTGCATTGCGTCCATGGCTACGTCCCCTTGTCGAGATAGGGATTGTGGAAACAAATGATGCAAAGACAAGAGGTGTGGAATATCGCGTCAATCCACAGCTTCTGCGCGATAGCGACTTCAAAGGTAAGACCACGCTCAAACGAATTGAACCTCATAGACTGCGTAAACTTATCTTAGAAGATCTGAAGCTATATTGTCCTACATCAGTAAAGGACATAAATGTCAGAATTGGAGAGGAAATACCTCACAAAACAATCCAGAGAATGCTCAAAAATCTAATAGAATCAGGGCTCGTATCTTCGTCAGGTGCAACTCATGGTATGAAATACAATCGCAATTAGGACATTTTAGGTCTAATAGAGTCCATTCTTTAGGACATTTTTGCTGTTTTGACCTAATAGAAAATTCGTTATAATTCTTTTGTTGTTGATTTGCAACCATTTAGTTTAAGGCAAATTGGGGTCTAATAAATGAATGGTATGTGCGGTCTAAAATCTACTGCGTGCAGGCTTGCATTATAAAGATAAAATCAGTAAGAATGGAAACAAATGAAAACGGAGAATTATTAAAAACGGCGGAATGGAAAAGATGACTAAGAATCGGATAGCGGGGATTGTTATGGTGGCTTTTATGGCAGTCGCTGGATTTGGCTGTGGAAACAAATCAAAGGGCACGGTGGAGGATGCAGTGGTTTGGGAGGTGCCGGATACGGTCTACAGACCATGGGATGAGGTGAAGGATTATGATTATTATAAGATTGCTGAGGATAAGCGGTTTAATGTGGAATATCCCGATGGATCAATATTGATCTTTGGAGTGAATGAAGATGACGAGACCGTCAATGTATTCGGTGGGAATCCGAATGGCGTCGAGAAGTTGGTGATTCCGGGAGAGGTGGAATTTTCAGGAAAGAAATATCGGGTGTATCGCATAGCCCGGCATGCTTTCGCGACGTTCTTCAACGATTCTATCAAATGGATGGAAGGAGTGAAGGAAATATCAGTAGGGGAAGGGATTGAGAATTTCGGACTCGGATGCTTTGAGGGTGCTCCAGATGTGGAGCGCATTAATTTACCTGCTTCGCTGTCGAGTATCGGCTATTCTGCTATGTCTGATTGCGAGAAACTTGAGAAGGTGGTAATTGCAGAAGATTCTAAGCTGCTTATGATTGAGGATTTCGCGTTCATGAACTGTACTGCCCTTAAGGAGTTTGAGATTCCTGCGAGTGTTAGGACAATACGTATGGCGCCGTGGCGTAACTGCAAATCATTGCAATCCCTATCTATCAAGGGAGGAAATCCGGAGTATAAGGTTGAGAACGGTGTGCTTTACACGATTTCTGGCCGTCAGCTTGTCCAGTATCCGGCTGGTAAGAAGGACAAGGAGTATCAGGTGGCATTCGGAACTATCGAGATCGATAATTCGGCTTTCTACTGGAATGATTATCTTGAGAAAGTGATGCTTCCAAATTCTCTTGAGACCATACAGCACTTAGGTTTTGCTGAATGCGCCGCTCTCAAGGAGGTGGAGTTCAATTTCGGACTGAAGTGGATTGGAAATTCCGCTTTTCAAGGCTGCAAAAGCCTAAAGAAAGTCAGGCTGCCCGGCAATACGGAGTATACGCAAGGCAACAGCTATGGTTATGACACATTCCCCGAATGGACTAAAGTCAGAAATTAGCTCTATCCTCTCCTGCCATACTTTCTTAATCCTTCCGTTCGTCGAGCCGTATGGATTGGAGGCCTGATTTCTTTGCTCCTATGTAGGAGGCGAAATGAAAGTCTCCGCGGTCAATGTCGCTGATGTAGATGGGATGACCTATGCACAGGGTGTGGAGTGTGACGATATCTCCTTCTTTGAGCTTTATGTTATGCGATTTTACCACCCGGAAACGCATATGGTCCACGCATTCCATTTCACAACCTTTTCCATCATTCCACCCTAATTCAAATCGGTCGCCTGGCTTATATTTACCGGTGTCGACCATCGTGTCCGGATGAAATCCTGAATCTTCATCGTTGGTGACAGCCACTTCTTTTTCGATATTTTTCTTAAAAGATTCCCAGTCTTTCATCCCATTAAACCTTGCAAGTATATTTAGGGTGGTCTGTGAAAAATCTCCATTGTATTTTACATAGCCCCACAGTCTTTTAATAGATGAAAGGCTTAAAGAGTCGCCGGTAGTCTTTTGTATTCTCCGCAACAGATCATTGAATTCCGACGGAGTCGTGGGTTCATAACCAAGCTTTTCATTGGTAATCCTGACCAGAGCTTCTAATGCATTATTTTTTTCCATGGCAATTTCGATTTAGAATTTTAAATAGTGTATAGTAATGAATGCGGAGAGTAAAATGCAGATTCCCGACAGAATATATGTGAGCGCCTTCGACGAGAGAATCCGATATCCCCATGAAGATTTCTCAGACTTTTCTTCATACGTGGTGCCGATCATGTCAAGTCCTTCTGTACGCTTGGCAGGATCAGGATGCATGCACCGGACGGCAGCATGAGACAAACCATGGTTGCAGCTTGCGTCTGCAAGATCACTTAAAATCACTCCAAGCGAATATATGTCGGCTTCAGCAGTCGGCGTGGCGTCGGGCTCTGACTGCTCCGGCGCCATATATCTTTTTGATCCGGCGGGATGCTTAAGAATGACGTAATCATCACGATCCGAAAGATTGAAGTCGATGATCTTCACATTTCCTCCTTGATGGGACACCAATATATTATCGGGTTTGAGATCACGATGGAATATCTGCTTGCCATGCAGGTATCTTACCGCGTCTGCCATTTGCAATGCCATTGCATTCGCTTTCTCCGGAGAAATATTTTTTTCTGAGATCATTTCTGACAGACGAATGCCGTCGATATATTCCAATATTACCCTCTTTCCAAGAGCATCGACATTTTCAAGTCCTAAAGTGCGCCTGATATTTGGATGGTCAAGGGATATGCCTATTTCGAATTCCTTTGCCAAACACATGTTGCTGATCGGGTCTTCAAGATAGTCTTTTTTCAGACCCTTCAGAGCAAAACGTTTTCCATATCGAGTAGCTGTATGGATCTCCGTAGCTCCATTTGAGGAGCTGTAGAGCAGGGATATATTGGAGAATTTATTGGAAAAGATCTCTGCGAAGTCAAGGCGTGCACTTTCTTCATCAGCGTGGATGCATGAATCGGAATCGTTCTCCTCCATCGACAAAGGAACACTGTCATTGTATTTATCTCTACTTTCCATAAGACTTTCAACTAATTTATGGTTGGAATTCTTCAATGTGGGTGAAATTGCCCCAGACATTGTGGTTGCTGTATATTTTCTTTTTTCCCACCGGAATAAAAAGAGTACACTCCTCAAAGATTGCTGAACTCCCATTGATGAATGCATCTTTTGTGGCGTAGGGCGGGATATCGGCTTTCAGATAAATAGAACTGACAGCAGTCCCGTCAAACGCATAATTTCCAATGAATTCTGTGCCTGAACCTAAACAAACCGAATTCAGATCTGAGCAATTTTGAAACATTCCCTCGGAAATATTGGTAATGTTGTCGGGAAGAATTATTTCAGCAAGAGCAGACCCGGCAAATGCCCCACGACTTATGGAAGTCACTGTAGCAGGAACTATGAGCTTCGTTATGGAGGTTTCAGCGAAGGCATTTTCCCTGATAGACGTTATTGACGCAGGAAGCTGATAGTCGCCTTTCTTACCACAAGGAAACCATAGTATTTCGGATGCATCATGATTGAAGAGCACGCCGTCAATAGATGCAAAATTGCTGTTAGCCTTCGATACCTTAATCTCAGTCAGAGAAGGGCATTCCGAAGAAGGGAGCAAATGCTCTATACCTGCTGATATTGTGATGACATTAAGTGCCGGACAACGTGCAAAAGCATTGCGGTCAAGGCTGATGGCTGTCACCGGGAGAACTATATTACGCAAAAGGGGGCAATCTGCAAATATGCCGGATGTCAGTTTGTCAGTCTCTGTAAAGCGGCTTCCGTCATAAGAGCCTCCCCCTTCGGTGATAACAGCGTCAGTGAGGTCGACATCACCTATTTTGACTCCTGAGAAATTCTCTTCCGTTGCGCTCGGGGCTCCGAGCATGATTCTAAGTGTACGGAAATCATCGCCATTCAAATATCCGGAAATAGTAAGGGATTCGAGATCGTAAAAGCCACCATTTTCAAATAGCATTGACAGGCATCCAGGCTGTTTAAGAACGATACTGTTTCTTGTAGTGTATTCCAGAGGCTCACCATGCACCTCTCCTATGGAATTTGACGCAAATGGGGTTATGACGTACGAAGTCTCAGGAATAAGGCCGGTGATGTTAAGTTGATGGGCACCTGAGGTCAAATCCATTTCCGGAAGATAAAACCGACGGCTTTCAGACGATCCTGAAGTCTTTATTTCGCAACCTGCCATTGAAAGAGCTTCCCCTCCGTCTTCAATGATGTTGAACTCTACGATAATGCCCAAAGGTCCGGTGGAAAGAGGAATTGGGGAAGATAGCTTGGGAAGTTCGTTAGGTTGGGTCTTAAAAGTGACTGTGTTAGATCTCAAGGTTGCAGTTTGGGAGCCCCCTTCTATATATGCACTATAGGTCTGACCCGGCTGAAGTCCGGTCAAATGAAAGGGAACTTTGTCAGATTGAGGATCACCGCTCATCTTCATTTGCTCTGCGTCTTCTTCGGCAGCACAAAAAAGGGTAATAAACGACAGCTTTGCCTCCCCTTGCCTGTCTACTGCGGCGATAAGGGTGGCTTCAGTACGAAATATGTCGGTTGCTTCAGAAAGAGTGATTATTGGCTCAAGGATACTCGGAGAAGTATGTTCAGAGCAGCTTGCCAATACACAACACATTGGGAGAAGCTTAAAGAGATATTTAGAACTATATGTCATTTTTTCTGTTAATCCTACTTTTTACTTAATCTTATACCCACACCTATTGAGGCAAACCATTCACTGCCTTTTATGGTAAGGACTGATGCAGACACAGCCATACGGTTAAACCTTATTATGAGGCCTGCTTCCGCAGTCAGTCCCTTATGACTAAAGAATGAATTCTTTACAAAGCCTCCCCCTTCGGATTTTGCCAGTTGCCAGGCAAGGGCATTCGATGAATATCCCAGTCCTTCGAAAACAGCTATGCGAGACCCTGCACGATGGATTGCCCCGACGGTAGCCATAATGGATTTTCGCCGTGTAATGCCGGAGTAATATCGTTCTACTCCGTCGATTAATCCCGTTTTACTGCAAGTTGCAACCATATGACCTGTACTGCCAAAGTCTGTAGAGACATGAATGAATGCACCGTGACGTTTCATTAGTGTCGCCAACACCCCCCAATTCGGATATGAAGCTTTTCCACCATATCCGGCAGTTGCCAATATATCAGATTCGAGAGGCACCGGAGGCTTCACGGGCCTTACAACAAGGGTGTCGATCTTTGTCACTACCAATGTGTCGCGTATAGTGGTCACGATAGGCTGCCCCGTATCTGCAGCCATCATGTTTTGCCTTGGTTCATTTATGACCAGTTCATACGTCTTGTGGCTTTCAAGTTTTGAGGGGAAAAGATAATCGCGCAATACGCCCCAAGAAGTGTGCTTGATAGTAATCTTCTTAGATCCTCGGGGCAAGTATAACCATATTTCCCCTGTTTTGTCGATACGTTTTACTATTCCGAGAGGCGTAGAGAACGCGAAGTCAGGAGAGGTGGCAATCACTTTGATTAATGCGCATCCTTCATCATTCAGGTCTTTCACAGGATTGATAAAGGCAGAGATATCATTGGGAAGGTCTTGGAACCTACATACACTGAACTCCTGCGCCAAGAGTGGCGCAGGGAATATGGCAAGCAGCAGATTGGCTGCGATAGCCATCACGAGCATAAGTAGCCTTTGCCTCATCTTGTTTCCCATCATTCCAGATTGAAGTCTCCTATCTCAATTACATCTTCTCCTCCCTCAAGAACATATGGAGCTGGTTGCCAGGTCCTCACATGTATCAATGGCATCGACCGGTCTCTAAAGTCCCATAGCAGGAAAAGAAAGCCGTCATCACTGTATCGGTCGCAACTGTATTTCTGTCTTAGAGTTACGCCATATATCCCATCCATAGTAGGATGCCGCAGTATTTTGAAATCAGAAAAACCAACATCAATTTTGCTGTTGGAGTTGAAAATACGCTCAAGTCGCTCAAGATATTCTTTTTTTGACCGTATTGCATAACTGACTTTCCTGTTTCCCTCTCCGGCAGCCTCCTTACTTCCGGTCTTAATCGTATGTCCGATGATGATGAGGGCATTGTCACTGAATACCTGGCGTATGAAATCAATGTCGCGTGTAGTGTAGGATGTGCGGAGATGCTCGCAGTAGCTGAGTATTCTGTGCCTGCTTGCAGAATCGGTCTCCTCGAGCTGTCCGCTCATCACTTTTTGCGCTTCTGCCCGGAATGGATTGCGAATCCCAAAGGCAGATAAGTCAGCATCTCTGAATCGGGTGTCAGCAGGCGGGGTGCTATCATATATGTAAGTAGTGGGTTGGGCAGTGTTGACCATACGCTCTTGCGCATTTGCTGAAGTGTCGATTTCCGGATTCAGATTCTGTTTGGGTGTGGCAATGTCGGAAATAGTGTCACTTGACACCACTTTTGTTTTTTGGGATATAGATTCCGGGATGGGCTTCAGAATTATTACCAAAGTCCAAATTCCTAATATAAGGCTCATTATTATGAGCGATAAGTTTATCTTTATCCTTTTTGACGACATGCTGTCTTAAATGTTGTCAGTTCCAGTCTGTTATCTCTCCTCCTACTTCAATCTTGACCTGTTCAGGATTCTTGTCGACTACCAGGTTGACTATGTGGTGAATCCCCGGTTTGAAGAGAAACTTGCTCTCATAGAGGAACGACACTCCATTCATGACCACCTCGACAATGGGCACACGGTTTTCCAGTCGCTGCGGTACAATTATCGCTGTGTAGGATGTTGGTCCCACTTTTCGGGCGATGACAGTCTTGCCAGCGCCACGAAGATTCTTTGTTGCAACTCCGGCAGCAAGGTCAATGGTGGCATCGGTCACTGTGTTGTGGATGTAAACCGTAGCATTGTCCGGAATCTCACCCTCGAAATCCTCTCCTTTGATCAGCCTGACCGTGAGTTTGCTCAGAATGTGTCGGAACTGAAGATTTACCGGATTTGGAGAAGCCTCAATCCCTAAGGATGAAGCATATAAGAAATCCGAGCCTTCATACCCGTCAATGCTGTTGCCAACGCTTTCTCGTTGGTCGGTCGCTACAGAGAACGGCAGGTCGCTCACAGAAAATATCTCATCAAGCGCCGGATAATAGGCATATGCGTTGTATGTGCCCTTGTCCCAGTATAGCTTTCTTCCGGAGTTCCAACCGGACACAGAGAACGTAAGATGTTCATTGTTGAGCACGTTGCCCGATATCTCAAGAGGGGTATCAGACTCTACCACAAAAAGACCTACAGCATCACCCTCCTCGAAGGATGTTTCCGTAGCCCGCGTCTCCGAGGGGTGGCTGAATGTGAATGACATTGCAACCTTTCCATCGGTATCCGCTGCCTCCGGCTCAATTGACTCATTGGCGCAGGAGGCTACACCAAAAGTCAACAATAAAACGCTTGCGATTGAATTAATATTGCGTCTCATATATTATTATCTTTCATAGTTTATCATTACCGTTTCTTCAAAGGACTTCCTTTGTGGAAGACAGGAGGCAGTGAGCGGTTGCCTGCATTTACAGACCCTATATCCACACTCCTTGTTGTGGCACCTGCCGTACGCTTGTCGAGAGCTACGAATTCCTCGAAGTCGAATGGCTCGCCGGCGTAGCTCTTGATTCGCCTTACGATACTTTCTCGGCTGATGGTGCTATAGTATGGGATATTGTTGTTCATACAACTGTTCTGCTCAGAGCGGAATACGCCTCGGTTGTGCATAAAGCCACCTTCGAAGATGTCTACAATATCGCTATAGCGTGGGTGGAAGATGAGATGACTCCATCCAACTTCGTGTATCTTGCCGGTAAGCTCGATATTGTCATACCACCCCAATGATTTTGCCCAGTTGATTGCATCTACATGTCCGCAGCAAGTACATTCACATGCGTCAATGAATGCGTTATGGTAGATATACTCATCGGCGAGTTTTCCGAATCCATGCCCCCCTGCCTCATGCTGGATGACTCCGCGGGAGTCGAGAGGATATCCATAGTCGCTCTTCGGACAGAACGCTACTGCGTAGCCGGAAGTCCACATCTGGCATATGCCGCCGTAGTCGGTGCTGTTGGGCACAACAATGACAAGGGTCTGGTCAATATTACTTTCATTGACTGTCGGAGCTTTCAGCACATAATCGGTCAGTTCATCATAGTCACACTTGAGTCCCACACCACCGGTGTAAGTGGTGCCAAATCGGTTGTAACGGATCGAGTTGACCGTTCCTACTCCGCTTTCAGTGGAGAGTGGAAATACTGTGTAGACGTTGAAGTAGTCTCGGTAAGTTGTATAAGGTTCTATTCCGAAGAAATATTCTGCCTGCTGCTTCATGTCTTTTAGGTATTCACCCCCGGCTATATCCTTTGCGTCATAGCCGTCGCCAAGAATTACGATATTGATGCCGCCGTTATTGCCTTTGGAGGCTTTCTGGAGAACGAGGAACTCATCTTCGCCGTATTCATATCCGTACTGGGTCACATGACAGGTGTGGGTATATTCCTTGTCTTTAAGGCTGAAGACTATGTCGCCCTCGCGGATGTCTCCTGCCGCCGAAGACTTGATAGTGAGGGTTATCTCGCTTTTCTTATTGCCGGAAGTCTGAGAAAGCTCACACCAGTCGGGCTTTGACTCAAGCATCCATTCCCCCTCAGAGTCAATGACGAGGGTCTGCTTGTGTTCGCTGCTGAGAGCACATGCTACCGCCGGGCGGCAGACAAGTTCATGGTGGGCGGCAATACGCTTGAAATCACGCCAGCCGACTGCTGCCTGATACTGCGCCAAGGAAGTTTCCGGCACTTCGACAGTAAAGTTGTCTTTTGATACTCCATCGAATGCCCCTTGCTGTATGTAGGGAGGAATATTGCTCTTTGTGACGATCTTGCCGATTCCGTAGCAACCCTGGAATGCGCCACCATCCTCATAGTAGCTTGCTTCATAGCGTATATTTTCAAGGCTCTCCGGGAATACGAGACCTTCCAGGCTACGGCAGTGTGCGAAAGCGCCGGCACCAATCGTGATCAGACCTTCAGCGAATTCGAGAGTGCCCATCAGTCGCCAATTATACGCGAAAGCTTTGTCTCCGATTGTCACAAGATTTTTGGGGAGAATGAGTTCGCCGGAGAAATCGCAGCCGTAGAAGACGCCATTATCTACTACCATAAGGTTTTTGGGTAAAGCGAGTTCTCCACGGAAATGACAATTGCCGAAAGCATCGTTGCCTATACTCGAAATGCCGTCATGGAGCGTCAGCGTGCCGTCGAATCCACAGTTATGGAAAGCTTCTGAAGGAATCTCTGTGACGCCTTGTGGTATTTCGAGTGAACCACTCAGGTTTAGACATCCGCTGAATGCACAAAGACCAATTCTTTTAAGTTTATCAGGCAGCCTGAGACTGCCGTAGAAGCCCTTGCATTCACTGAATGCGTAACCTCGGATAAGTTCTACATTGTCGGGAATGACGAGTTCGCACGTGAATCCGCATCCGTAAAATACGCCGTTATAGTAGTCAATACCTTCATCTTTTTCTTCGCTGAACTCACCATCATCGTGTTGTGAGTTTCCTATGTACTTTAATGTCGAGGGAAGTGAAAGTGATCCTGTCAGCGACCTGCAGGCATGGAAGGCTCCTTGTTGGATATCAATTACTCCTTCTGGGATAATGAGGGACCCGGTAAGGTTTTTGCAACCATAGAATGCTCTCGATCCAATGGATTTTAATCTGTCGGGCAGAATTATTCTTGTAAGGCTGGCCTTGCCGGACACAGTAGCATTCGAGTAGAATGAGCTTGCCGGAATCTGATCTTCCTTGCAGGCAATATTGTATATGGGTTCTTTTCCGAATGCCTTGATCTTCACTTCCTTGAGGTTGAGCGCCTGAAGAGCGTCCATCTCGTCGCGCATAAAGTAGAAATCGCGGGAGTCTATCTCACCGGTAATCTTCAGGTTTTTTAGCTTAGTATAGTCCTTACCAGCATCGATGATAGCCTGCTTCAGTCCGCCCGGCGTAGACTCCACGATCACGTATTCCTTTGAAGTGGCATCATGGCTCACAAGGTCGGTCTCCCATGCGGTAATGCTTTCACTGACGAGAGTGAGTGCATAGTCGCCGGTAAGCTCTTTCTTATCCACTTTTATAGTGAAGTTGCTCATCCTGCCCGGTGCGTAGCTAAAATCTTCGCTTTTTGAGAAGCGGTAAGGGATACCGCCTATGGTGATGTTGAAGAGGTTCGTACCTGAGGGGATAGTCTGAGGCACTACGATTGCCCTCCATTCATCGCCACGCTTACTTGGGGTAATCGATGAGTTGCCGACATTCCCATCAGCTTTCACTGATCCGGTGGAGAGATCGATCACAGCATCGAGAACAGTATTGCAGACAAGCACCTGCTTTTTTGTCTCAGCCCATTCTCCTTCGGCAAATCCGGTGCCCTCCGTAAGGGTGACGCGCGCATTTGCCATTCTGTGGGTCATAGGAAGACGGATGACGCTGGATGTAGGTTCGACACCTTCCACTTTTCCCCATAAGAAATCAGACGCCTCGTAGTCGCCCATAGTGCCGTCGTTGGGAATTGAAGCTTGATTCGTCTTTACTGTGAATTTATAGTTGTTCACATCATCAGGAGCGCCAAACGGATAATATCCATAGACGTCAATACGTGTGTGTTTGTCTTTCCAATAGAGGTCGTAGGCGGAGCTCCAACGGTAAGCAGCTTCGTCAAATGTATGGCGTACGTTGTCTCCTCGGTTTCCTTTGGTAAGAAGTGTGCCGGGATTATTGCCATTATAGTCAACTATGTAGACGCCCATCACGTCACCGTCGGCAAACCCTTCATCGTTTACTCTGGTAGTTGCCACCTGATTGATTTCTCCGTAAAGATTTATGGTTCCATTCTCTTGCATCTCCTGTTCCGGAGATTTAAGCAAGTCTTCAGAACATGCCGTCATCATCAAAACTGTCAGGAGACTGTATGTAGTCAGTAGTTTGTTCATATCCATGCTGTGTTTTATTCGGCTGTGCCTCCATTGTCGGCATCATCCTCATCCCAAGGGGTGATGTTGACATTTACTCCGGCTGACGTTTTGCTCAGAGTTATGGTGAATTTATGGTTCTTACCTCTTTCGAAAGTGAACCCTTTTTGCAGCTTGTATTCCCTGCCATCAACAATCACGGTGATAAGATCGCATTCCTCCACGGTCTGCGGCACAATCAGAGCCTTGTAGCAGTTATCTGTAAATAGCGGTGTAAGGGTTGCGGACTCTCCTACAGGGGTCACATCTCCGGTAGCGAGATTTACTGTAGCATTGCATTTTACGCCATTAATCCTTACCGAGACATCAGATTTTGAGAGAGACCCGGCAGTAAAACCGTTACCCGGCACAAGGTAGATGGAAGCCCGACTCATTGTATGGCTGACTGGAATTTCTATAGCCGATTCAGTCGGAGCTACATTGATGGTCTTACCGGTCATAAGGTCTGAGGCTTTGTAAGCGGATTCTGTAGATTGGTCTTTATTGATAGCAAATTCGTATGCATTTACTGACTTTACGCTTGAATATGGGTAATATACATAGAAATCGGCATGAGTGCCGTTGTCTATCCATGTCACTTGTGAGTCAGGGGTCCATGTACCATTATATCTGAAGCGCATGTTGCTGACATGGTTACCGGAGGTGCTTAGCGTTCCCGGATTACCTCCGGAATAGTTCACCACATAAAGACCGATGCAGTCGCCGGTTTCAAACCCATAGTCAGTAGCACGGCTACCGTTTACAGATGGACTGATTTTAATCTCCAATTTCTCCTGGGCCGGAGGATTTGGCGGTGGAGTCGGTTCCGGGGAATCCTGCCCTCCGGAGCATCCTCCGGCAATAATTGCAGGGAGGAGAGTCCATGTTGATTTTAGAATATTATTCATATTGTGTTAGGTGTTGGATTTTGATTGATTCTTGTGCAAAAATAGTCAAAAAAAGCTATATTCAAAAATACACAGAAGTTCAACTTAGTTCAGGGCAAAAGTTTTTTGAAACAAGAAAGCTGATAAAACCCTTAACGTAGTCTTGTGATTATTGAATCAGTAAGCATATACAAGGAATCGGATGCATGGAGGCATGCATCCGATTCCTTGTATATGGGATAGGGGTAGTATCTTTCAGAAGAAGCGGACCTTGCGGGTAAGTATTGATCCGCACTTCGGACATTTGGGGAACATTTCGAAGATGAGGTCACCCTGCATATAAGTAAATGTGTGGCCGCAACTCATGCAGCGGCGCGTCTGAGGTTTGAAATACATAATGAATCTTATTTGTCGTTGTAATGGCCCCCTATCTCCAAGACAAGCACATGTATCTCCATATCATAGATGTCATATATGATTCTGTCATGGGCAGAGCTTAGGGGATATTATTGCGGTAGTCTCTTACAGATAGTGCTTGCATAATTATTCGATTTTATGAGTGCAAAGATAATACTTGTATAATGGAATAACAAATTTGTGTGCAAAAAAGTGTACACACAATGTGTATTTTTCATCTTCTAGCACGATAAAAAATCGGTTATGTATAGTCTTTTCTCAACAAATTAATAATGATTATTGTTCCTAATATAAAGTAATGCATATTATTCGTATGACACAGATATTAGTAACTTTAGACAATAATGCAGACACGTCATTGTTGCGACGAATGATTGAGAATATGAAAGGAGTCCTCGCAACATCTGTTCAGACTATTAAGAAACCAGAGTCTGAAGAGGTAGAGGAATGGCTTAACAACCTCCATGAGATCAAACGTAGCATCAATGCTGATCTTATCGATATGACAGACGAAAGAACCCGATACATAATGTCGAAATGAAACGATTGTTTTTGGATACGAACTTCGTAATCGATTATTTTGTCAGAGAAGATTTTCAGGGAGATGCTGAGAAAATATTGACAATTGAGAAATTGGGGCGAACTCAATTCTTCATTTCCTATCTCTCAGTTGCCAATTTCGCTTATATTATGCGGAAGATGCCGTCAGAAGATTTGAAACTGCTGATTAAGAGAATTTGCAAAAGTTTTATTGTAATTAGTAATACCGAGGCTCAGATACAGAGAGCATTGGAATTGGATGCAAAGGATTTTGAGGATTCTCTTCAATATCAGGCAGCTTTCGATGCCGGTTGCGACTGTATAATAACAAGAAATGAGAAAGACTATGTCTTCTCTGAAATACCTGTAAAGTCGCCCGCTACATATCTGAAGGAACTTTTGTTCTAAACGGAGAGTGCAAATAGAATTTATTAGGATGAGCGGCAAAAGTTGGGGTATACGCTCACTGCGTTCGCATCACAATCTCTGTCTGCTGGAATTTCGATTCGCTAATTAATGTTACTGATGTTCATTGAAGTGGGATTTAATGTTGAGGGCGTTGGCGACTCCGCCTCGGTGCTTGAAGGCTGTGTGGGCGGAGCGGTAGACGAGGCGCATCGTGCGGCAGTCGGTGTCTTCGTGGGGGACGAGGTTGAGGCTATCGCGCCATTGCCAAAAGTCCGGTTCACTGCCGTTGGTTTTTGCCCAGGTTTCTATTGCCGGTTTTAGAGCCGGAATCATTCGGTTCTGGGCTATCTCCTGAAGGCTATTGGGCCCGCCTCCTCGCTTTTGGATGTTGTCGGATGAGAGATTGTCGTAGAGGTCGGAGATGTCTACGATCGAGCCGGGGAATGTGACGGCATCGAAGTTTGGACTGCCGTGAAGGTCGTATTGGCATGCTATGAAGTTTGCGGCTTCGCAGTCTTTGTAATTGGGGTGGGATGGTTTCAGACGGCAGGTGCAGTCGTTTGGTCCTTCCCAGACTACATGGCTTTTGGGAACAGGATCCCAAAGTTTCCAGTTTTCTTCGAGGGCATCCCAGGTGTTTGGTTTCAAGGCAGCGCGGTAATGGTCGTATGAGTGGCGATCGTAACGGTATAGACGATCGAGTTCGAGGCGCATGGACTCGAGGATGACGTATTTCTCGGCTACCGGGATGTTGGTATATAGTTTGGATTCTTGGGTTGTCATATCAAGGTCTTGTTTTGTGCTCACTGCGTTCACACCACAATCTCCTACTTCTGGACGAAGCTTGTATGGTTGGGATTATTGAGAGAACATGGATTACATTAATTTGCCGGCCCTAATGGCAAAGTGGGATCCGCATTTAGGGCATTTAGGGATTGTTACTAAGATTATCCCTCCGAGAGTGTGGGTGAAAGTATTCCCACATCGAAGGCATTTACGGTTTTGGATCTTGATAAACATAAAGCAATGAATGTATTAACTTAACTTTAGAATGCTCAAAATCACATATAGAGGGTAAAAAGGTTCGGAGTGTTAATTCTTTCTGAGCTTCGCGTCTGAGGAATGGCAACCTTGTTTAGATTTGCCTGCCTCGCATCGCCGAGGATTTCAGGTAAAAAGGTTGTTCTTGTACTAAGAAATTACTACTCAATGTACTAAGACAAACGTAAATTGAATAGGATTTTTATTTTATTTCCACTCTGCCGCTATTACCATTAGAATCTCTTATTTCTATTGTTAATCCTCTTTGTTTTAATATTGCAATAATGGCGATAGCTCCAGCTACGACAATTCCAATTATGGCAACTATTTGCCATCCAGTAAACAAACTTGCAGCCATGTTGGCCACAATATTATTTGAATAATCGGATAAATAATTAAATTTACTTGCTAATTGGCATTGCATTAGAAGAGTTTTACTTTCGATATTAAAGTGTCGTTCGCCAGCCTTTATCCCATTAATTAGCTCTTTTCTGTTTTTTACTGATTTCATATTATTAATGGCAATTAACTAATGTGTAGTGAAATAAAAAAATCTGGAGGATCTAAAGAAAGTTCCCCCATTATTAACCTATTGTATAGAAGCACTTCTTATTCCACAATTACTGTTCCATCTGATTGAAGCTTGACTTTTCGGCCTTTTAGGATTCCTGTAATTGCAACTCCACCTCCAACAAGAATAGCAAGTTCAGCTGTGCTTATTACCACAGCTCCTCCACCAATGGTTAGTCCCATTGCTGTTAATCCAGCACCAGTCGCAACAGCAGAAGCACCACCAGTAAAAGGTATAGCAGCTAAACCAGCAAGTGCCAATGCGCCACCTGTTATTTTTGCACGTTTAGCTCTTTTCTTTTTCTTATTTAATTCTTCTGCAACAGCTCCCGTGCATTGAATTGGGAATTGCTTATTTTCAATAGCATTCTTTAAAGCAGCTTTAGTATTTACCGTTACCATGACTATAAGTGTTATGTATTTAGTGTTGATAAGATTATGATGGTTAGATTATTTATCATATTGAGAGATCTCTTTCGCTGACAGAGCCAAACCATTCGTAAAGCTTTTGACGAGCTTTTCTGAAGGTATCGTCGGAAATATTATTCCAAATGTGGCGTACTACATAGAGGGCTGCTGCTGCATCATCGGCAAATCCTCCTGGCAATGCATCAGGGATTAGATCAATGGGTAGAATGAAGTAGCCGAGGGCTGCAACTACCATTAAACGGTCTTTTACTGGCAAGCTCTTGTCGAAACTTGCATAGTAGAGTATGAGTATGACATAGATAGTCTTCACACCTGCTTTCTTAGCATACTTTTTAATCTTGTCGAAAAGGGAACTTGGATTGTAATAAGCAGCATACTTTTCGAGGTTGTTTTTGAATATGTTTAAATCCATCAGAATTATTGATATATTATTTAATCATCTGTTCAATTTCAGTCGCGCGGTTCGGTGTGATGCCAAGAGATTTGGCAAGCCGATCGAGGAGACGGCGTTCTTTCGCTGTTATTTCACCGTCATCTTCAAGGCATGCCTTTACTTCGTCGGCGTATTCTTGCTCTTCCGCAGTGAGTGATTGAGGCTGGCACATAGCTTCCAGTTCTGAGGCGCGGGCTTCGCTAATACCAAGTGATTTACGGAGACGATCAAGAAGACGACGCTCTTTGTCGGTGATAATCCCATCTTCGTAACAAACCTTTAGCTCTTCGAGATACTCAGCTTCTTCTTCTGAGACTGAATTAGTTGTGGATGGAGTTGTATGTTGAGCTGAATAATTTTCCTGAAGGAAGATGAGTCGTTCGCGCATACTATTTGCTAATTCTCCGTATTCTTCAGGGTTTGATCTAGCTAAATCCATGACAATAGCAACCTTTGTTTTCATCTCATCATAAAAAATATCCAAAGGATCATTGTCTTCTAAAATCAGTTTTTCATAGCCTCTGAAGACAAGTATATGGTAATAGATATCTCGTTCTTGATTCGTTTTATTATAGTACTCTTCCAAAGCCGTCACGGCTTTATCTCCTGAGCATCCTGAATTAAGGTCAAACAAATCCATGATACGTTCCCATTCTTTTTCAGCTTGTTTGGCCTCCTCCTTTTCTTTTCTGAAGATATTTAGGTTATCGTCAATCTGTTTTCTGAGGTCGTAAACTGATTTTCTCCAGTCCGCATCCCCATTCAACATGTTGACAGCATTGCTGATATAGCTTTTTGCTTTACGCTCATCCTCAATTGAGTCAAAGTATACGGCTTTGAGATTATACACATAGGCCATAGCATAAAAATAAAAGTCATCTTTGGCTCCTTGACCGACGTAGTTATTGACGTAAACTTCAGCTCCGTGGAAATCCTTCTCCTCTATATAGGAATCAAGCGTTCCCCAGAAGTCTTCGCTGTTGTCTTGAGAGTAATCCTCGGAATAATCGTCATCATTACCTGAGAACATACCGGTAACTTTATTCTTTATGTTTCCTGCATCCTCGATTACTCCATCAAGACCACGCTTGTTGACGTATTCCTTAGCGGCATCAGCTGCTAAACCGGCAAAAAATGAACCCCAGCCCATAGTTATTAGTCTAATTTAATAAAGTCAAAGTCGTTCGGGGAGCAGCAGGCCTTGCGGTAGTCGAAGGCGTAGAGGCGGGCGTAGGCTTCCTGGAGCT
>JAIDTO010000216.1 GCA_029060625.1 Muribaculaceae bacterium | reverse complement strand
ATATGAAAGCTGGACAGATCCTATAGCTGTGATCCTTGCAACTCCGATAGCGATTCTCGGCACGATTCTTGGATGTATCTGTATGAGTCAGTCAATCAGCGTCTACACTCAGATTGGTTTGATATTGTTGATAGGTATGTCGGCTAAAAATGCCATATTGATTGTGGAATATGCAATGGATTTCCGTAAGAGTGGAAAATCCATCAAGCAGTCAGCCCACGATGCCGGTGTGATCCGCTTCCGTCCTATCATGATGACAGCACTTGCATTCGTATTCGGTGTGATGCCTATGATGTTTGCCACTGGAGCAGGAGCCAACAGCCGTATCGAACTCGGCACTGCCGTAGTCTTCGGCATGGCGATGAACGCCTTCATCGGTACCCTCTTCGTTCCCAACTTCTGGGAGTTCATGCAGCGAATCAATGAAAAGTACCTCTCCGGTCTCTTCAAAGACCCCGCACCTGCCAAAACATCCAATGCAGACTCTACAGATACTATCTGATCAGATTATCCCAACTCTCTTGTAGGGACGCACGGCTCGTGCGTCCTTTTTTTGTATTACTTATTTGTCTTTACTTATCACTTATTAGTCGGCATAAATACAAAAAACACTGCCCCGACAAGGCAAAGAAATGCCGCTACATGGTTCCAATGAAGCTTTTCCCCGGAGAGGAAGAACACAGAGATTATAGTGAATACAGTCAATGTGATCACTTCCTGCACCACCTTTAGCTGCATCATCGAGAATGGTCCTCCATTTTCAACATATCCCATCCTATTGGCAGGAATCATAAAACAGTATTCAAGCAAAGCGATGCCCCATGAAAGAAGAATGACAGCAAAAAGAGGCCAGCTTTTTGTCCAGCCAAGCGACTGCATCTTCAGATGGCCATACCATGCCATGGTCATGAAAACATTCGAGATAATAAGTAATCCTACCGTCAATAAAGTCGTTTTCATTTTCAATCTTATTTTTGGCTGCAAAATTAATGATTTTTTTGATATCATTTGTTATAGTATTGTATTTTTTAACGAATCCATTATAACTTATGTTATCAAGCGGAAAACTCGGCTTCTGGGGTCTCACAGCCCTCGTATTCGGACTAATGGTGGGAACCGGCATCTACAACCTGCCGCAAAATATGGCTCATGTCGCCAATCCTGGTGCCGTGTGGCTGTCATGGCTGGTCACTTCCATGGGAATACTCCCTCTCGTACTTGCCTTCAAATGGCTCAGTGACCGGTATCCGCAATATAATGCAGGAATTTACCAGTATGCCCTCGCGGGATTCGGACGATTCGCGGGGTTCAATATCGCGTGGGGCTACTGGCTCTGCACTGCATTCTCCAACATCGCATACGCTGTGATGCTCAATGACTCCATCGGGGCATTTTTCCCGGGGCTTCTCCGACATGGTTGGGAAATAGTAGCATTCGGAAGTGTATTGATTTGGATCATGTTCTTCATTGTGTCGCGAGGCATAAAGACTGCAAAATTCGTCAACAATCTCCTTGCAGCAGTCAAGGTGCTGATGCTGATCTTCATCATCACCATACTTTTAATCTTCTTCAAGGCAAGACTATATGAGACTGACGTATGGGGAGCTGTAGCAGGAGTGGGAGTCACTTGGCAGCAAGTGAAGGAAACTATGATGGTGACTCTCTTCTGCTTTTTCGGTGTCGAAGGCGCCGTCATGATGTCGGCAAGGGCTAAGAAAAGTTCTGATGTCGGCAAAGCCGGTATAGCCGGTTTTCTGATATCTCTTGCGCTTTATATGGCAGTTTCATTGCTCAGCTACGGCTTACTTGGCAGGGCACAGCTCGCCGATCTCCCCGATCCTTCCATCGCCTACATATTACGGGAAACATGTGGGGTCTGGGCATATTGGTTTGTAATTTGTGCTGTAATAGTGTCCTTGCTCGGAGGATGGGTGGCATGGACATTAGTGGTGGCACAGGTACCTTATGAAGCTTCGCTTGTCGGCATCCTGCCTAAGTATTTCAGTAAGGTAAACCGTCACAACATGCCTACTTATGGATTATTTGCCTCAAGCATAGTGATGAACCTCTTCCTTATCATGGTGGCAATGGCAGACGATGTATATCTCGCAGCGCTTCATATCACAGGCCTTATGATCATACCCGGCTATTTCTTCACGGGTCTTTTCCTAATAAAGAAAGCCGACAACTGGAGAATCATGACCATAGCCATCGTGACTACACTCTTCTGCATATGGATGGCATATTCAGGTGGGCTCCTAAATATGTTCCTCACCTCAATCTTCTACCTCCTCGGCACCGGATTCTACATAAAGACCCACAAAGAGCGTCAGCTCCCCTGCACCCCCCTCTTCACATCCGGAGAAAAATGCTGCTTCATCATCCTCTGCATAGCCTCCCTCATCTCCGCCTACATCCTCATCTCCCGCTTCATCTAAATACTTCGCCCACACTCCTCAACCCTTAACTCTTAACCCTTAACTCTTAACCCTTAACCCTTAACCCTTCAATATGCTCCCCTTCCTTCAATCACACCCCCTGATACCTCTCTTCCTGACCCTCGGACTCGGATTCCTGCTCGGTAAAGTCCGCTTCGGCTCATTCTCACTCGGGTCTGTAGCTGCAACGCTTATTGTTGGTGTCATTATCGGGCAACTCGACATTGTGATTCCGGATATGGTAAAGACCGTATTCTTCCTCTTTTTCCTATTTTCTGTGGGATACGGAGTTGGACCTCAGTTCTTTCGCGCCTTTAAGGGAAATGGCGTAAAAATTGTGGCATTCGCAGCTGTTGCTGCTCTTGTCAGTGCCGGAGTAGTAGTATTGGCTGCAGAACTACTTGGATATAGTAAAGGAGTTGCGGCAGGTCTATATGCCGGATCTCAAAATGCATCGGCTTCTTTGGGATTGATGACTGACACTTTAAAAGGAATGCCGATGGATGATTCGACGCGTGAACATGTTCTTAAACTAATTCCTGCATGCTATGCTGCGACTTATGTGCTTGGTACTGTCTTCACAGCATGGTTCCTATCATCCATTGCGCCCAAGATGATTGGTGGACTAAAGAAAGTTCAGTCTGACGTGGCTGAGATGGAGCAGAAACTCGAAGGCTCAGACACTCCACTCGGTCCGGGCATGATTCCGGCTCGCCGCCCTGTAGTATATCGTGCATACGAAATTACAGACACATTCTTCGACACTCCTCGATCGCCGGAAGAAATCCGGGAGCACTATAAGTCAATGAATGTGCGAATAGTTTTCGTTCGTGCCCGGATCAATGGCATCATTACAGATCCTTCCCCTGATGTGCGTTTATATAAAGGAGATCACATAGTGCTGGGCGGCCGATCACAAGAAATGGCTGCCCTTCCATCACCTCCGGGTCCGGAAGTGGCTGATCAGGAACTTCTGAATTTCGGTGCAGAACGGACTCCTGTCACAATAGCTTCAAAAGACATAGATGGCACTACCCTCGGACAGTTACGCTCTCAGGAATATATGGACCGCATTGCAATAGCATCCCTGAAAAGAAACGGTCTGTCGCTCCCTGTCAAAAACAATACTCAACTAAGTGGTGGTGATGTAATCACCCTCGTAGGCTGGCCTTGCGACGTTGCGACAGCTGCAAATAAAATTGGCTATGCTGACCGTGATACAAATGTCACGGATATGGTATTTGTAGGATTAGGCATAGCCTTAGGATGCATCATAGGTGCTTTATCGATAGAGATAAATGGTATACCTATGGCATTAGGCGTAAGCGTAGGCTCTCTCTTCTCCGGTCTTTTTCTCGGTTGGTTACGTTCCAAACGTCCCTCATTTGGTCATATTCCCTCATCAGCTCTCTGGATACTCAATAACCTCGGAGTGAATATGTTTATATCAGTCTTAGGTCTTTCGGCAGGAAGCGCCTTAATGGCAGGCCTTCATGAAGCAGGAATAGCCATAGTGGGCATTGGCTTATTGCTGACATTCCTCAGCATCGTGATAAACGTCTTTATTGCGCACAATATTTTCCGCTTCTCTACTCCTGAAGTGTTAGGATGCGTGGCAGGTGCAAGATGCAGCGTTGCATCAATAGGTGCAATCCAGAACGCCCTCGGCTCCGACGTCCCCAACCTCTCCTTCACCATTACCTATGCAGTCGCCAACATCACCCTCGTCTTCTCCTCCCTAATAGTCCTCTTCCTCATTTAGTATACAGATTCGATCTCTTTTCG
>JAIDTO010000215.1 GCA_029060625.1 Muribaculaceae bacterium | reverse complement strand
TTTTACTCGTTATGTGCCGATTTAATCAATTTAATTTAGCCCTATGCTTCGGTGAGGGACTTTTTCAGTGCCCTCCATCTTGTGATGTGGGATTTTCTATAGATAGGGTAGGGGATTACTGCTGCTGCAGACGGAAGTTAACCGGGAGGGTGAAGTATGAACGTACGGCTACACCGTTGTTCTTACCAGCCTGCCACTTCGGCATCTTGTTGACGACGCGGAGTGCCTCTTTGTCGAGGTCCTTGTCGACACCTTTCACAATCTGTGCCTGTGATACAGAACCGTCCTTCTCAACGACGAACTTCACGATTACACGACCTTGAACGTCGTTCTGCTGAGCTGCTTCCGGATAGCGGATGTTGTTGCTGAGCCATTTCATGAGGGCCGGCATACCACCGGGGAACTCTGCCTGCTGCTCTACGGCTACGAAGATTTCGTCTTCCTTAGGCTTGACGGGTTCGGGTTCCTTGACTATGACCTGTTCCTGAACTGCCTGGAACTTGTCAGCGTCGTCAGAACCTTCCTGGTTTACGACACCACGTGCAGTGTTGTCTTCCTTCTGGTCCTCCATATCCATCACCTCGTTCTTTACGTCATCCACAATGGCGATCTGAGTCACCTGTACTGTGGCGAGTACTTCCTGAGGTACTTCCGGAATCTCAATTTCAACTTTCTGCTCTTCGGGTTCCGGCTCATCTTCTTCCTCCTGCTCCATCTGTTCGAGCTGGGCAGCAAGCATCTTCTCAGCCTGCATCTTAGCTTCAATAGCTGCTTTCTCAGCCATCTTGTCGCTATAGATGCCCCATACGAATATGATGGCGAGGAGTGCTGCGAGTCCGGCGAGGAGGAATACGAATGCCTTGTTGTGACGTCTGTCACTCTCCTGACGCATTACGTATGCACCGAAATCCTTGTTCTTATCGGCGAATACTATATCGCGCCATTCTTTCGATGTAAGATCTATATTGCTTTTAGCCATTGTCTTTTTGTCTTAAAGGTTAATAAATCCTTACATCAACGATTGCGGTTCTGGAAATCGATAAGCATCGTCGAGTCCATGCGGCTCATGTTGTCGATCTGATACTTCGATACAGAGTTGATCTGCATCTCGTCGAGCATCTCTACAAGAGCTCCATATGAAGCTTCGGGAGTCGACTTGATGATGATCACCGGTTTCTTGAGTGTCTCGTCCTTGCGAACCTCTTTAGCTTTGACGTCAAACTGTTCCTGAGTGATCTTTCCGTCGCGGAAGTCTTTCTTAAGAAGTTCGATCTTTTTCCAGACATCCTTGTTGCGGTCCTGAATGATGCGGCGGATATCCTTTGACTCATCTTTCGAGCCAACGAAGTCAGCCTTCTTCAGGTTGTTGTTCTCAGCGTTAGGAATAGCTTCGCCATTGCAGGGCTTGCCGTCGTAATAGTAGATCTCATTGACAACGCGACCGTTCACGGTATCGGGGATAAGGCTTCCGGGCTTGCGCTTGGCATCAATGATGATGGTGATAGCATCGTCAGCAGACGCCTGGCTCATGTTCTCCTCGTTCTGAACCTTTTCGTTAGAAGGGAGGGCGATGTTGAGGGTCTGAGACTTGATCATGGTCGTACACAGCATGAAGAAAGTGATAAGCAACATGTTCATGTCGACCATCGGGGTAAAGTCTACCCTAATCGTCATTTTTTTCTGGGCGCCTTTTTTCTTGCCACCAGCTTCTTTTTGTTGAACTTCTGCCATTTTACTCGCCTCCTGCTTTAAGTGATGTAAGTAGAGTGAATTTATTCATCTTGATGGTCTGGAGGTTATCCATGACCATGTGTACGATGTCGAACGCTGTGTTCTGGTCTGCCTTAAGGGCAACGCCGGTACCGTCCTTGATTGCGCCTGCCAGATTTTCATTGTCGGTCTGGCGCATAGCCTTCATCCACATCTGGAACTCATCGGGATGGGTGTCATCCTGGTTCCAAACCACCGGAATGCCGGTGATATGCTGAGGATTGTCATCCTGGCCCTGGAGCCATTTGTCCATTTTTGAAGTGCCTTCGGGCTGCGTTGCGAGGTCCAGGAATTCACTCATCTGACTGAGAGGAACTCCGAACGAGCCGAGCTTGCTGAACGCCAGCTTCTGCTGGGGTGTGAAGCTCAGTTTATTCTTATGCGACTC
>JAIDTO010000214.1 GCA_029060625.1 Muribaculaceae bacterium | reverse complement strand
CATCCTAAGATTGCCGGACACGAATGTGAGGCAGCCGGGAAAACTGTAGATTTAGTGGAGTTTCTCCATGATATCCTAAAAGTCAAATCCCTTCCTTCAAAGTTCCCGTACAAAGTCAGTCTACACAATAGCTGCCATGGCGTGCGTGAATTGGGACTTTCTTCTCCAACTGAACGCAATATACCGAAATTTAACAAAATCAAAGACTTGTTAGGATTGGTTGAGGGTATTACTGTTTTTGAGCCTGAGCGTCCCGATGAGTGCTGTGGCTTTGGCGGTATGTTTTCCATTGAGGAGGTTGGTGTCTCCACTAAGATGGGTCTTGACAAGTTGCATCGTCACATGGCCACCGGAGCGGAATTTATCACTGGTCCGGACTCATCATGCCTGATGCACATGCAAGGAATCGCCGCCAAGCAAAACCTCCCTATTAAATTCATCCATGTCGCCCAAATTTTAGCCGGTTTATGAGTACCCAACATGCAAAGAAAGCAAATGAATTCGTAAAAGACACCTCCGTGGTCGACCGTCACGATGCCACATTCTGGTCTGTTCGTGTCAAACGTGACACAATGGCTCACGAAGTTCCAGAATGGGAGGATCTCCGTGAGGCGGCGAGTCAGATAAAGAAGCATACTGTAACACATCTTGCCGACTATCTCGAAAAATTCGCTCAAAATGCTGAGCGTAATGGCGTTCATGTCCATTGGGCAAAGGATGCCGAGGAGTATAACGCTATCGTGCTTCAGATACTTGGTGATCACAATGTGAAGAAGGTGGTGAAAAGTAAGTCAATGCTTACTGAGGAGTGTGGGCTTAACGATAGTCTCATTGCCCATGGAATAGATGTGGTGGAGACCGACCTTGGGGAGCGTATTCTGCAGTTGCTTGGAGTCCCACCTAGCCATATAGTTATGCCGGCCATTCATATCACTCGCGAGCAGGTGCTCGAATGTTTTCGTGGGCATGGAATCATCGAAAAAGAGGGTCAGAAGGCTGCCGACAGTATGCATGGCGATCTCAAGACACTCGTGGAGAAAGCCGATCCGACTTTCCTCACTCGTTGTGCCCGCTATCACCTGCGCGATAACTTCATGACGGCAGATTGTGGCATGACAGGTGCGAATTTCGGTATTGCCGAAACCGGGGAAGTAGTGGTTTGCACCAACGAAGGGAATGCTGACATGAGCACTTCCATTCCTCCACTTCATATTGTCTCGATGGGAATAGAAAAACTTATCCCCGACTATGAGTCAATGGCTGTGTTCCAGCGTTTGCTTGCCCGAAATGGCACAGGTCAACCTACTACAGTCTATACTTCTCATTTCCGTAAACCTCGTCCCGGTTGTGAAATGCACATTGTTCTTGTCGACAATGGTCGTAGCGATATCTTAGGCAACGAAGATCATTGGCAGACTCTTAAGTGTATGCGGTGTGGTGCCTGCATGAACACCTGTCCTGTCTATCGCCGTTCAGGAGGTTACTCTTATTCTTATTTCATTCCTGGTCCAATTGGTGTCAATCTCGGCATGTTGCGGGATAGCGATAAGCATTACGGTAATTGTTCAGCTTGCTCGCTGTGTTGTTCCTGCGATAATGTATGTCCGGTGAAAGTAGACCTTTCCACTCAGATCTACAAATGGCGCCAGCAACTCGACAGCATGCACCATGCTGACCCGATGAAGAAGACAATGTCTGAAGGAATGAAGATTATGTTCGATCATCCTTCTCTTTATACATCGGCTTTGAAGGTTGCCCCAATCGCCAACTATCTCCCCGATTGGCTCACCGGCATAGTCATGAGTCCTTGGTGTTACGGCCACACAATGCCCAAATTCGCCAAGAAATCCTTCCACCAACTCTGGAAAAAAGACCTGAAAGAATAGAAGGTGACCTCCCGGCTCCGTCTTGTAGGGACGCACGGCTCGTGCGTCCACTAATTATAAAATATGAACTATGAATTCCCAAGATACCAAATCTTTCATACTATCCAACCTCCGCCAAAACGTACGCGAGACCTACGATAAGCCCGACCTCTCCTTCGCCAAGCTTACATATCCTGACCCTATTGAAGCTTTCATCCATACCGCTTCAACCTCAGCAGGTGCTAAAGTAATAGAAATGAAAGAAGGCGATGACATCAATGATCTGATTTGTCAGGCTTATCCCAATGCCAAGACAATTGCCAGTAATGTCCAGGGTGTTAAGGCGGACAAGAATCCCGACTTAGTCAAAGCTCCTCAGGATCTTGACGGCACGGATGTCAGTGTTGTTCTCGGTACAATTGGTTGTGCCGAAAACGCCTGTGTGTGGATTCCCCAGACCATGGAGCAGCGTGCCGTTTGTTTCATTTGCGAGTATCTTGTCATCATACTCGATAAGAAAAA
>JAIDTO010000213.1 GCA_029060625.1 Muribaculaceae bacterium | reverse complement strand
CAGGTATGGCAAGAGAAATTAACATAAAAAAGGGACTCGACATTCCCCTTGAAGGAAAAGCCGGAGGAAAGCCGGAACCAATCAAGTCAGGGCTAATCGGCATATGTCCTGATGATTTTCCCGGGTACACATGGAAATGTGATGTAAAACCGGGTGATGCAGTGGCAAAGGGGACTCCCCTGTTCCATGCAAAGGAAGCGGAGGCGATCAAGCTTGTGTCGACTGTCGCAGGCACTGTGGAAGAGATACGCCGTGGAGAGAGAAGGAAGATTCTCGCCGTTACAGTCAAAGCAGGAGAGGATGCTACTAATCCGATTGATGCTGCAAATCTTACTGATAAGCTAAAGATGAGCGGTCTTTGGGCAATGATGCGCCAGCGTCCCTACGACGTGGTGCCCACAGCCGATGCTTCCCCTCGCGACATATTCGTCACTGCATTTGACTCCTCCCCTCTTGCAGGAAATGTCATTCCGACACACATTGCCGAATATCTCGAACCGGGGCTTGAGGCATTGAAAACACTGACCAAAGGAACTGTCTATCTCGCTGTCAGGCCAGGGCAGGGACTTCGGACAAAAGCTGCCACAGTCCTCGATATGATAGGGCCGCATCCCGCCGGAAATGCGAGTGTGCAGATTGCAGCTGTGGCTCCCATCAACAAAGGAGAGACCGTATGGACCATCGACGCAGGCACTGCAGCACGAATAGGAATGCTTATCAAGAAAGGATATTGCGACTATCGTGCGGAAGTGGCAATCACCGGACCGGCAGCCGTGAAACCCAAGAAGGTGCTTACCGAGATAGGAGCCTCCCTTAATGAGATTCTGAAAGGAGAATTGAAAGAGGGAGAGAGCCTTCGTGTTATCTCCGGAAATGTCTTGACTGGTGTCAAAGTCAATCCGGAGACAGACTTCCTGAGATTCCCCTATCGCCAGATCACCATCATCCAAGAAGGAGACAATGCCGATGAATTCATGGGATGGGCTTCTATGAGCCCAAAGAAGTTCAGTATAAAACGCACATTCCCCGCATTCTTGAGAGGACTCGAAAAACCATTCAACTTCGATGCGAGAATCAAGGGTGGCCATCGTGCCATGATCCTCAGTGGAGAACTCGACAAAGTGTTCCCGTTTGACATCTATCCTGAATATCTCATAAAGGCTATGATGGCAGGCGACTACGACAAAATGGAGAAGCTCGGCATCTATGAAATTGCACCTGAGGACTTTGCACTCCCGGAATTCGTAGACACCTCAAAGCAGGAGCTCCAGAAACTTACACGCGAGAGCCTCGAGCGCCTGAGAAAAGACAGTTGATCGAGGATTCAGTATGAAAATAATTCTTTCAGAACTATATCTATGAGCAAGCTAAAGAAAAAAATAGACAGCATGAAGCCGATGTTTGAGAAAGGGGGGAAGTACCATGCCCTTCACTCAGTATTCGACGGCTTCTATACTTTCCTTTACACGCCAAACGAGACATCCGCATCCGGCGTGCATATCCATGATGGCAACGACTCCAAGCGCACGATGATCACAGTGGTGATAGCTCTGCTTCCCTGCTGC
Organism: Muribaculaceae bacterium; assembly: GCA_029060625.1. Taxonomy (GTDB): domain Bacteria; phylum Bacteroidota; class Bacteroidia; order Bacteroidales; family Muribaculaceae; genus Lepagella. The sequence goes on along the minus strand of JAIDTO010000213.1, from coordinate 7,234 downwards.
CTCTTTGGAATGTGGAATGTCGGCTATCAGCATCATCTCGCCACCGGCGAGTGCATTGGCTGGCTGGCACAATTCTTCTTCGGACTATGGGCAGTGCTTCCGCAGATACTCACTGCCTACATTGTAGGTCTTGGCATCGAGTTTATTGTGGCACAGCTACGTGGACATGAAATTCAGGAAGGATTCCTTGTTTCAGGTATCCTTATCCCAATGATCTGCCCTGTCAGCACTCCGTGCTGGATGCTCGCAGTTGCAGTTGCGTTCGCAGTGATATTTGCCAAGGAAGTGTTCGGAGGCACAGGCTACAACTTCCTCAACGTAGCACTCGTCACCCGTGCATTCCTCTTCTTTGCATATCCTTCTAAGATGAGCGGGGATGGAGTGTTTGTAAGCTTGGGTGGTGCTACTCCGGTAGATGGTTATTCAGGTGCAACTCCACTCGGTCAACTCGCTACAGCTACCGGCGACAATGTACATATCTACGGAGTTGATGGTCAGATTCTCGACCTTAGCAATCTTTTCTGGGGAACAATACCTGGCAGCTGGGGAGAAACATCCACCTTCTGTATCCTTATCGGTGCTGTGATACTCCTTGCTACAGGAATGGCAAGTTGGAAGATCATGCTCTCCGCACTGGTCGGAGGCCTCGGAATGTCATATCTCGGATGTGCCATAGGGAATCCGACATATCCTGTAAGCATGGTGTATCCGATTGATCAACTTTGCCTTGGTGGCTTCATGTTTGCAATCGTGTTCATGGCGACAGACCCTGTTACAAGCTGCCGTACAGAGACCGGCAAATGGATCTACGGATTCCTGATTGGAGTCTTGGCCATGACAATACGATTCTACAACACCGGATACCCTGAAGGAGCAATGCTGGCAGTGCTTCTTATGAACTGCTTTGCTCCGCTCATCGACTGGTGTGTGGTCAACAGCAACATCCGCCGCAGGATGAAACGTATGGCAATATAAACAAGTATTAACGCAAATAGAACGAACTACGATGAAAATCAATAAGGAAAACAACGTATATACCGTCATCTATGCGGCAGTGCTTGTGATTGTGGTAGGTTTCGCACTCGCTCTTGTATATCAGGCTTTGCGACCGGCTCAACTTGAGAATATTGCCAACGACACAAAGAAGCAGATTCTGGCTGCTGCGCTGATATATCCGACACCAGATGAAAGCATAGGCGACCTTTACAGCTCTCACATCAAGAACAGCTATTGTGTGGACAGCAAAGGCTCGAAGATCGAGGGTGCTGATGCACTCAATATTGATATGGCAACTGAAGTCAAAAAACCAGCTGACGAAAGAGTTCTCCCGGTATTTGTATGCTCTACTGACAAGGGAGAGAAATATATCGTCCCTGTAGCCGGCGCAGGCCTTTGGGGACCCATCTGGGGCTATATAGCCATGAATGCTGACGGAAAGACCATCTACGGAGCTTACTTCAGCCATCAGGGTGAGACTCCGGGCCTGGGTGCCGAGATTGAACGCCCTGCATTCAGCAGCCAATTTGAGGGAAAATCCATCTTCGGCAGCCACGGGCAATTCGAATCGGTGCTTGTAGTGAAAAAAGGACAGGAACCGGCAGGAAGAGCTTACGTGAATGCCGTCAGTGGTGGCACCATCACAAGCCAGGGCGTACAGAAAATGCTCTTCACATCTCTCGAACCTTACACCGCATTTTTCAAAAACCTTGAAAAAGAATCTAATAAAGAATAATTATGGGAAATATCAGAAAAAGACTCGAACCTCTCATCAATCCTCTGAGCAATGACAATCCCGTGATTGTCCAGATTCTCGGCATATGCTCTGCCCTCGCGGTGACAGCAAAACTGCAGCCGGCAGTGGTCATGACGATTTCTGTGCTTGCCGTGCTCGCCCTCTCTAATGTCATCATATCAATAATGCGAAACACAATCCCCACTTCAATTCGAATCATAGTGCAACTCGTAGTGGTAGCTGCTCTTGTGGTGATAGTGGATCAAGTGCTTAAGGCATGGAACTATGAGGTCAGCAAGCAACTTTCGGTCTTCATCGGCCTTATCATCACCAACTGTATCATTATGGGTCGCCTTGAGGCATTCGCTCTCAACAACACTCCATTCAATGCATTTCTCGACGGTGTCGGAAACGCCCTTGGATATGGCATGATTCTCGTAATAGTGGCATTCTTCCGTGAGCTTCTCGGCAGCGGCACTCTGTGGGGATTCCAGGTGATACCTCAGGCACTATATGACCTTGGCTACCAGAACAACGGTATGATGATTCTCCCGCCAATGGCTTTGATAACTGTGGCATGCATCATATGGGTTCACAACAGAAAGGCGAAATAATAAAATTTCGATGACCTGAAAACGAAAAGAAACTGAAGTTATGGAAAATCTTAATTTGTTTATTCGGTCGATTTTTATCGACAACATGATATTCGCCTACTTCCTTGGAATGTGTAGCTTCCTGGCAGTGTCGAAAAACGTCAAGACAGCATTCGGACTTGGAGTGGCTGTGACATTCGTCCTCACCATTGCTCTTCCTGTGTGCTGGTGTATCAATGAGTTCATCCTTAAGCCCGGATCGCTCTCATGGCTTGGACAGGAATATGCTGAGACTGACCTCAGCTTCCTTGGGCTCATCATGTTTATTGCCGTGATCGCGGCTTTGGTGCAGATCCTCGAGATGGTGATCGAGAAGTATTCCCCGTCGCTGTATGCAAGCCTTGGCATCTTCCTTCCGCTGATTGCCGTGAACTGTGCTATTCTTGGCGGTGTGCTCTTCATGCAGCAGCGTGAATTCTCAAATGCTTGGACCGCCACTGTATATGGCATTGGCTCCGGTATAGGATGGCTTCTTGCAATCGTGGCATTGGCTGCAATCCGCGAAAGGCTCAACGAGCAGGTGATTCCCGCCCCATTGCGTGGCACCGGCATCACATTCATCATCACAGGCCTCATGGGCATCGCATTCATGAGCTTCCTCGGTATTAAACTTTAACTTCAACTTTCGCATGCGAAAGTTGAAGTTTAAAAGGTTTAAATGTTTAAATATTTATTAATTATAGTATTATGATTGTTTGGCATAGTGTAATAGCGGCCGCCCTTATATTCTTAGTGATTGTGCTTGTGCTTGTAGGCATACTGCTCCTTGCCAAGAATAGTCTTGTGAAGAGTGGCGACGTGACCATCAGCATCAACAACGGGCAGAAAGCCTTGATAGCAAAAAGCGGCAAATCGCTCCTTATGACACTCAATGATGCCGGAGTGCATCTATCATCCGCTTGCGGCGGAAAAGGATCATGCGGCCAGTGCAAATGTCAGGTAGAGAGTGGTGGTGGCGAAATGCTGCCCACTGAGGCTGTGCATTTCACTCGCAAGGAGATAAAAGACAACTGGCGTCTTGGTTGCCAGGTGAAAGTGAAGAATGATATGGAGATCCGTGTAAGCGAAGCTGCCCTCGACGTGAAAGAATGGGAATGCACGGTGATAAGCAACCGCAATGTGGCTACATTCATCAAGGAATTTATCGTGGCGCTCCCTCCGGGCGAACACATGAACTTCATCCCCGGCAGCTACGCGCAGATCCGTATCCCGAAATTCTCCATGGAATATGATAAGGATATAGATAAGGCTCTTATCGGTCCGGAATACTTACCCTCTTGGGAACAATTCGGACTCTTTACGCTCAAGTGCACCAACGATGAGGAGACAGTAAGAGCATATTCAATGGCTAATTATCCTGAGGAAGGAGACCGCATAATGCTTACAGTGCGTATTGCCACTCCCCCATTCAAACCGAAACCACAGGTTGGCTTCATGGATGTGCCCCCGGGCATAGCATCCAGCTACATTTTCACGCTGAAGCCGGGCGACAAGGTAATGATGTCAGGTCCTTACGGAGATTTCCATCCTATCGTAGACTCCGACAAGGAGATGATATGGGTAGGTGGTGGTGCCGGTATGGCTCCTCTGCGTGCGCAGATCATGTGGCTCACAAAGACACTGAAGACTACTGACCGCAAGATGGACTACTTCTATGGCGCTCGCGCTCTCAACGAGGTGTTCTATCTCGACGATTTCCTGCAGCTTGAGAAGGAATTCCCCAATTTCCACTTCCACCTTGCACTCGACCGTCCGGATCCCGCAGCTGATAAGGCTGGAGTGAAGTACACCCCTGGATTCGTACACCAAGTGATGTATGACACTTACCTGAAAGACCATGACGCACCCGAAGAGATTGAATACTACATGTGCGGCCCCGGTCCGATGAGCAACTCAGTCAACAAGATGCTCTACGATCTCGGTGTAGAACCGGAATCTATCCACTACGACAACTTCGGCGCGTAATGCGTTTTGCGTTGTAAGTTGGACGTTTTACGTTTTACGATTATTTTATTATAAAATAGCTATGAAAAGAGACAACGAAATATTCGATATAATCGATCGTGAGCATCTTCGCCAGCGTCGCGGCATAGAGCTTATAGCAAGCGAAAACTTCGTCAGCGATGAAGTGATGCGCGCAATGGGAAGCTGCCTCACCAACAAGTATGCTGAAGGTTATCCAGGCAAACGCTACTATGGCGGTTGCCAGATAGTAGACGAGGCAGAGAACGTGGCAATCGAACGCGCCAAGAAGCTATTCGATGCTGAGTGGGTCAACGTCCAGCCCCATTCAGGAGCTCAGGCTAATATGGCAGTGTTTATGGCTTGCCTGCAGCCGGGTGATAAATTTATGGGAATGGACCTCAGCCATGGCGGTCACCTTAGCCATGGTAGCCCGGTCAATTTCTCAGGACTCGTGTTTGAACCCATCAGCTATACCGTAAAGGAAGAGGATGGCCGCGTCAACTATGAGGAGATGGAGGAGAAAGCCCGTGCAGAGCGTCCGAAGCTCATCATCGCCGGAGCAAGCGCCTATAGCCGCGAATGGGATTATGCCCGCATCCGCAAGCTCGCCGACGAGATTGGTGCCATCTTCATGGTGGATATGGCACACCCTGCCGGTCTTATCGCTGCCGGACTCCTTGAAAACCCGGTGAAGCATGCGCACATCGTCACCACTACTACCCACAAGACGCTTCGTGGTCCACGTGGAGGCATGATCCTTATGGGTAAGGACTTTGATAATCCTTGGGGGAAGAAGACTCCTAAAGGTGAGATCAAGAAGATGTCGGCACTTCTCGACAGTGCTGTCTTCCCGGGAGTGCAGGGTGGTCCTCTCGAGCACGTCATAGCAGCAAAGGCTGTGGCATTCGGTGAGGCCCTTCAGCCTGAATGGAAGGAGTATGCACTTCAGGTGCAGAAGAATGCCAAGGTGCTTGCAGAGGAACTTTCAAAGCGCGGCTATAAGATCATATCTGATGGCACAGACAACCACTGCATGCTCGTAGACCTCCGCACTAAGTTCCCCGATATGAGCGGCAAGAAAGCAGAGCGAGTTCTCGTAGAGGCAGACATCACAGCTAACAAGAATATGGTGCCTTATGATAGCCGCAGTCCGTTCCTGACATCGGGACTTCGCTTCGGCACAGCTGCCATCACAACCCGTGGAGCGAAGGAAGACCTGATGGTGAAGATAGCAGAGCTTATCGACCGCGTTCTCACCAACGCAGATAACGAGGAAGAGATTGCGAAGGTGCGTCAGGAAGTCAACGAACTTATGAACGACTATCCGATGTTCGCTTACTAATTTTTTAATGCATAATTCATAATGCATAATGCATAATTATCAGACAATGGATAACCACTGAACCGTGGAGACAACCATTATGCATTATGAATTATGAATTATGCATTTCTATAAGAAATATGAAATATTTCATCACCGGAATAGGAACGGACGTGGGCAAAAGCTGGGCCACAGGATGGCTTGCACGTCGATATATGGATGAAGGGAAAAGTGTCATTACACAAAAATTCATCCAAACCGGCAATGTCGGCTATAGCGAGGATATAGATGTTCACCGTAAGATTATTGGAATCGCCAAGACGCAGGAAGACTTGGAAATGATTACTGCCCCTGAGATTTTCACCTATCCATGCTCTCCTGACCTCGCAGCAAAGATTGACCAAAGACCCATTGACTTCGAAAAGATCCGGAAAGCGACAGAGATTCTCGAGTCACGCTACGATGTGGTGCTCATCGAAGGAGCCGGAGGCATCATGGTGCCATTGAAAGGAGAATACCTGACCATCGACTATATTAAAGACCATAACCTACCAACAATAGTTGTGACCAACGGGCAATTAGGCTCCATCAACCACACCCTTTTGACTCTGTATGCCATTAAGCAATATGGCATAGGATTGGCAGAAGTAATCTACAACCACCACTTCGACAAAGACCCGATCATCTGCGCTGACACCATCGAATATCTGAAAAAATTTCTTGCCGACCACTTCCCCACCTCTCTCTTCACGGAAATGAACTCAATCTAAAACCAAAGCCGCCGCACTCAAAAAATACTACGTACCACATCAGTATTTTTCAGTACATTATCCTCTTTGCAGGGACGCACGGCTCGTGCGTCCTTTTTTAATTGAACCATTGAACAATGTATCTGGACGCACGAGCCGTGCGTCCCTACAAAGTCAATGGTAATTTGATGGATTATCAAACGATAAAGCAGATAACATCGTCTGTACGCACGAGCCGTGCGTCCTAAGACTTTGTGGTTTTCTAATGGATGGGAGAGGCTCCGATAATCAGGATGAGGGGGCGGTAAGTCAATTCAGTAGGAAGAGCCGTAAGAGGCTTCGAAGATGTTGACCGGCGAGGCGAAACTCCAGTATGGCGGAGATGCATCAGCATTTCTCTTGGAGAGGAGAATGTGAGGGTGCGGTCCCACTCTTCAACCTCAATGCCGGTGACATCCTTATATTCTTCTGCGGTGTGGTAGATGAGAGGGCATGGACGAATCGAATCAAGTTCGTGGAGATTGCCTTTTGAGAAGGTGGAAATCACAGCAAAGCCACCGGGATTAAGATGCCCCTTTACTGTACGGATGAAACCTACAGGGTCGGCAAACCATTGGATCGTGGATGCACTGAGTATCACGTCATATTTAGCGGAGGAGTTTCTTAGCCACTCTTCGGCATCTGCCACGACATATTCATCATTTTCAGAGACTCCAAATTGGGGCATTGGAAGCAGATCAACAAAAGTGGTTTTTAAAGGGTGCAGTATTCTTCTCCATGTTTCGGTAAGAAGTCCTTGCCCTGCCCCTATCTC
>JAIDTO010000212.1 GCA_029060625.1 Muribaculaceae bacterium | reverse complement strand
TCTGCCGTTGCTCGTTCTATTGTGGAGGGCATGCCAGAGCCTCAAGGCGTGGGACGAGCAACAGATACAGACTCTTCACGCTTTTTTTCGTTTTTAGAAGGTCCATCCGTAGAGTCTAAGGACCTGGAGAACGCATTATGAAACGACTGGCTGTTTCAATCACATTACTTATCTGCTTTGTGACTGCGCTTATGGCCGCCAACGGCAGTGCCGGCAAAGGCATCAAGTGGGAACTGAAGAAAGGAGTTCTAACTATTTCGGGCAATGGCCCGATGAAGAATTTCGGCAAGGACCGACCGTGGTATCATCCGGATGTCAAGAAATTGGTTGTGGAGGAAGGAGTGACCTCCATAGGCGATAATCTTTGCTATGGAAGCAAAAACCTTAAGGAGGTTGAACTTCCAAACACGTTGGAGTCTATTGGTAACAGCGCTTTTCAATCCTGTGATGATTTAACCTATATCTCTCTTCCATCCTCATTGAAATCCATAGGCAAGAATGCTTTTCAGGGATGTCAGAATCTATCCGATATCCATATTCCTTATGGGGTCGAAGATATCTCAGACAGAGCTTTCTATAACTGCACCTCACTTATAGAGCTGGATCTTCCTATAAGCCTAAAGCGGATTGGGAATGAGACATTCGCAAAATGTAGCAATCTGGTTACAGCCCGTCTTGCCCAAGGTCTGGAATCTGTAGGCGACAAGGCTTTCGATGAATGCCGGATACTCGCTAATCTTTCAGGTCTTCCTGAATTCATCAATACTGACACTTTCAACAAATATAGCCTTAACCGTGCAGCGGTCAAGAATTATTGGGATCGCAAGGAGGAAATGGCTGCAAAATATGGCAATGCCTCAGGAACTAACGTTGCTAATAAAAGTGAGTATGCTAAAGTGGAACCTTCCGATGTGGATACCGATATCCCATTCACCGGCAAGGACAACAAGAACACATTTGCATTAATCATCGCCAACGAGAACTACGGTAAACTTGCGAATGTTCCTTTTGCCATCAATGATGGGGAGGCTTTTGCCCGTTACTGCCATCGCACACTTGGTATACCGGAAAAGAATGTTCTCCTATATAAGGATGCATCATACGGTTCGATGCGGGAGGCTTTCGGTGATCTCCGACTTATCAATGACTTCGCCGGTGATGATATGAAGGTGATTGTTTACTATGCAGGTCATGGAGCACCTGATGACGCAACCCTTGACCCTTACCTCATTCCGGTAGACGCAGGGCGAATCAATAAGGACGTATGTATTCCTCTGGCATCTATCTATCAGGAGCTTGGGAGCATGAAGCTTCAGTCAGCCATAGTGTTTCTTGATGCCTGCTTCAGTGGCGGCACACGTGAGAACAAGATGGTGATGGCAGATGCACGAGCCATAGCACGTGTACCAAAGAAACAGGGACTGACCGGTAAGGTAGCGGTGCTTTCTGCTACGAGCGATGAACAGACTGCTCTCCCATATCATGACAAAGGACATGGAATGTTTACTTACTATCTGCTTAAGCGGCTGCAAGAGACAAAAGGAAACGTGACCCTTTCCGATCTTAAGGAATATATCACAAAAGAAGTATCCCGAAACTCATCGATTGTCAACCGCAAGGAACAGACACCGACATTTACTGTCTCAAACGGTGCTTCAGCGGAATGGGATTCCTGGAAACTAACTGAATAATCAATATCACAACTATATCATATGAAAAGATATGTCTTACTTATACTTGTGGCAATCCTGACATCCGGGATTGCCACGGCACAGAATGCCAACAGAAGCGGCTTCTTTCTTGAGGCAGGTATTGGAGGATTGATAGGCAATACGCCTCGAAATAGTTTCTCCATCACAGATAATGTAATGTATTATAAATGTCTGTCGGGAGCAGCAGCAGACTTTGGTTTAGGAGCAAGGGCTCGAATGAATAATCATTGGGCTTACGAGTTCAAAGCCGAGGCTACTATACCATTGAATAATCCCATTAATGCTTTGGTGGGACGATGTCTGCCAGTTGGTTTTAGATACACCTCTCCAGAAATATGGCGAAATTATAGCCTTTACACACATTTTAATGTCGGTGGTGCTATTGTGGTCAATGGAGGAATTGCACATTCTAATGAGGTGTTACTTCCGAATTTGAATTATGTTAAATTTGGATATGTTGATGGAGGAGAAAGATATGGAGCAGCTTATTCTTTAGGATTAGGTATCAATATCACTACTCATTTCTATGTTGAGGCTGTTTTTGATGGTCAGGCTATATTTAATAGCTATGGCAAGAATGGTTTGGGCACTAATGTCTATGGAATGGTTGGATGTGTTGTCGGATATAGATTCTGAAAATTCAATAATGTTTAAATAATTTCGATGAATACAAAAAATATATTACTCTTAATGGTTCTGGGTATTATGGCAGCTTGTGCACAAGAGGGCCCATATGTTGCAGGGAAAGCGGAATGTGACTTCTCAGTTTCCGCTGTATCTTCTACGATGGCTGTTATAAGTGCTTCCTTGCCTAAGAACGATAACTTTTTTTACGAAATAGATTATTATGGTCTATATTTAACAGAAAATAGAGCTGATGAAGCATTCTCAATGGGACGTGAAGATCTTATTGAGGGAGAATGTGACTACGATGAATCAGATGAATTCCAAGTCAAGAAACTTTTCAGTAATTTAAAACCTAATACAACTTATTATCCTGTTGTAAATGTAAACTCAACATTAAATGGGCCGGATACGGCGTCAGACTTTTTGTATAATTCGGGTTTTTCTTTCAAGACACTTCCGAGCGATCCTAATGACCCGAATGATCCGAATGCGGATTATATGAGTATATTAAGCACAATATTAAAAAATAATACGACATTAGAGGTAACTCATTATGCTTTTGGTTATGCGCAAATAAAACTTACACTGCCTGAAGATATTGATTTTATAAAGAGGAGTGGTTCTGCTACCCAATTGCGAGTATCAACAACTCCAGATATGAAAGATTTTAAATCATATAACATATGGATAAATGACGATCCGATTGGCGATCATGGTCATTATGGATGTGTTACCATAGATATGTCTGAAAGCAAAAAGTATTACTTTGAGATCGTAAGTGCATTAGACTTATATTGCAAATATGATGATTGGTTTCCGTATTGGGATGAGAGTAAAGAAGTGACAATACGAATCGAGAATCCCATAGATAGTGCTACACTACAAGAAGAAGCATCCATATCAGAAGTTACGTGTACTCTTATGGATTATAAAGCAAAAATCTTTAGATATAATTGGGATGATTCCGACTATGAATATTTTACTATAGTGAGAGTTAATATGCCATCTAATGTTAAGATTGAAAACTATGCCAATTTCCATTATTTTAGTGAATGTAATAAGATGGTAAGCTTGAAAGCGATTTCTATATCAGACAGTGATAATGTTGAAAAAGCTCTATTCAATGACCAATATGAGACTTACCCATATAATAATCTCGGTAATTATGATTGTAAACCGAATGAATATTTGTTTGCGTTCTCTGTGCTTAAAAAGGATAAATATCAACTTAAACTTAATTGCTGTGTGAATGTATCTTCTGAGACTGATTCAAAAAGTTTTATTATCGACGATATCACGATAAATGTCGCTAACATTTTAGATTTGATAAATGTATCAGATGATTGATAATATCACAAAACAGTTAATTATAACTGCTTTGTAAATCTTTGTTGAATACTCATGAGATTTAAAAGTTTAGTCCTTTGTCTGGAGTTCTTTTGTCAATCTGTTCTAAGTGCTACTACAGTCAAGGAAAAGGAGGTAAGCGGCACATATACGTACTACATACCATATAATATAGCTCGGGATAAGGCGGAGCAGATTGCGTTTGAGAGGGCAAGGATTCAGGCGATAGCCGATGAGTTCGGGACAGTGATGACTCAGCATAGCCGGATTGATTTGAGGTCTTCTAATGGAAACGAGAATTCCGATTTCTGGTCTTCTGCCTCCTCTCTCGTGAAAGGGGAGTGGGTGTCGACTATCGGAGAACCGACTTTCGAGCCTTTTATCGAAAATGGCAACTTCGCTATTCGTTGCGAAGTGAAGGGTATCGCAAGGGAAATTACCGCTCCAAAAGCTGAACTCGACGTGCGACTTCTCTGCAACGGCACAACAGATGCTTATGAATCCTCTACATTCAAATCGGGCGACAACTGCTACCTTGCTTTCACCACACCGGCGAAAGGCGCAATAGCAGTCTATCTTGAAGACGAAGCCGGAAATATGTTCTGTATGCTTCCATACTATGCGCAAACAGCTACTTGTACTCCTGTATCACCCGGGGTTCGTCACCTTTTCTTTACATCAAACGATGGCGATGAAGAAAAATATCAGCTGACTACAGACAAGGAGATCGAGCGCAACATGCTATATGTGGTCTTTTCCCAAAACGATTTCATCAAGCCTATCGACAAATCAAACGGTCAGGAACTCTCCTTGAAGACCCTTTCCGCAGAAAATTTCCGCAACTGGCTTCAGAAATCCCGTGCCCTCGACCACAGCTTTCAGGTTGTCTCCATACCAATTACGATCACAGGAAATATTGAATGATAAGAATCCCGGGATTCAAATAAGAGAATCCCGGGATTCTTAATGCTTGGAGTTATAAAGAGTTATTCTCTGACGACTCTTGTGAATTCCGGGGTTGAGCCTTCTGGAGCTATCACGTAGATGATGGCGTTTGATTCGGAGCCATCGGGCGTTGTGGATTTCACTCCATATTCATATTCTGTGCCTTCAGGAGTCTTGCGCGAAGCTACCGATACGGGATTTCCGAGTGGAAACTGATAGTTGTCGCATGCTGCATGGAAGATGGCTGCTTCTTCCTCTGAGACTTCAGAGGGCTCTGGGAATGAAGGCAAAGCTTCAATTTCACCTTCTACATAACCATTCTCGATAAGAAATCTCTTGATCTCTTGCGGAGCCTTGGCCACCCGGGCATTTCTTACACCGTATCCCTCTGTTACATCAGCTCCGGGGAGAGCAACCGCTACGTCAAGGGTTGATTTTTCTATTCCGCCGCTGCCGAAAGTGGCGAATGTCACTACCTTCTTTCCATCAAGTTTATTGTCACTCAGGAAAGAAGCCATGGGAAGAGCGTATGTTCCACCCCAAATCGGGAATCCAAGGAATATAGTGTCATATTCGTCAAGGTTTACAGAAAGAGGTTTGACTTCAACTTTCACGCTATCATTCTTTTCTTGCATCCAGCGGGAAATAGTCTGTCCGTAGTCTCCGTCGTATGGATTAACTGCTACGATTGAATCGATGTCGCAACCAAGTTGATTCTGTAATTCTTCAGCTACGGCTTTGGTCGCTCCAGTCTGTGAATAATATAGTACGAGACTTTTTCCCTCTTTAGTATCTGTCTGCTCTTGGGTCTTTGATTTGCATGCAGTTCCGAAGATAAGGGCGGTTGCAAGCAGAATAAATGTGCTTAGTTTCTTCATGGATAATTTTGATTATTAGGACGCACGAGCCGTGCGCCCCTACAAGATTAATTGTTTTTTAAGATTCTCAAAGTCGAGAATGAATAAGGAGCTACCTCCACATCGCCGTCAAGTTCAATTGTAGATGTGGCGGGTTTCACATCTATGTCGCGAGGATTACCTGCAAGAGTAGTAAACTCTGCTTTTCCGGTAGGATATTCCTTAAGGTCAACCTCAATACCTACGGGAAGCATATTTGCAATCCTCACAATTGTGTCGCCGGTCTTCTCATCAATTACGGTTGAGACTCCGAAACGGTTGGTGACATCGTCATTATTGACAGACTTAGGAGTCTTGCCGCATTTACCACAGCATTTTTCCTGGAGTTCTATTGTCGCCGGTATATATTTGGTTCCGGGATTGGCACCGTACATCTGCTGTACATAATAGTCAGGTGAAACTGAAATACTTTCATTGTCGAAATAAATCAGATCCGGTCGCCACTGAGTACGCCCTTTTTTCGATAGAAGCGGAGCATACGATGTCATAGTGACAACATCAGCGTTACGCTCCACATCCGTCAGATAGAGTCCGATGGAGAGTGCACATTCAAGGTTTGACTCGCGTCCGGGGTAGTGGGAAGCGTATTCACCGAGATATACCTTCGGTCCTTTACGGTCGTAGTTGTCATAGTAATCGCGGTTGTTGATATACCATCCGGGAGCGACGTAATAGTGCTCGTCTACTATCTCAACGTTTTCTTTCTTTGCAAAGTCCCAACCTTCCTCATAGTCAGAACCCTCGAAGAATGGACCTACCGTGCCTACGACCGTGATATCGGGATATTTGGCGTTGACAGCGTCGCGTATCATTTTGAAGCGTTCCTTAAACGCCTCGCTTATCAGGTCTTCGTTGCCAATGCCAAGGTATTTCATATTGAACGGTTCAGGATGGCCCGCTTCCGCGCGCACCTTACCCCATTTGGAATCAGCAGGACCATTGGCATACTCCACGAGATCAAGAATGTCTTGGATATAAGCAGGCATATCTTCCATAGGAATGCCACACTGTTGTCCGTTGGAGGTCAGGTTATCGTGGCTGTAATGGGAAGGGCGGGAGGAATTCTGGCATGGTACTCCGGCTGCCAGCACCGGCAGCGGTTCCATTCCGAGGTCCTCACAAAACAGGAAGTACTCGTAGAAGCCGAGTCCGCGGGTCTGATGGTAGCCCCAAAGATTGGGGAGAGGCTTGCGGGCTTCAAGAGGACCAACAGTCCCTTTCCAATCATAGATGTTATCGATTCCGTTGCCGTGGCTGACGCATCCTCCGGGGAAACGCATGAATTTAGGTTGAAGATCGGCGAGAGTCTGCGCCAAGTCTTCGCGAAGACCATTTTTACGTCCCTTAAAGGTCTTTTCCGGGAAGAGTGAAACCATATCGAGACTTACTTCGCTCTTGGCAGGAACCTCAATCTTGAGCATCGCATCGTTGCAGTCTGCTTTAGCTGTCAGAGTCGCGTCGAGTTTAGTCCACTCGTTGCCGTCGGGGACATTCACTTTTCCCTGTGCAAGAATCTTTCCTGTTTTGTCTGCAAGACTCACTTTCAGGGAAGTCTTTGAAGATGAGCGGGCGAAAAGATTAAATAGATATTTGTCTCCTTTCTTAAGTACTATTCCATCGAATCCTTTGTTTGACAAGATTCCAGGCTTGTTTGCCGTCTTGCATACAGCATAGTGGCTGTTGTTGGCATGTATGGGGTCGACGGTAGAAATACTAAGGTTCATGTCTGAGGACTCCCAGTAAGAGGTTGGAGTCCACTCATGGCGGTCCTTGTCGGAGTATTCGAAATCACGGTTCTGTATGAGTTCGGCGTAGAGGCCTCCGTCTGCTCCGTAGTTGATGTCTTCAAAAAAGATACCTATGAAATTGTCGCTGATTTGTTTGGAGTTTGCATTGTCGAGAGTGACGGTTGCCTTGAGTGGTTTCAGATCCTTAAAGCGCCAAGTGTCCTGGTCGGTACGCTCATCGTTTCGGTTGTCAAGGGTCGCGCGGTAGTGGATATATCCGTTTAGTTGACCTATGAGGTCTGAGTCAACGGTTATCACGGTTCCTTTCACTTGCTGACCCTGTACAGTCTCTTCAGTGAGCTCGGCAAACTGAACGGACGGTGGCAATTCCGACATGTAGTTGGAGTCAGAACGGCGGTATTCCTGCGGTTTCCAGTTCTCAAAATTTTCAGAGAATGTATATGCAGCTACTTCACCATTTTTGTCCGGGTTGAATACAACCCAGAAAGTGCCTTTATCATCCTGTGCTATCCTGACGTTGTGCATTTTCTTTCCGCTACCCCATGCTCCATAGTCGGAACCGAGAAATGAGTGGAAATTTCCGATTGTGCGCCACTCTTTTCCTGAGTCGGAGCGGGTGGCAAGTTTAAGTCCACCGTTGCCGTCTGGCATAGAGAATGCCAGCATCTCAACAGGATTGCCGGCAGTGATTGAACCGGATCCGAGCGCTCCAAGTGCCAAGGATAGATTCAATCCAAATTTTACAAATCTTTTCATGATATTTCTTGGGTATGAATTTTCAGCAAAGTTAATAAATTCTTATCACTTCTGCAAATTACGATATTACGGATAGGATTTACAGTTAATGAAAGTTTATTTTGCAATATAAAGTTTTTTTTGTAATTTTGCACATGGTATGTAGCTATTCAAAGATATATCCTTATAGAGATAGAGCGTTTTGTGTCTATTCAATGACAATATAAGTTAATTCTTGGAAATAGAACTACATAATTTGGTATGATATTATTTAAATTTTTTATTTATGATTAGATTGTACTCAAAAAAGTCTGCATTAGTATTTGCGTTAGCTATGATGGCTAATGTTGCGCTTGCGCAGTCATTTAAGGTGACATCCAATGGAAATCCGGTTTCGAACAACGATGTGATTGAGTTGCCGTGTGAATTCGAAGATTTCAGCGAAGGTGGTGAATATATGGCAGTTTATACTTGGAATCCTCATTTGGATGCTGTTTCCACAGGGGGAAGCACTGCATTATCAGTTTCCGTGACTCCTGATGAAAACGCCGATGGCGTCACCATTTGCTGGCCATCTTCATGCGCCATGGTTTCTCCGGGAAAAACATTGACAAACAACGGAACCATCACTAATGAACCTGCCGATCTTCAGATTCATAGGGAGGTATATGCTTATTCTAAAGAGGAAGGACCTACAGAAGTTGGAACTGTCAAGGTTGAGGTTTCTTCAGGCAGTGAGACAATGGTATTCACTATAAAATGTCTGCTCCCTGTTGGCAACG
>JAIDTO010000211.1 GCA_029060625.1 Muribaculaceae bacterium | reverse complement strand
AAAAACCATATTAACTTTGCATTCGGAAACAGAGGTTTCCTCACGGTGGCCTGAGCCCTGATGGACCACACCGCGCTATCGCCAGCACTGTCGTAACAATCGCTGAAAACGACGAAAACGTTGACAACGATGAAAACGGCTCTCCGAGCCATAGAAAGAGCACAATGACATCTTGCCACAAAACCGGCTTTTCTCTAATGAGAAAGGTTTGTCTCCCATGTAAGTCGCTTGCGACTTTAGCCCGAAGGGTTCCCACACAAGACAAATTGCCGGATATCAATGCATCGACCAATGCAGTTGCTGGACATCCGCCAGGCCTGAGCCCTGATGGACCACTGACGCCATGCGCCAGCATCCCGCATTGCGTATATGGGAATAACCCCTGACGCATCGACACAGAGTATCGACCTAGACGGCCGCGACATGACCGAATTCGCCGCCCTATGCTCTCCCCGCCATAGGTGACGGGGCATCATATCAAAGCCTGCATCGGAGATGGAACTTCGATGCAGGCTTTTTTTTATCCAAGTCTCACTCTCCCCACGAGGATTCGACTCGACCGCGAGGCGTGTCGATCCAGCCGCGGGCGTACTTAATACGGCCGGTAGGATCCGGCGTCGGGTTTACCGTCACTTCCCCCTCCGGGCTGACTGTGATGCCTAAGCATCGCGTCAGCAGCCAGTTCGCTACCGATCCGAAGGAATAGTGATTGAAGGAATTCATGCTATTGTTGCTTCCAAAGCCATCCTTGTCAGTGTAGGAATTAAGGCGCTCCCAGACTGTCGTCGCCCCTTGCGTGACAGGATATAGCCATGATGGATAATTAGTGGACGTAAGCAATGAATATGCCACATCATTCCGGTCAATCTGCGACAGTGCCTCCATTATCCATGCCGTACCGATAAACCCGGTCATCAGTGAATATGGAGGACACACAGTGCCGTCATCCGCTCTGTTCTCCCTCTCGATGGAAGCAACAAAATTATCCCGGAACTTGGGTGAATCATATATCCCCATCGCCAAAGGCAACGCATAGGAACTCTGGGTATCTACAATTTGACCGACTTTCCCAGGATCGAAGGCCGACCAACGGGTTTTCTCAGTAGCAGGATCAATATATGTCTCCCTAAAGAAACGTTTCCTTTCCGAAATAAGATCCGCGAAGCGGGCAGAATCCTCCGAAAACCCCAATATATCAGCCACATCACGCATGATACTAAGGTCATATATCAGATAGCACTCCCATAGCAGTGACTTATCATTGCGCTCATATTCCGGGCTCAGCCAATCGCCAAGATCCCCCCACTCCCTGTTCTGCACAAGCACACCGGTAGAGGGTTCTACAGTCTCCCTGAAGATGTAATCTATATATTTCTTCATCGCGGGATAATGCTCCGCGAGCACCGTGGTGTCACCATACTGACGGTAATACTCCCATGGCACCGTTATGCCAGCCGAGCCCCACAGGAAGCCCCCGAATCCCACACCTGTAGGTGCCACATCCGGGAACCTGCCGTTTTCAGCCTGGCAATCACGTACCGACTGCAGGTACTGCCTCAGCAGCGGAGACACATCTGCTATCTTTGTGGCAGTAGGTGAGAAAACCGATATATCTCCCATCCACCCGAGACGTTCGTTGCGTTGCGGACAATCGGTTGGAATCGATACAAAATTGCTCATTGTCGACCATTTTACATTCTCCCAAAGTCGGTTTATGAGAGAATCAGAACATTCGAAATGAGCCTTGAATCCATGAACGGAACTTACCGGGATACTCCTCACTGCCTCCAACGGAAGCGGCGCGTTAAGCCCTATCAGTTCAAGATAGCGGTAGCCATGGAGCGTATGACGCGGCGAAAAAATCTCGTTGCGATCACCGGAGGCGATGTATTTGTCTGCACACATAGCAGCCCGCAGATTCTCGGTCATCACCATTCCAGCGTTAGATGCGTACTGGGGCATATCGGGATAAAGCACCTCCCCGTGCCTTACCGTCACTTCCTGACCTCTCTCCAACCCTTCGAATGACAAATACGGCACAGCTGCCATATTCTGCCCCATATCATAGACATATACACCGGGGCGCGGCTCCGACATAGAGACAGCTGCCAAAGTATCCACCGCCAGCACTCGATCGCCGAAAGACGACCGGAGTCTACCATCCGCCCATCCACCTGCCACGGGAGCCACAGTCTCATCAAAAGGCAACGCTACAGCCTTAGTCCAAATACGCTCCTTTGCAAGCTGAGACTGCTGCCGCTCCATGTCGTCCCGTCGGGAATCATAGACCTCACCCTGAAAGAAACTGCCTACTACCATCGGGCCATCCACTGAATACTCCCATGTCTCAGGCGATGTGACGAAGCGGTCTTCCGTTCCATCTGTATATTCCACAGTTATATCAGCAAGGAATGCCTGCCGGTCTCCAAAGAAATTCCAATTTTCCCCGACGAACGTCGACGGTCCGCTCCACCATCCCTCACCAAGCCTGACGCGTATCTCATTATCACCAGGTTTCAGCACATCGGTCAAGTCAAACTCATGGTAAAGATGGGTCTTGTTGTATTGGGTGGAGCCTGGAAGATAATACTCATCGTTGACTCTCTTTCCGTCTACATACAGGTCATATATTCCCATGGCAGTGGCATTTGCGGTAGCCTTCCTCATCGTCTTCCGAGCATCTACCGATATCACACTACGCATCTCCGGCATCGACCTAACCGGCACTCCCATCCGAGTCAATCCATGCCCCTTAACTCTTGACCCTTGACCCTTGCCTCTTGACTCTTGCCCCTTAACTCTTGACTCTTGCCCCCTAACATAAAGTCGCGCTATAGGATTCCGCGGATCACGGAAGTTACTGACAGTGATATCACCGACCGTAGCCATTGAACCTTCCGGAATCTCCACAACCACTCCTCCAAGCACGGGAAAAGCTATATAGTCACCCCCATTTCCAAGAGGATTTACACCTTTGTATCCAACTTTCTTGCCATTGACGAAGACATCAAGATGTCCGTAATTTACAGCCACTTCAATACTGTCGCCGGAATGACGGAAATTATCTACCGGAAACACCGCAAAAGCAATCGAAGGGTTATCCTGAGGATGATATCCGCTACGATATAGTTTTATAGAATCACCTTCTACACTGAGCCGCATATACGACTCACCAAGCTTGTTTACAAGTCCGTAGACATTCTTATCAGCATTCATCAGACGCGGATCATCCACTCCAAAGAGGACAGAGACAGTGTCTTCAGGCTGCTTATCAACGTTAAAACCGAGCCTGAACACCGACAGATAGTCAGGATAGAGTGGAAGGCTGTCGGATTGGACAGAAATCCATTCGGCTCCATCAAATGGAGCTGTTGCAACAGCATCAGAGGATATCACAAGCGCAGCAAAGCCAAACGCAATAATCTTAGCTGAAAGATTAGTCATCATATAGGTAGTTGTCAGATTTATGGTTCGCAAATTTACACAATCTAACGCACAATCACAAAAATTACTTCATAAACTTAACACCAATATGGTTGTTTCATTTATAGAAATCTTTCTTTATTGTCCACTATGAAAAACGCCGGAATATTCACACTGCGCCGCGTTCCAATCCTCCTACTCACGGTTTGGGCGACTTTTCTCGCGGTTTCATGTGCTGAGAAAGACATAGTGTTTGATGGCGAGGATGTCAACGTAATAGTGGAATTCGACTGGCAAGAGGCTTCCAAAGCCAACCCTGAGGGAATGACATTGATCTTCTTTCCTGCCGATGGTAAATCTCAGACATGGCGCTTTGATATCTCCGGACGTGAGGGTGGTCAAATCGAGCTCCTATCAGGTGTCTACAATGTGCTCGTTTTCAATAACGACTTGCCCGGGATTGAGTTCTCAAATACCGACAACTATAACCTCTTCTCCGCCAAAGCCCGAAGCATAGCCGACTCATTGACATCTCCCACCGGAATGCTATATTCCGCTACATTATCTGATGTAGCATTATTCCCTTCCAAAGACACGCCTCAAGTGATACGGATGAGACCGGATTCCCTGTCTACAGTCTATCACATAGGCATCGACTCCGTAAACGGGACACAACGTATCAAGACAGCCAACGCCGTAGTCAGGGGATTAGCCCGTTCGGTATGCTTGTGTATCCAATGCAACTCCACTGACACTTGCTGTATGTCAGCACCAATGCATATTGCACAAGGCAGGACAGACAGACTTGAGACCATCGCCACAGGATTCGGAAATCCCGACATTCCTGACCCTAAGATATTCCTTGACGTGATTATTACGACATCTCACGGCAAATATTCTAAAACTTTCGATGTTACAGATCAGGTAATGAACAGCAAGCACCCTAAAGACGTTTACATCAATATAAAAGATCTCGATATTCCGGAAGCGGATACTCCGACTGACCCTGACGTAGGGATCTCAGTAGGAGTAGACGGCTGGCAACTGATCGAAATAACATATTCTTAAAAAAACATATTTCTTCACCAACTTAATTTAATCGCCATGAACACACACAAAATCTACAGAAATTCGGCGTACATTCTCTCCGCATCCGCAGCGATAATCGCATCGGCATGCTCGTCAACCGATGAACCTCGCTCCCTGAGTGAAGAGCAATCGAATGAAATCAGGTTTGCCGCCAACACCGAATTCTCCCGAGCAGGAGACATCACGACAAGCAATCTCAAGACATTCAACGTATATGCCTATACAGGAAACGGAACATCTCCAGACCTTTTCATGGACAACGTAGTCGTATCAAAAAGTACTTCTAACGTCTGGACTTACGACCCAGTAAAATACTGGCCATCGAAAAAGGCTGTTGACTTTTATGCATACGCTCCCGCTTCATGGCTCGGCACTAACACACCTCTGGCAGGTGTACCTTTCGATGCCTCTGATGGCACTGAAGATATCGTATATGCCGTTAGCCCCAACCTTACAGGTGGTGCCGGCCTGTCGAATGCCCAGGTCATATTCAATTTCCGCCACGCCCTATCAAAACTCACAGTCAAGATGAGCTCATCAAATCCTGAACTAAAGGTGATGGTAACGAATGTGGCGCTTTCAAACCTCAACTCAAAGGGCAATTTCCATTTCCCATCCGGGTCGACAGCCGATACCCCTTCGGAGCAGACAGTAGGAATGTGGACCGACCAAAATACTCCGACTCCTTATCTGATGCACATGAGCCAGGTTCCGGCTGATAGAATCACATTGACCTCTACAGCCACCGACATGGGCACCACTACAGTGCCGGGATCCAGATATCTGATACCTCAGCAGCTCGTATGGAACAACAACGGCAGCGGCTCCGATACATATATCGCGGTAATGTGCTCAATTTATGATGCCGACAGCGGTGCCAAGCTTTGGCCAAACGAAAACACTCCCACCGAAAACGTCGTTGAAGGAAGCACTTTCGGCGACGGACTGCTCAAGTTCCCATTATCCACAAGCGCATTCAAGGAATGGAAACCGGGATGCCACTACATCTACAACCTCGTCATCAACTCCAACTCCGACATGGGAGCCATCGAATTCGGTGCGCCCGCAGTGGAAAGCTTTGTCAATGTCGAGACATCCTATCAGTGATACAAATATATCATCGGCAATAATAAACCGCAATATGGACCCGCGTTAACTCGCAGGTCCAATTTTTTTAATCACGACAACAGCTCACATATCAATTTTTTTTTGTAATTTTGCTCCATAATCAGGTGAACCGACATTCTCAATGTCGGCTTGAGGGAAACCGGTGTGATTCCGGTACAGTTCCAGCTACTGTAATCTCCATGATGTCTCTGCCCATATAAGGGTCACTTCCTAAAAAGGAGGGAAGGCCGGCCAGAGATGGAGTAAGTCAGGAAACCTGCCTTGGTTATAATGTGACTAAAAGATTATTTCTGGAACAAAATAATTAGTTATGAGTAGAAAACTTTTTAAGACCATACACTTATGGCTATCCGTCCCATTTGGACTAATCATTACACTGATGTGTCTATCGGGAGCGGTTCTCATTTTTGAACGCGATTTTGGACACTTCGGTCAGGCTGAAGTCAAGCCCATGGGGTGTCAGCCCATCGAAATGGACTCCATTCTTTTATCCGTAAGTGAGCAAATCCCACATAATAAAAAAATCACTGGAGTCACAACTTATCCTGATGCCTCTCATGCCTACAAGGTCATGCTCGACAAGCCTGCTATGGCTGCCGTATGGGTTGACCAATATACAGGGAAAGTCATCGGAGAATATGAGAGGGCAAAGATTTTCAAATTGGCAAGTTCAGCCCACCGAAGACTATTCGGCAAATCGAAAGCAGAGGGAGCTTTCGGGGCAAAGACCGGAAAGCTTGCAATTGGCATAACGTCGATAGCGACAGTATTTATATTGCTGTCAGGTTTAGTGATATGGTGGCCGCAAAAAGGGACTTGGCAGAGAAAACTTACCATCTCCACAAAGCATGGAAGCTATCGTTTTTGGTTTGATTTCCACTGCGTGGGAGGCTTCCTTACGTCAATCATATTGTTGCTTTGCGTGTTTACAGGCCTAAGCTGGTCATTTGGATGGTATAAAGTCGCCCTCTACTCTACTTTCGACAGCAAGCCCCCAAAACCCTCACTCCACAAGACACCGGCAGAAAACTTCCCTGCTTGGCAAATAGCCTATAATGGTATTAAAAGCGTGAATCCTGATGAAGAAATACGTATCTATCAGGGTGAGGTCGATGTGGTTGCGGGAGGTTTTGGAAACCAACAGGCCTACAAGACTTATAGTTATGACAGTGAGACTGGAAGGATAACGGACATCATACCTTATTCAGAAAAAGAGAGAGCAAATCACCTAAAAGGTTGGATATACACTCTTCACGTCGGATCATGGGCAGGTTGGATCTCTAAAATTCTTTACCTTATTTGCGTACTCATCGGTGCCTTACTCCCCATTTCAGGTTATTATCTATGGATAAAACGATTGATTCGAAAAAATCAAGATTGATAATGGTGACGGGAGGACAGCGGTCAGGGAAAAGTGTTTTTGCCGAACGCCTTGCCCTCAGTATGTCAGCCCGTCCTGTCTACCTCGCCACAGCACGAGTTTATGATGAAGAAATGCTTCATCGTGTAGAAAAGCATAAGCAACGACGTGCAAATCAATGGCGGAATATCGAAAGTCCGCTAAATATTACTGAAAATGAATTTCAAGATTCAGATGTCGTCTTGCTTGACTGCCTTACGTTATGGGCCACAAACTGGTTTTTTGAACTTGGTGAACAAGTAGATGATGCATTTAAAGAAATTAAGAGGCAAATAGAAGCTGCAATCAATACCGGTGCAACTTTTATAATGGTGACCAATGAAGTTGGCCTTGGCGGGGTAAGCGCGAATGCCATGCAGCGACGATTTGTCGATCTTCAGGGCTATATTAACCAGTTTGTCGCCGATAAAGCGAAAGATGTATATTTAATAGTCTCGGGAATACCTGTAAAAATAAAATGAAACAGTTCAATATAAAGAAAGTCAATCGAGAACTCGAACCTGAAATCAAGGGAAAAATCGACAATCTCACGAAACCGAAAGGCTCCTTAGGACGGCTTGAGGAAATATCAGCACAAATTTGCTTGATCCAGCAGACTCTTACACCGACCCTGAAGGAGCCTCATAATGTGCTTTTCGCAGGCGATCATGGAATTATCGAAGAGGGTGTCAGTGTATCTCCAAAGGAAGTGACCTGGCAGCAACTCAGCCATTTCTCGAAGGGTGGTGCCGGAATAAACTTCCTGTGTGAGCAGCATGGTTTCAAGCTTGTGCTTGTTGATGCCGGAGTGGACTATGACATTCCGTCGGGACATGGGATAATAGATATGAAGGTCAACCGAGGAACACGAAATTTCCTCTATGGACCTGCCATGACGGAAGAAGAAATGAACCTCTGCATAGAAAGAGGAGCAAAAACAGTGGAGGAGATACAGGAAGCCACAGGTTGCAATATAATCAGCTTCGGAGAAATGGGAAGCGGTAACACTTCGCCTTCAGCAGTCTGGATGCATCTTTTTGCCGGCATACCATTGGAAAAATGCATAGGTGCCGGGGCCGGACTCGACAATGCCGGAATACGACACAAATACGAAGTCCTGTCAAAGGCTACCGCAAATTATGAAGGGGGCGATACAATTGAGGCGAAAATCGCATGGTTTGGTGGTTATGAGATGGTAATGGCTCTTGGAGGAATGCTGAAAGCGGCAGAACTTGGGATGACAATCATCATAGACGGATTCATAATGACAAGCGTGATTCTCGCTGCCTCTAAGTTGTATCCCGCTATAATGGATTATGCCGTTTTCGGACATCAGGGTGATGAGAGCGGACATAAACTGATGCTTGACGCAATGGGTGTAAAAGCTTTATTGCACCTTGACCTTCGTCTGGGAGAAGGGTCCGGAGCAGTTTGCGCCTACCCTATCATAGAATCAGCCGTAAGGATGATCAATAGAATGGACAGCTTCCAGTCTGTCAATGTAACCAAATATTTCTGATGAAACGTATAGCAGCTGCACTGACCTTCTTTACGCGCATCCCGCTATGGAAATGGACTGAGATTCCTCAGACATACTATTCGTCGGTAGTGGTCTACTGGCCTTTGACCGGATGGGTGACAGGTGGATTCACTGCATTGTTATTATGGCTTGCTGCCCAAGTGTTTCCGATGCTGCCGGCAGTTGTCGTCGCACTCACAGGAAGAACCCTTCTTACGGGAGCCCTGCATGAAGACGGTCTTGCAGATTTGTGCGATGGATTCGGAGGTGGAACCACGAAGGACCGGATCCTCGCAATAATGAAAGATTCCCATATCGGGACATACGGCGTGATCGGATTGATATTCTACTATCTTTGGTTTGTTTCATTAGTGGTGTCTCTTCCCCTCGAAATAGCTGTCGCCGCCATCTTTGCCTCTGATACATTTGCCAAGACCTGTGCAGCCCAGCTTGTCAACCTTCTTCCTTATTCCAGACCGGAAGGTGCAAAAAACAGAATCAGTTATGAGCGGATGTCGATATGGCAGGCATTGATAGTGATTCTGACAGGATTGTTGCCGGTATGTATGTTGACATACATGGATATATTCATGGCAATGTCGATAATCGCACCAATCATAGTCATAAGTTTGTTGATATTATATATGCGGCATAAGATCGGAGGATACACAGGAGACTGTTGCGGAGCGGCATGTCTGCTGTGCGAGCTCTCGATGCTTGCCGCAGTTGCTATGATTTACAATGTTCAGATTCTATGAAGATAACCCTTATACGACATACATCCGTTGCTGTACCACGGGGGATATGCTACGGACATACAGACGTGGAATTGGCAGATACATTTCCACAAGAAGCTGAGAAAGTGGCTGAAAGATTAGGTTCATGTACTTTCGACAAAGTTTTCACCAGTCCCCTGAGCCGCTGCCGGAAACTTGCCTCATATTGCGGATTCCCTGATGCCATATCTGATCCACGCATCATTGAAATGAATTTCGGAGAATGGGAGATGCAGGATTTCAATGAGATAAAGGACCCACGACTTCAGGAATGGTTTGACGACTACATGAATGTTGCGCCGACAGGAGGAGAATCAGCGATGCAACAAAGGAGCCGCTTCATTGACTTCATAGATTCCTTACGCAATGAATCACCTACAACATCAAACATAGCGGTATTCACTCACGGAGGTATCCTCGTGCACGCACTCAACATATTCACAGGACAAGATTACGATGCCCTATTCAGGAAAATTCCGCCGTTCGGCTCAGTAATAGAATTGACCATCTGACAATGATGGTCAAGAGTATAGCGAGGATTTCGACACGGCGGTTTATGCATATGGCTTTTGCTGCGTCAAAAGTAGTGAAATCCCTGTGGTGTTCTCCTATGAAGGGTTTGTCGACACTTTCGCCGAAGTAATCGTGCGGTCCCCCGAAACGGCAGTCAAGAATGCCTGCCAAAGCCGCCTCCGGATAGCCGCTGTTGGGACTTAGATGCTGACTTCCATATTTTCTGACGAAACGCAACAGTCTAAACTTGCCTGAGACAACAACCATCAGAAAAGCCGTCAACCTTGCCGGAATATAGTTGGCCACATCGTCGATACGTGCTGCAACACAACCGAAATCCTTGTATCGGGAGTTTCGATATCCGATCATCGAGTCGAGAGTATTTACCATTTTATAAGCCATCATGCCCGGCACACCTAAAACGGCATACCAGAATAGCGGAGCGATCACTCCGTCGCTGAGATTCTCAGCTAATGTCTCAAGAGCAGCAGTGCGTATTTCCTGTGCGGTAAGTCCTGAAGTATCTCGACCTACGATCCTTCCGACCTGTCTGCGTCCTGATTCAAGGGACTCATCAACAGCAATAAAGGTCATCCTGACCTCGCGAATGAGAGTAGTACCGGCAAGACAATAAAACACCAATACCGACTGCACCGCAATATCAAGCCACCATACGGATGAAAGAAGCCTCAATAACAGCCACGTCACTGCAAACACACCAACGATAAGAAAAAGTGCCACCACTGCTCCTTTTATCTTTTTGTGCACCCCCTTGTTGAAAAGATGTTCAAGTCCTGAGATGGCGTTGCCAAACCATACTACCGGATGAGGCAATCTGACCGGATCGCCAAACATAAGGTCGAGAACCCAACCTATTATCAACGGAGAGATACAAATTAGGACATCCATTCTTCAATACATTTTACCAAAAGTTCATTACTCTTATGATCCTGAGCTGCCACACGAAAATATAAATGATCCAGAGTCTCGAAATTAGATGCGTCCCGGATAAGCAGTCCATACTTTTCCATAAGCCATTCCTTCAGTTGAGACGCATTTCCTTTGGGCAATCTGCACAGGATGAAATTACAATCCGAGCCATGACATTCAATGCCAAGACAGTGAAAAGCATGAGATATCCACATCGCCTCCTTATACAACTGATCTTTGTCGATATGATAGTCTTCCCTATGTTTCAGAAGATAATGCGAAGCTTTGATCGCAAATGAGTTTACCGACCATGGCATCCGCATCGCACGGAGTCCGGAAACTATCTCAGTCGGAGCAATTGCATACCCTATACGAAGACCCGGAACAGCAAACTGCTTGGTCAGTGACTGAAGCATGATCACGTTTCCACGCGATAATACATCCGATGCTTCAAGGACTTTGACGACAGAATAGTCTGCATAGGCCTGGTCAATGACAAAAAGGGTCTCAGGCTTAGAGTCAATGATCTTTAAAAGTTCTTCCCGATTGAAAACCATACCGGTAGGATTATTGGGATTGCAGAGCCATACCACATCTACATTGCAAGCTGAAAGAGCACCATTATAAACTTCATATTCGGGCACAAACCGAACGCTGTGCCCACACATTGCGCAGGCATCCTGATACTCACGAAATGTCGGCACTACAACGGCAGAACTTGCTCCCGACATCTTCCTTGCTATCAGGTAGATCGCCTCTGTAGCCCCATTAGTTACTATTATATTGTCAACGGGCATTCCATAGGTCTCACTAAGTATCTTCTCCACGCTGACCGGTTCCGGCTCAGGATAATTAGATAGAAGTTCAGTACAAGACATAAGATGATTCATAAGTCCTGTATGATCTACACCCTGATAGATATTTGTGCTGAAATTCACTTTTACATTACCACCGTAGCGGAATACATCATCACCGTGTCCGTCAATCATAATCCATCATAATTTTATAGAGTCTTTCAATATCAACATATTCCCTCAGCCATGCCGCAAGAGTATCATACTGCGACTCCTTGAATGCATGGTAATCAAAATCTGACATAAGATTCCGTGTCCTATATGGAGCCAATATATGATCCAATACCACCGGATTATCGAGGATACCATGTATGTATGAGCCAAAGCACCGCTCATCTATAAAACATCCGTCTTGCTCGCCATATGTATTCTTCGTCAAAGGTGTATTTGATTCAGTGTGCCCCATATGAATTTCATAACCCTCACAGATTTCTTCCGAATCAAGAAACCGGAATTTAACCTGTCTCGTAGTCTTGGTGCCTGTCAGTACTGTTGTCACGGGCAAAAGCCCCAATCCCGGCAACTGCCGGATTTCTCCTTCGACTCCATCCGGATCGGATATCATCATTCCCATCATCTGGTATCCTCCGCAAATTCCTATGACACTCTTTCCTACCTCTCTCGCTCGGATTATTCGACCCGCAAAACCTCTTTTGCGAAGATGATTAAGATCAGCCAATGTATTCTTGCTGCCGGGAATTATAATGATATCAGCTTCATCAATCTCTTTGGGATCAGTAATATAGAAGAGATTTATCTCAGGATGACGCTCCGGCACATTGAAATCAGTGAAATTAGAGATATGGGGTAAGGCAATGACTCCTACATTTACCTTGTTATCGGTTATCGATTTGTTTTTATTTTCAAGAGCTACAGAATCCTCTTCCTCTATCTTTATATGATTAGCCATCGGCACGACTCCAAGG
>JAIDTO010000210.1 GCA_029060625.1 Muribaculaceae bacterium | reverse complement strand
ATGTCATCCACTGATCTTAAGGAGTGGAAACAGGAGAAAGCTCCGCTCGACCCCATTCCTGCATGGGCAAGTGAATTAGTGCCGGCATATAGAGGCCATACATGGGCTCCTGATATCATCAAGGTTGGCGACAATTGGTATCTCTACTACAGCTGCTCCACTTTTGGGAAGAATATCTCTGCCATTGGGGTTGCCACCAATAAGACCTTGAATCCGAATAGCCCTGATTATAAATGGACTGACCTTGGTATAGTGATACGTTCGCAACCGGGCGTAAACGATTGGAATGCGATAGATCCCAACATAGTGATAGATGAGAACGGAACCCCTTGGATGACATTCGGATCTTTCTGGGACGGAATCCAGCTTGTGCAATTGGCAGATGATATGAAGACAACTGTAGGTGAGCCTGTGACGATAGCACGTCGCCGTCCGGCAGAATCGGTTGCACACGGAAATGAGACAGCCAACACCAACGCTATCGAAGCCCCCTTCATAGTTTACCATGACGGATGGTATTATCTCTTTGTCAGCTATGATTTCTGTTGCAAGGGTCTGACGAGCAACTATAAGACTGCAGTAGGGCGAAGCAGATCCATAACAGGGCCATATGTAGACGAAGAGGGCAACGCCATGACTGAATGTGGCGGAGAAGTCTTGGTAGCAGCGAGTCCCGAATATAGTGGTGTCGGACATTGCAGTGTCTACAACTATGATGGAAAATGGTATTTCGTAGCCCATGCCTACGACAAGAGCAAGCGCGGTGCCAGCAAGCTCTTCCTCCGCGAACTCCACTGGAAAGACGGCTGGCCCACACTATAAATTTCAGATTTATTTGGTTTAAACACAAAAAACTTCTATCTTTGCATCTAAATAATAATATAATTGGTTTTAATGGCTATTAGTGGCTATAACCTAAAATATATTTGGTGTTATGATTGATTATTCTGAATATTCTGCTCCTGAATTAGTGCGTATGCTTGGAAAGAAGTTTAAGGATTTCCGGATACTTGCCAAGATGACTCAAAAGGATGTGGCTGAAATGACAGGATTGACCATCCCGACAATTCAGCGTTTTGAGAATGGTCAATCAAAAAATATAAATCTTTCTACCTTCTTGCTTTTAATGAAAGCAGTAGGGAGCCTGAATATGCTCGAAGAATTACTGACAGATGAGCCGGAATCTCTCTATTTATACAGCGAAAGTAAAAAGAAGATACAACGAATCCGCCACAAAAAACGATAAGTAATGAAAGATTTTCTAAAAGTTGTGTTGTGGGGTAAGGAAATTGGTCGCTTGGCATGGCATGACAAGCGCAATGTTGCATACTTCAATTACAATCCGGAATTTCTTAGTGGTGCTCTTGACGTGGCTCCGCTTGTGGCGTCGATTCATAATCCGGCAAGTTATCGTACGATATTCGGTGAAAGTGAGCGAATCTATCAGAAATTGCCATCGTTTATTTCCGACTCCTTGCCAGATGCATGGGGCAATCAATTATTTGAGCAGTGGCGCAAAAAACTTCGTATTTCCGACCGCAGTGTGACCCCTCTTCAAAAACTTGCCTTTATTGGTAAAAGGGGTATGGGTGCTTTGGAGTTTATTCCTGAGATAGACCGAAAGATTTCTCCGGATAATATTGATATAAAAGCATTAGCGGATTTGGCTGACAAAATACAAAGAGACAGGGAAAACATCCGCATTATGCCTGATGAAGAGCTTACTCTTCATTCTCTGATATCAGTCGGTACTTCAGCGGGAGGAAGACTCCCTAAAGGTATAATTGCGATGAATCCGGCGACAGGGGAAATAAGAAGCGGCCAAGTTGACATGGAGCCCGGGTTCGAGTATTATATTTTGAAATTTGGCGATTCCCTTCGTTCATTGGCGGAAATTGAGCAAACCTACTATGAAATGGCTACTATGGCGGGTATTTCCATGATGCCATCTCGCCTGATGGAAGTGGAAGGTGTAAATCATTTTCTGACAAAGCGCTTTGATAGAGATAATAACGGGAAATTGCATACACAGACACTTGCTGCCTTATATCCCGATGCTGACAGTTATGAGAAGATGCTTACTGTTTGCCGCAAACTGAATGTTCCCGAGACAGATTGTCAGGAGATCTTTAGAAGACTTGTCTTCAATATCCTTGCAAATAACACTGACGACCACCATAAGAATTTCACATTTATAATGAATCGGGAGGGCTTATGGAGGTTGTCGCCGGCTTATGACATGACTTTTATCTTTGATTCAGGAGGGTATTTGCCAAATGAAGAGCATTGTCTTATGATAGGTGGCAAGCTAAAGAATATCACTTATGAGGATATTCTTGGGTTTGCGGAAGAATGTGGAATCCGAGATGCAGAGAATATTATAAAGGAGGTTGTTTTCGCTCTAAAATCTTTCCGTGAGTTGGCTCAAAAAAACGGAGTCAAGGAAGAGTGGATGGGGCGAATTGAAACATGTATTAATGCTCATCTTTCTTCTTGGGGTTTTTCTGCCAATCTTCAGTCATATTCTTTTGAGGTTGATGGCCATATGGTAAAGGATGCTCAGATACATTCGGCTTACAAGGGTAACTTTCATCTGTTGGCTTCAATTGACGGACGAATAGTCAAATATATTTTGAGAAAGAATCTGCCGGATCATATCCAAATTGTCGAAAAGGGATTGTCGAATCTTACTTTGGAAGATCTGCAGTCACTTGTGGCCAAGTATCTGATACCCAAAGTATCATAAATTAGTAAGGGACGCACGGATTGCCCGTGCGTCCTTATTGTGTCATCGAAAGATTATAGACCTTACCAGATCGAGTTGAGCTTGCGGTATTCGACGCCGGATACTCCGGAGATGATGTTGTAGCTCTCGATGGGGAAGACGATGTTGGTCATGCAGGTGGCGCCGTCTGCACTGAAGAGCTCGACTGAGGAGCGGTCTACCACTACGTGGAGCTCCATCTCGTCTCCTTCGCAGTTGAGTGGAGCGGAGATGCTCGGCACAGAGAAGAGATTGTTGAATCTCACCTCGCCTGTGGTTGAAGTGCGTTTTGCTATGAGCATCTTCTCTGCTCCGTTGACTTCGAA
Organism: Muribaculaceae bacterium; assembly: GCA_029060625.1. Taxonomy (GTDB): domain Bacteria; phylum Bacteroidota; class Bacteroidia; order Bacteroidales; family Muribaculaceae; genus Lepagella. The sequence goes on along the minus strand of JAIDTO010000210.1, from coordinate 1,688 downwards.
TTCCAGATACTGACCCTTGGTGTTTTCAAGACGGAATGTGGAGTTTTCATTAGTCTTTATTGTGAACTTAGCCTCGTAAGCGTCAATGGCACCTACGTTGCCATTGGCTGCCGATGTCCATGAGCCTGCGATTGCATCGAGTTCGCTTACAACCGGAGCTGCGAGAAGGGGAGAGCCGTTCACTTCCACAAGCTTAAGCTCGTGAGGAAGCGTGAATGCCGAGCGCCAGGGGCTGCAGGGCACGTTGCCGCAATAGTTCCAGTTGTTCATCCAGCCTATCATGATCTTGCGGTCGCCGGTATTGCTCCAGGTCACACCTGCGTAGTTGTCCGCGCCATAATCGAGCCAGAGAGGATAGGCAAGGTCCATTGCCTTGAATTCCTTGCCGTCAAAGTCGCCGATGAAGTATTCGATGCCTGAGCCGCCGGCAGGTCCGCCGGGATTGTTGCTCACGATGAGCACCCATTTCTCTTGTCCCTTATACTGGAGGGGAAAGAGGTCGGGACACTCCCATTGCCCGATGTTGCTACGGGCTGCTTCGGTGGTGAATGTAGAGAGTTTTTCCCAGTTCTTGGCATCCTTGGAACCCCAGAACTCAATCTTGTGCTCCCAGCCGAGGGCGAGTGACATCACCCATTGCTTCGATGCCTCATGCCATATCACTTTCGGATCACGGAAGTTGCCGAGGACAGTGTTGGCAATCACCGGATTTCCCTCATACTGGGTGAAGGTCAGGCCTCCGTCGGTGCTATAGGCGAGGCACTGCTGCTGATGTTCGCCCGAGCCGGTATAGAAGGCGAGCATAGTGCCCTTGCCGAAACCTGCGGTATTGTCCTTGTCAATGACCGCACTGCCGGAGAAGATGTCGCCCCATTCGTTGCGGAGCATGGCTACAGGTTTCTCTTCCCAGTGGATGAGATCGGTAGATGTAGCGTGACCCCAGCTCATGTTGCCCCAGTCGTTGCCCTGCGGGTTATACTGGTAGTAGAGATGGTAGACTCCGTCTACGTATACCATTCCGTTGGGGTCGTTTGTCCAGTTCTTGGCGGGAGTGTAGTGCACCTGCGGACGGTACTGCTCGTTTCTGGAAGAGCTGACCTCGGTGCCAGGCTCCGGATTCTCGGGGGTATTGGGATTCTCAGTCTCTGTTCCGTTCACATAAGCCGGATGCGGATTCTTGTCGTCGTCGCAAGCAGTGGCTCCCAGAGCAAGGGCTGATGCGAGTATTATGTTGAAGAGTTTCATTGGGGTTGTTGGGTTGTGGAGTTGTGAGGTTGTTGGGTTGATCCATGATATATCATGATCCATCATGGTGAATCAAGATATATCACAGATGATCCAATTATGCATTATGAATTATGCAATATGCATTAAAAAATTTAGCGGGTCTTGAGATATTCGATAGAGTTCTTTGCGAGCTTAAGCACGTTGCCCTGATAGGGGTTGTTCTTCGGATAAGCTGCGATGTCAGGAGTGCCGTCGGCGTTCTTGAGCGAGAATTCGCAACCACCGTTGCCGATGCAGAGTACCGTACCCTTGAAGTCAGTGTTACCCTGGCGAGCTTCCCAAACGTTGAGCTGAGATACCCAGTCGATCTGAGAGTCCCATGTGCCGAGAGGATAGATGCCAAAGGTGGAAGTGATGGCGTTGTAGCAAGCCTCATCCTGATTGCCGAGTCCTGTATAGAT
>JAIDTO010000021.1:16270-22962 GCA_029060625.1 Muribaculaceae bacterium | reverse complement strand
TTCAGTGATCGATATGAAATAGACGTGATAGGATACTTTGGATTAGTGAATATAATAAGGCATTCAAAAATTGATCTAACTGATAATAAGATCCTCATGTCTTTTAAGTATTATTTAAGATAGGATATCTTACGTTTTGAAGGTAGAGTCTCTGATTACCTATATTTTGAGGCTATCCCCGTCAAGGAGATGTCATTCTGAGTGCTTCCTTACAGATAGATCATCCATATATCATATCGCTATGTCCATAGTTAGTTGATTGTTATTTCATAATGCAGATATGAAATTAGAGGTTTTTAACGACTGAAGCTTTGTATAATAAGAAAAATACACGTAACTTTGCGAATAAAAAAGGGGAATAATTATGGCAATGACTATAAATTCTTCTCCTGTTCTTACCGGATAATCAGCAAGAGCTTTTATTGAGGAGGCTGAGCGGAATGCGAAGCTTCCTTAAGGACGCCTCAGCTTCAAGTTTTGCGATACTTAAGGACGGCTAAGCCAAAGACACATGGAACACCTATTATTACGGCAAGGTAATCAATTGATAGCAGAACGTGACAACCGACACTATCTCCATGAGTAAAATTAGTGGGAATAGAATACCGGCTCAAGAATTTCAAGACCAAGAGCAGCCTCGATCTTTGAAATGGTCTCGATGGAAAGGTTTTCCGTTCCCTTTAAAACCCGCGAAATATACTGCTGGGAGCATCCCATCCGTTCCGCAACTGATTTTTGGGTCAATCCAAGTTCTTCCATCTTGTCAAGCATTATCATAGCGATGCGCTGTGAATATCTGAGCCATGCTTTATTTGCATTGCGCCACTCAGCCTTCTCCCGCCACTTCGACGACGTCTCACTGGTGTGGGCATTAAGTTTGATTAAAATTTCTTCCCTTGTATTCATGTCTTACTCCTTTTTTTATATAAGCTCGGTGAGATAATCATTAAATGAATCCAAATCTACGATATCGTTGTCAAGCAAGAATCTTCTTACCTTTTCCATTCGAGCCAATTCCACTAATGTATGTTCACGCTCCTGCATAGTACGGGTCAGTTTGATTGCTCCGCCTGTGATAATGTAGATGCCTTGTTCCAACTTTATGGCGTAGATACGTAACCATGAGGCATGTCTCGGTGTGTTTTGGAGACGGGCTTTCTCTTTTCCAAGAAGCATCTCTGAAATTCTCCCGTTTTCCAATGGTCTGAATATCTCATCCAGATTAGCATCCGGGGAGATATCCATTATCAGGCATTGCAGTCTTTCGCTATCTTCAATCGTATCATATATAGCTTGATTTACATCTGTAATCTTGAAGTATGCAGCTAAGTCAACTATATTCTGCTTAAAGAAAGAACGCAGCCATCCGACATCATTCCACTGGTCGAGAATCATATCAAGAACATTGTCGAGACAGTTGTCGTATCGCACCGCCCAAAGGTTTCCATTTTCGGTAATGAGCTCAAATCTCATATCCAAGATTTTTAATAATTTTCAAACATAATTGAGTTTAATGATCCAATTAGACTCGATGCAAAGGTACTAATTATTTTCCATATATACAACTTAAAGATTGTATTTGTTCTGTGACTCTACAATCCATTATCTTGGCTTGGGCATCAATGAGGTATCAGTCAATTCCTTAAAAGTGCTTGGGTATATATGCTTTCCTGTCATAGAGAATAGTCAAGGGTAAAATAAACCTTGCCGCATATCAACCGTCATAATAAGAAAAGAAATTATGAAAAAGCTATTCTTATTGACATTCTTACTATTGGGATTTGCATTTGGCGATGTGTCGGCACAGGATAGGCATGACGGTCACAGGACTCACGAGGCTTATGGTCAGCATGACCGACATCATCACAGGTCTCCCTACTTTGTCAATGACGGCAAGGTATTTTTTGAAGGGCGTGAAATTAAGGACGCCTCAGCTTCAAGTTTTGAGATACTTAAGGACGGATATGCCAAAGACATCTGGAACGTCTATTATTACGGCAAGACAATTGATTGAGTGTTGGAATCTTCCGATATCATATATCCTCTTCGCTTTATGGTGTTTATTGATATTGTTGGGTCTGCGATCAGTTTACGTATGTAGGTGATCTGCACGTTGAGGGCAAGTGAATTCGCATAACTCGTGTCTCCCCATACCTGACTCAGTATGACATCCCGCTCCACAACGTTGCCGATGTTTTCTACAAGTAGTTGAAGTATCTCGCATTGTCTGGTCGAAAGATTGTGTGATTCTCCATTGTAGGTGAGTAAGGATAAATTTGGACTGAATACAGTGTTTCCAATCCTGTAGTCTTTGACAGCCTTTACGGTGAGGCTGTCAAAACGTTCATTTATCTTTGCAACCAATTCTTCCGGATAGAAAGGCTTGGGTATGTAGTCATTGCCCTTTAATTCAAATCCTCGGAGTCTGTCCGCCTTTTCGGTCCTGTCTGTCAGAAAGAAAATTATCACTCTTCTGTCGTTGCGGCGTATTCTTTGCGCAACCTCAAACCCATTGATACCGGGCATGTTTATGTCAAGGAGGATTAGGTCAGGGCGCTCTTCCTCATACATTTTCAATCCATCTTCTCCGTCGCGCGCATAGACCGTATTGAATCCCTCCGCATCCAGATAAGAACACAGGATTGTGGAATTCTGAACGTCATCGTCTATCAAAAGTATTTTCGGTTTCATTATTGCGGAATCTTTATAGTAAAACAACTTCCTTTTCCCGGCTCGCTCTCAACACTGACACTGCCGCCATGCGCTTCTGCAAGAAGTCTGACGTATGCCAGTCCAAGTCCTACTCCGGGAGTACCGCTTCGCATGGCGTCTTCACTTCTATAAAACTTATTGAATATCTTGCTAATATCGGTTTCCGATATTCCGTTGCCATTGTCTTCCACCCTGAGATCTATTGAATCCGGATTCTTGTTTGCTTTAATCATGATGTTGACCCTTTCCTCTGAGTATTTTACGGCATTCTCGATAAGGTTTCCAATCATCTGAGACATATGCAGTGGATCGCATGCAATCTGCATGTCATCGTCACACTCTAAGTTAAACTCCACTTTTTTAGAGGAAGGAACAACTGTTTTGTCAATCACGTCCTCAACAAGTTGCCGTACATTGCAGGACTCTATCCCGAGTGGAATCTGAGAAGCTTCATTGAAGGTAATGTCTCTCAATCTGGAAAAATACGTCGACAGATTGCTTACCGCGCCTCTACATTTTTCGAGAATTGAGATCCTTGTTTCCTCTTTTTCCATCATCTTACGGTTTGAAAGGACCGACACACACATTTTCAGAGTGCTCAACGGCCTTTTCAACTCATGTATCATTGTATGTACGAAACTGTTCCGGATAGAATCAAGACGTGCATACACAAGAATCATTTTGATCTGGCATACTAAGCAGATGACAAGAAAGATAGATAGAACAACACAAAGAATAAGTATAAGCCCCATGGACCTTAAAACGTTCGATAAAGGTACCGCGTAGTAAAACTCAATGCATTTGTGATCAAGTGGACTGTATGGATAGAGGACTTTTATTTCGGGCTTAACCGGATTCATTGAAGTTTTCACAATCGGCTTCCATAATAGAGTATCGCTTATTGCAAGACTTGTAGTCACTGTTAAGTCCTTTTTTCTTAAAATTGAATCTATACCGTTTAAGGTAAATGGACATCTTGACTCAGTTGATGCGTCGCTCATTGCCTCATATAGCTTTGAAGCGTCTGTAGATGTAGGCAAGCGGTATGTTTTTACAGGATTCCGTAATGAATCGAAAGGGAGAGTGCTAAGAATCTGACTGGCCTTTTCCTTGTCTTCCTTTGAGATGGGACGGTTGTCGGTAATTTTTAGGAGATCGCGTATTTTTCGGGTTTCGTGACTGATCTTTATTTCTACATATCCTTGGACGATTGTATCGTTTTTTCCATAACTTAAGGCAGACCTTGTATAAGATGTGACAAGACTGTCCGTCTTGTCTGAAGAGGAGAACCTGATGTATCCATATTCTGTAATCGCAGCATTCAGATTCTCCATAAGACTTGCCTTTTCATTGTCGATAGTCATGCGGTATTGATTGTAGAGCCATAGCGTCTGCACGGCCAGCAATGAGAGAATGGCCGCTATCGTGAATATGTATAGGCGTTTCGCTTTCAGTTCCATACCGCAAAATTACTAATTTTTAATGATATTGCCTATGCCAGTAATAATAAAGTAATATACCCGTAATATCAGAGTAATAAAGATAACAGTCCTTTTTTGAGCCTATGTACTAATTTTGCTGTGTCAAATCAAAATAAACATCATAGAAATGAAAAGAATTATTACATCAATCTTCGTGTGTTGTGCACTGGGTGTAGCGAGCGCACGGAATCATGCTGAAATCGAAGTTAGCTACGTTGCCCATACACCGAGCCATAGGGACGGAAAAACCGATCTTACAAATCAATACATTCTCCTGGCGAATTCTTCAGAATCCAAGTTTTATTCTCCTATGACGGAATATATCGACTCCCTCAATTCCACTCCTGAGGGGAAGGCAAAGTATCAGGAGATGACAAGGAATGCTTATCTTGGAGGAAAACTGGATAAGTTGCCACGTAAAGACGGCAGCTGTTATGTGGTAAAATCTTTTCCTGAGAACAAATTTCTCTGCTATGACAATGCCGGGCTTGAAAGATACTTTTACGAGGAAGAACCGGAAGAATGGCACTGGACGGTTTCTGATGCTACGAAGGAAATACTTGGTTATGAGTGCGTTGAGGCTACCGCTGACTTTCATGGTCGAAAATGGAACGTTTGGTTTTCTCCTGAGATTCCTGTGCAGAATGGACCATGGAAACTCGATGGTCTTCCGGGCCTCATTCTTGAGGCGGAATCCGAAGGAGGACAATACAGATTTGTAGCCACCGGTCTTCAGCAGACCGATAAACTCATCACCCCTGTATATCTTACCGATGAATATGAAAAGACATCGCGTATGGATTTCCTGAAAGCGAAACGCTCTTTTATAGATAATCCTCTTGGTGAAATAAACTCTCGCTTCGGAGGAGACGCCACTACTATATCCACTCAAGATGAGAATGGCAACGCGATCAGCAGTAATGAGCGAATCTATGTCACCCGTGAGCTCGTAGACTTTATTGAGACAGACTATAAGTGAATTGAGACAGACTACAAGTGACGTTCACAGCATCGCCCGAGTACAAATGGTGGGAAATGCTACCGTAGCATCAACATTATGTTGATAAATGAGTATTCTCATGAATATTTTTACCTTACAAGCATTCTCTATCCAATCTTTTTTAGTAAAAAATATACTTTATACAGTCAACTTTAATCCTTCGAAAGCTAACGCTGGCTCCGAGGACGGGAGCTTCTGATCTCAATATCCCTAAAAAATGAACAGACTGATTACATCAATCATGTGCGTTTCGGCGCAAACGTTTTATCTAAAATTCATTCTCTGGTATTTTGCAATGTAGAATATTATAAGTATTTTTGTACTCTCAGAATTCATGAATTTACTAAAATTTTGAAAAAACTGTAATTTGTTCCATGACAGATAGAATTAGAAAGTATGATGATCTTACAGCTGATGACCAGCGGTTCATCAGCGATGTCACCGCGATAGTGTATATCGCCAAAGAGAAAGCGTATCAGGCGGCTGACACCTATCAGGTTGTCAGCAACTGGCTTGTGGGGAGACGGATTGTTGAACAGGAACAGAAAGGGAAAGCCCGTGCTGAATACGGAAAACGAGTGATTGAACTGGCATCAGAGGCTTTGACTGAAGAGTTTGGGAAGGGCTATTCAATTGTTAATATTAAAAGCTTTAGAAAATTTTATCTGGTTTTCAAAGATTTAGGCATTGGGCAGACACTGTCTGCCCAATTGGTGAGTGATTTGATTATAAAAGGGCAGACATTGTCTGCTGAATTAGAATTAGCGAAATACTTGCCTTCGAATTTGTCATGGTCTCACTATGAGCGATTGATGAGAATTAATAATGATGACGAACGCGATTGGTATATGAGGGAGGCGGCGAGTGAAAACTGGAGTGTCCGTACATTAAGCCGCAACATAGGTTCACAGTATTATAGCCGTCTGCTTCAGACACCTGAATCTAAGCGAGGGGAAGTGGTGAATGAAATGGAGCGACTGACAGCTGATTACCAGAAAGACCGCCACAAGTTTCTTAGAAATCCAGTTGTTGCTGAGTTCCTTGGTTTCTCTCAGGATTCGGCTTATTCCGAAACCAATCTTGAAACTGCGATAATCGACCATTTGCAAAAGTTTATACTCGAGCTCGGCAAAGGATTCGCTTTTGTTGCTCGCCAACAGAGGATAAAAACGGATATGGGAGAATATTACATTGATCTCGTATTCTATAATTATATCCTTAAATGCTTTCTACTTATAGACCTAAAAACAACTCAGATATCCTACGGCGATGTCGGGCAGATGGATATGTATATCCGTATGTATGATGAAACGAAATGCACTGAGGGTGATAATCCAACAATTGGCTTACTATTGTGTTCTGAGACAAGTAAGGATCTGGCAAGGTATTCAATCCTAAAAGACAGCAGGCAGTTATATGCCGCCAAATACTTTACTTATCTTCCCACACAAGAACAGCTGACCGCTGAAATCGAGCGACAGAAAGAAATATTCGCTTTA
>JAIDTO010000021.1:0-16170 GCA_029060625.1 Muribaculaceae bacterium | reverse complement strand
CCAAATACTTTACTTATCTTCCCACACAAGAACAGCTGACCGCTGAAATCGAGCGACAGAAAGAAATATTCGCTTTACAGACCGGGAAATGCTCATCTGAGTACATTTGACCTATTATGGCAGCTCTCTCATTTTTAGTTGTAAGATAGTGAGGGAGCGCCAGCGTATTACTCAGAGTATCGAAGATTAAAATATAGGTATCTAAGAAAATGAACAGACTGATTACATCCATTTCATATCTATTGACTCTTCTGATTGCATTGATTGTATCGTCATGCAACAATGATATCTTCATCGAAAGCGAAAACCTTCCCGATACAACCGATATCACTCTTGATGGAAACGGCGAACAATGGTCTTCCGCATTCTCAAGAAAGGGTTTGACACGTGTCTATATAAATCCCGAAGATTCTACCGACGACGGTAAATATCTGACGTATTATGGAGTGAACGGTGATGTCGTCGATTCGTCGTGTCCCTTCGATGAACTTAAGGACATTCAGTACTATACGCCTGTTCGTCATTACTCGATCGGCTTCTACGGCGGAATGATTTACATTACATGTCATTATAATGTCGTGCCCGAAAAGACAGTAAGGATCTACCTGGAGTACGACTATGGGATGACTAAGACAATCAATGTCACGATGACCGAAGGCAAGCCGATTGAGATGGGGGTTTGGATGCCGGACGGCGAGCCGACATTGGATTGGGATTTTGAGAATATTCCCCATAGGAGAAGCTTTACAAACAACAGTTCACTTACGCAGAACTTACAATTGGATCCGTTTGAAGATTCAAGATGCAGTGATCAGGTGATTCCAAAGGATTTCTGGGCTGTGGGCCTGACCTTTGACATGCCCATGCCGACCTATATATTTCAAGAATGGGCATGGGAGGAATATGAAGGTATTCGCCTCGGAGAAAGAAGGTCATTCCCTCAGACCGTATATGCGCGAGACAGGCTGACGGTTGAGGTGCCTCCTTATACTAAAGCGACAGTAACGTACACTATCAACTACAGTAGGTTCACCCAGACGGGCACAATAAGTCTGTATAATCCTGTATATGAGAGTTGGTATGATGAGGATGTGACGTGGACAGCGATCTACGCCACAAGTTATGATTACACTGTAGACTATGAATAAGATAGTTGTCATAATCTTTTTCGCGTGTTTGTGCGCTTGCAGCGGGTTGGCGTCCGACTCCATTCCCTCTGGCTTTTCACGTATTCCCGAATGGCGTGTCGGTGTCGAGGCATCTCCGGCATGGGTTCCCGGCACAAGTGGATTTCTTAAGGGAAACAATCCCGATGATAAGAGGATAGGTAGCGGTCTATCCGGAGGGGTGCGTGCCGACTTCAGTTTCAACCCGTCGACTCGTGAAGGAATCCTTTACCGAGGTGTCTATCAAGGCCTAGGCGTGGGTGTCTCTACATATTTCTCACCCCGACTTTTAGGCACGCCGATATCTGTCTATGCCTATCAGGGTGCTCCCATTGCGCGTTTCAGCGATAGGGTATGGCTTGGATACGAATGGCAGTTCGGAGCCGCTTTCGCTTGGAAGCATTTTGATGCTCAGACACCAGACAACAATGCTGTGATAAGTACACCGGTCACCGCCCACATGGGTCTTGGCCTGAAATTGCACTACAATCTTTCAGAAAGATGGGCGATGACGGTGGGAGTAGCGGCAAGACACTATTCCAACGGCAATACTTCTTGGCCAAACAAAGGCCTTAACTCCTTGGGTGTAACCCTTGGAATCGAATATATCCTAAATCCCTGTAGGGAAACACCGGCAATCCGTGATGCCGGAATATTTGAAGATGCCGACAGAGGAAAATGGCTTTTTGACGTAATGGCATACGGAGCCTGGAGAAAGAGGGTCGTCAGTATCGGAGACCCGGCGGAGCCGCAGTTGTGTCCTGGAAAATTCGGTATCCTCGGATTGCAGCTGTCTCCTTTGCGTCGACTCAACCGCTGGGTATCGTTCGGTCCCTCTCTCGACCTGCAGTGGGATGAGAGCGCCGGACTGTCTCCATACTGGGTGGAGGGGACTTTGGACGACATGGTAAAGTTCGTACGCCCTCCATTCGGCAAGCAGCTGAGCGTAGGTGTTTCTGTCCGTGCCGAACTGACTATGCCGATTTTCTCGGTAAATGGCGGTATCGGCTTCAATGTTGTCAATCCAAAGGGAGACCGGGCTTTCTACCAATTGTTGAACCTTAAGACCTTCATCACTAAAAACATCTACATAAATACCGGATACAGTCTCGGAAAGTTTCAGGATCCCCGCAACCTAATGCTCGGAGTTGGCTTCCGTCTGTAATGGCAATTTGACTTGCGGCCTACGAAGAAATGATGGGAAATTTTTGAATTGCCGACAAACAACTTACCTGATAAGGTGTTTCTATGTTAAGGAAGCTTAAACCAATATATGGCTTTGCCTTATAGACCGATAACATAAACCCATAAGTTCGCCTGCGAATCTTAATTAAAAAAGTACTTATGAATAAACAGATACTCGACGGCTGCACCGCGGCAGCACATGTGGCTTACGCTATGAGCGAGATTGCCACCATCTATCCCATAACCCCTATAGCCTCTATGGGCGACACCGCCAAGAAATGGGGAATGAAAGGGCGTCTTAATCTTTTCGGCCAGAAACTCGAGGTCAGGGAGATGGAGAGTGAGCTCGGTGCGGCAGGTGCCGTGCATGGAGCGCTCGCAGGAGGAGCACTTGCCACAACATTTACCGCTTCGCAGGGACTTATGCTCATGATTCCCAATATGTATAAGATAGCCGGAGAACTGTTGCCGGCCGTCTTCCATGTGGGGTGCCGGTCTCTCGCCAATCATGCGCTCTCGATTTTCGGCGACCATCAGGATGTGATGGAATGCCGCGCTACAGGTTTCACTATGCTCGTTTCAGCATCAGTTCAGGAAACGATGGATCTTGCAGTAGTGGCTCACATAGCGGCAATAAAGGGTTCCCTGCCAGTGCTTCATTTCTTCGATGGCTGGCGCACCAGCTCGGAAATGGATACAATAGACGTGATCGACTATGACAGCATCGCCAAGATAATGCCTTATGAAGAGGTGGAGGCATTCCGTCGTCGCGCTATGAATCCCGAGCATCCCGATACGAGGGGCACTGCACAGAATGCAGATGTCTATTTCCAGAATAGTGAGGCTACTAACCGCTATTATGACGCTTTCCCGTCGATTGTGCAGGATGCGATGGATTCCCTTGCCGGAATCACGGGGCGTCAATATCATCTCGTAGACTATGTAGGGGCACCTGATGCTGACAGGGTTATCGTGATAATGGCTTCCGGGGCAGAGGTGGCTGCCGAGACCAGCGAGTGGCTTAACCGAGAGAAGGGATATAAGACGGGTGTCATAAAGGTGCGTCTATATCGTCCATTCCCTGCCGAACAGCTTCTCAAGGCTCTCCCTCCGACAGTCAAATCCATAGCGGTCCTTGACCGAACCAAGGAACCGGGTTCGGTTCATGAGCCATTATGTCAGGACGTGATGACAGCACTTTTCGAAGCAGGACGTAGTGATATAAAGGTGATTGGTGGAAGATATGGACTGTCGAGCAAGGAGTTCAATCCTTCAATGGTGAAGGCTGTCTTCGATGAACTCTCCATCGAACAGCCTAAACGTACTTTTACAGTGGGTATCAATGACGACGTGACTCATCTCTCGCTCGCTACGGAGGATAGCATAAATACATTGGCTTCTTCAGATTGTTTTCAAGCTATTCTTTACGGTATTGGCAACGACGGCACTGTAGGAGGCACCAAACAAGCAGCTTCTGTCCTTGCAGGTGATCCAAATCTATACGCACAGGCCTATTTTAGCTATTCTGCGAAAAAGTCTGGTGGTTATACTATTTCCCAGCTTCGCGTGGGTCATTCGCCCGTCACTTCAGCTTATTCAATTATAGGAGCTGACTATGTGGGATGCCATAAGACATCCTATGTCAATCGATTCGACATGCTTGATCGAATACGCGAAGGTGGAATTTTCGTGCTGAATTCCCCTTGGAGTGCGGATCAGATGACCAAATTCCTGCCTCAAAGGATGCGTAAGCAGATTGCTGATAAAAAACTTAAATTCTATAATATTGATGCTGATTCGATAGCTGCAAAGGTAGGTTTGGCACCTCGTATCAATATGCCTATGGAGACGGTGATGCTAAAGTTGGCTGGAATTATGCCCTTCGAGAAAGCTTACCAGGCATTGCAGCAGACCATAAAGACCGCATATATGCATGAGGGTGGGGAAGTGGTCGACCGTAACCTTAAGGCGATATCCATGGCTCTTGACGCTCTCCATGAGATAGATTATGATTCAATCGAAGGGTGGGCCTCTACACCCGATCAGCCGTCTACGCGTCCCGCACCTGTGTATCCGAATGCTGCTCTAAAGAACTTTATTGAGAAAATCCATACTCCATGTATTCATGGTCAGGGTGATTCCATACCGGTTTCTGCTTTATCTCCCGATGGTGTGATTCCTAATGGTTCTACCGCTTACGAACATCGGCGCATCGCCACTCGAGTACCGGTGTGGAATGCTGAGAAATGTGTGGAATGCGCTGAGTGCTCACTTGTATGTCCTCACGCTGCCATACGTCCGTTCGTTCTCTCTTCTCCTGAAGCTGCGGATGCACCCGATACGATTGTCACAAAAAAGGCTAAAGGTTCATCAAGATTGTCCGGTTATCGCTTCAGAATACAGAATTATCCGGAAGATTGTCTGGGATGCTCCTCATGTTCACTTATTTGTCCGGGGAATGCCCTTACCATGACTCCAATTGACGATGTGCTTGACCGAGAGATGGCAAATCTTGAATGGTTAAAGACCCATGTCGAGCCCAAGCCATGGTTGTTGCCGGCTGCTACTGTGAAAGGTTCTCAGCTTCGTGGCCCCGGTCTGCAGTTCTCGGGTGCTTGCGCCGGATGTGGCGAGACTCCATATGTTAAATTGCTCACCCAGCTGTTTGGCAATAGGCTGCTTATCGCAAATGCAACGGGCTGCAGCTCCATCTGGGGAGCTGACTATCCTTCATCGTCATACTGTGCTACGGATCCTTCAGGTAGAGGTCCGGCATGGGCGAACTCGCTTTTTGAAGACAACGCGGAGTTCGGCTTCGGTATACTCCTTGCTATGCGTCATCGCCGCCGTCGTCTGGAGAAGAGCGTAAAGGATCTGATTGCTTCATCTTCCACTCCCTCTTTCCTTAAGTCTCCCCTTGAAGCTTGGCTCAACAGTCGCGATGAGGCGGACGCTTCGGTCGCTACCGGCGATCAGTTGCTTTCGATTCTTGCTCCAATGTCTAAGGAAAATCCGGAGTTGAAATCCTTGCTTGAGCAAAGCGATATGCTTGCCTCAAAGTCTGTTTGGGCTATCGGAGGCGACGGTTGGGCTTACGATATCGGTTTTGCAGGTCTTGACCATGTGCTAGCCTCGGGCGAACCCATCAAGATATTGGTGATGGACACGGAATGTTACTCCAACACCGGCGGCCAGCTGTCTAAGGCTACTCCGCGTGCGGCTGTTGCCAAGTATGCTCCTGATGGAAAGTCAACTCCGAAGAAGAACTTAGGCAGGATGATGATGACTTATGGAAATGTCTATGTGGCCTCCATCGCTCTTGGAGCAAACTATCAGCAGGCCATTGATGCCCTTACGGAGGCTGAGCGTTATCCGGGGCCTGCCATAGTGATAGCGTATTGTCCCTGTCTCAATCACGGCATTCGTCCGGGACTCGGCCATTCGATAATAGAGGAGCGTCGTGCCGTAGAGGCCGGCTATTGGCCGCTCTATCGCTTCAATCCGCTCAATGAGGAATCTCCGCTTACCATTGACAGCGTGATTTCTGGTCCGGACAACAGCGGCCACAACGGATCGTCACCGCTCACTGACTCTCCATCCTATCCGAATGCCCAGGAGCCCCTCGACGATGTGCACGGTTTCATAATGGGCGATGACCGCTATATGGATCTGCAGATGGTCTCTCCGCAAAGAGCCGGAATTCTACGACCACGTCTGCAAGAAGACTGCAACCTCGAGAATGAAGCTCTGAAGAAACTAAGCTGATTCCCTCTGATATTGCAAGCCCCGTTTCATATTTTGAGACGGGGCTTGCAATCTTCTTGTACGAGTCTTTTCATCAAGAGGTTTGTGAATTGATAGTTCTTCAGTCCCCATTTCGGGGCAACCACCATGTCTGGCGGAGAGGAGGCGAGGAAACGCTCGATGCAGATATGATGCGGTACAGCTTTCACTATCTTTACACACAGGTCAAGATAATCCTCCAGAGTGAAGGGCTTGACTTTGATCTCCCCCGATTTCCATTTTTCCAAAAGGGGAGTTCCCTTCACTATTTGCAACTGATGCATCTTTATCGACTCTATAGGTAGCGAACAAGCTTTTCCGACAGTGGCCAACACATCATCCCCATCTTCTCCGGGTAGTCCGGCTATCAGGTGCAGCCCGACACGTATTCCTCTCTTATGAAGCCGTTCTACAGCATCCTCAACCTGCGTCCAGGAATGGTTGCGGTTGATAATCCGCAAAGTCTCGACGGATGATGTTTCAGCTCCTATCTCCACGATTACCGGTTTTATGCGGTTTAGATCCGCGAGATTGTCAAGTAGATCGTCAGGGAGGCAGTCAGGGCGGGTTCCGATGATCACTCCTACTACGTCTTCGCTTTCAAATGCCTTGCGATAAATGTCAATGAGTTCATTTGCTTTCCGACCGAAGGTGTTGGTATAGCTTTGGAAATATGCTAAATATTTCATCTCAGGATACTTCCTGCTGAAAAACTCCTTCCCCTTCTTTATCTGTGTTTCGACTCCATCACAAGGTGAGCAATATCCGGGTGTGAAGGACGCATTGTTGCAATAGATACAGCCTCCTCGACCGATGCTGCCGTCACGGTTGGGACACGTGAAGCCAGCATCTATGGAAAGCTTCTGCACCTTCATCCCGGGAAACACTTCCCGCATATATTCGCTAAAGTCTTTGTAATATAGGTTCATTAGAGTCGCTGATCAAACATCCATGATAAATAAAACTCTTACCCCTCACCCCTTAACCCTTAACTCTTAACTCTTAACTCTTAACTCTTATAACTCTTAACTCTTACCCCTTAACTCTTACCCCTTACTCCCCATCATCTCATCAGCAAGCACGAGGGCTGCCATTGCCTCTACTACAGGGACTGCCCGAAGCGCCACGCAAGGGTCATGCCGTCCTTTCCCCTTTAGCATCCTTGTATTTCCATCTTTGTCTACGGTCTCGATATCTCTAAGCAGGGTAGGAGTGGGCTTGAATGCAACTCTGAATTTAATGGGCATTCCGTTGCTAATGCCACCTTGAATGCCACCGCTATGGTTTGTAAGGGTATGTATATGTCCCTCTTCCGATGTGAAGATATCTGCCTGTTCGGTTCCATATGCGGATGCGGCTGCAAAACCATCTCCATACTCGAATCCTTTCGCAGCGTTGATACTCATCATCGCCTGTGCAAGTTGAGCATGGAGTTTCCAGAAGACCGGATTTCCTATTCCGGCAGGTATCCCATCTATCACGCACTCCACGACTCCTCCTATAGAATCACCACGCCTCATTGCTTCTTCAACGACCTTGGCAAGTTCGTCCGGATCTCCCGATACTCCTCCGATGGCAATGATTCTGGCATTTATAGATACATTTTTCATGCAGGGGAGCTGACGAGCTATAGCGCCTCCTATCACCCAGTTCAATGTCTCTCGCGCCGATGCGCGTCCTCCGCCACGAGGTTCATGCAGACCATAGCGCATATCATAGGTGTAATCAGCATGGTTTGGTCGGTAGAGTTCAGCCATCTCGCCGTAGTCTCCACTCCTCTGGTCGGTATTGCGTACGATAAAGCCGATTGGAGTGCCAAGTGTCACCATGTCGTCGGTAAGTCCGGAGAGGAGTTCCGGTATGTCTTTCTCATTGCGTGCCGTCACGAGATGGCTTTGCCCCGGACGTCTTCTCGCTGTCTCGCGCAGGATGACATCCATGTCAATTTTCACTCCCCCCGGCATTCCGTCGAGGATTCCTCCCATGGCTTTTCCATGGCTTTCCCCGAAGGTGGTGAGTCGTATGTTACGTCCGAATGTATTCATGATATTATTGTTTACTGTGATTCCGGTATGTCCGTTATTTTAGCGAAAGTGGCTTGGGCTGCTTTCGCCAGATCAATAGGGGATAACTTAAGCTGTAGGCCACGCTGGCCGGCACTGACATATACTATGTCGAAATCAGCCATCTCTTCGCTGAAATATGTTGGATAATGCTTCTTCATTCCGATTGAAGTGCATCCTCCACGTATATACCCTGTATTAGGCAGTAGTTCCTTCAGCGGAAGCATCTCAGCTTTTTTATTGCCGGAAGCCTTGGCAGCCAGTTTTAGATCAACTTCCCTGTTGCCAGCCACAACGCATACGAAAAGTCCTGTCTTGTCGCCACGAAGCACAAGCGTCTTGAACACCTGTTCTATCGGTTCGCCAAGTTCCTCCGCCACATGTTCTGCTGCAAGGTCGTCCGGGTCAAAGGCATATGGCACGAGCTCATATTCAATCTTCATCTTGTCAAGCAGACGTGCGGCATTGGTTTTCTGTATTTTATTGCTCATGTTTTTATAATACTAAGGATTCCATAAAGGGCAAGACGGAGAAATCCTGTCTTGCCCAATGTTTATAAAATTGTTATGTAATGAGACTTCCTCAATCCGTAACACTTAACACTTAACACTTAACACTTAACACTTGACTCTTGACTCTTGACTCTTGACTCTTGACTCTTGACTCTTGTCTCTTGTCTCTTAAGCCTCATTTGTCCATTGTCACGAGCAATTCCTCATTTGTCCGTGTGAGTTCCATGCGTTTTTTGATAAAATCCATGGCTTCAATAGATGTCATATCGCTAAGGAAATTGCGGAGCACCCACATTCGATTGAGAACCTCCTCGCTCAGGAGAAGGTCATCGCGGCGGGTTGATGACGCAATGATGTCTACGGCGGGGAAGATACGCTTATTGCTAAGTTTGCGGTCAAGCTGGAGCTCCATATTTCCGGTACCTTTGAATTCCTCGAAGATCACTTCATCCATCTTGCTTGAGGTCTCGGTAAGAGCTGTTGCTATAATTGTCAGCGAACCACCGTGCTCAATATTTCGGGCGGCACCAAAGAAGCGTTTTGGTTTTTGAAGGGCATTGGCATCGACACCACCTGACAGGATTTTGCCACTTGCCGGGCTCACCGTATTGTATGCGCGGGCAAGGCGGGTGATGGAGTCAAGCATGATCACTACATCATGGCCACTCTCTACAAGACGCTTGGCTTTCTCAAGCACAATACCTGCAATCTTTACGTGACGCTCTGCCGGCTCATCAAAGGTAGAGGCTATGACCTCTGCGTTGACACTGCGTGCCATGTCGGTCACTTCTTCCGGACGTTCATCAATCAGAAGCATGATGATGTAGGTCTCAGGGTGATTTTCTGCAATGGCGTTGGCTATATCTTTTAGAAGGATAGTCTTGCCAGTTTTGGGAGGTGCAACGATAAGTGCACGCTGTCCCTTGCCGATTGGGGCAAACATATCAACAACACGGGTAGATATATTGGTGGTGCGTCCTCCTGTAAGGTTAAACTTCTCATCCGGGAAGAGAGGCACAAGGTGTTCAAATGGTATGCGGTCACGAACTTGCTCGGGAGAGAGACCGTTGATGCTTATCACTTTGCAAAGTGGATAGTATTTCTCTCCCTCACGCGGTGGACGAATGGCACACTCCACTACGTCTCCTGATTTTAGTCCGTATTCTTTAATCTGCAGTTGCGACACGTAGACATCGTCGGGCGATGCAAGATAGTTGTAATCGCTTGAACGTAGAAATCCGAATCCTTCCGGCATTATCTCAAGTACGCCGTAAGCACTAAGGATGCCATCGAAGTCAAACATTGTCTCAGCCTGCATCATTTGCCTGCGCTGTTGCTGGAGTGCTTTGCGTTCCATTGCGCGCTGGCGCTTGCTCATATGTTTGTTGCCCTGGTTGTTGCCAAAACCCATTGGCATTAGATTAGCCTTCGTGAACTGAGAATTAGCACCCGGCTCGGCAATGATAATGGGAGCTTGCGGTTCTATTGGGGTGTTCCTGGTCTCTTGTGGGGCAGATTCTGTTTGTATTTCATCAGAGTTTTCGGAAGCAACTTGGTCAAAAATATTTGGCTCCTGATGCTCCTGTGCATTGCGAGGTTTGAAGGTACGCCCCTTGGAGTTCCCAAAAAATGAGTCGAATCCGTCGCTCTTGTGATTTTGAAAATCGCGTCGTTTCTGTTGAGGCTTCGGCTGCCTTTCTTGTTTGTTGTTGGGTAATTCAACAGGAGCTTCGTCCGTTTTTTCCGGGATATTTTCCGATGTTTTGGATTCCTGAATATCTATGTTTGTTTCTAGAGGAAGAATACTTGTCTCTTCTACTATTGCAGGTAGGTTGTCATCCTGCTTTGTAGTTTTCTTTGTTCCCGGTTTTCTTCCTCTTTTCTTTGGTTGCGGTGCCTCTGGTTTGGAATCTTCTACGGGTGTGGGCGTATTGTCGGTCCCTTTGTCTTCCGCATTGGCTTGTGCTTCAGCCTCAATTTGGGCTTGGATGGCGGCAAGCTCTGCCTTCGATTTCCTTCCTCTTTTTTTCGGTGTAGGAGTTGTCTCTGCTTTCGGGGTTGTCTTGACCTCGCTTTCAGTTATCGTCTCTGACTTCTTGGCATTTTCTTTTTTGTCAACCTTGCTTTCGGTTTCTGCTTTAGCCTTTGGTTTCCGGCCTCGTTTTTTAGGCTGAGGTTCTTCAGTAGCAGGTGTGCTCTTTGCCTTCGGACCTTTACGCTTGCGTTCAGTCTGCTGTGTCACAACTTCCTTTGCTGTATTTTCTGCCATTTTGTCAATTATGGCATATTCAAGGTTCTGACGGTCGATGGCGGATGGATTGGATATTCCAATTTCTTCCGCTGTCTTTTGCAGACGCTCTTCATCCCACGACTTCAGTTCATCAAGTGCAATCATATTTACTTTTTTGGGGTAATAATACCTCTTTAGAGAGTATTTAGGTATATGCAAATATAGGTTTTAGGGGAATTCTTGAGTTCTTATCCGATTGAAATATAAAGACATGCCCATGATAAAAGGGGAAATATTAGGACTCTGTCTGTCGGATAATCTCTTTGATGCTACAAAATTACAAAAAAAAAATTATTTTAGCAAAAATGTGGTAATAAAAAAGATATAAATTTAGGTAAAACAATGCAGGCCCTCGGATTTCCGGGGGCCTAGCATGATTAATATAATACTTTTTACAAATCAGAGTCTGATCAATATTCCTGCCAAGCAGTGATGCCGATGCTCTCTACCGGACGGGCTACGAATGCCTTGACAAAAGCAAGCGCAAGGCGAGCATTGGTCATCAGTGGAATGTTATGGTCGATAGCTGCGCGGCGCACCTTATAGCCATTCGTGAGCTCTCGCTTGGTATGATTCTTCGGGATATTGATCACGAGGTCTACTTTGTGCTCTGCTATGACATCAAGCACAGAGATTCCTTCTTCATCCGGCCAACATACCTGAGTGGCTTTCACTCCATTGGATGTCAGATATGCACATGTGCCTGGAGTAGCATAGATTGGTATGTTCATGCTTTGAAGCAGACGGCATGCCTCGAGCATATTGACTTTGGCACGCGGATCGCCTGAGCTAACAAGAACTCCCTTTTTAGGCACATGATGTCCTACAGAGATTAGGGCGTTGAGAAGGGCTTCGTCGAAGTCTTTGCCAAGACAGCCTACCTCTCCTGTTGATGACATGTCCACTCCGAGCACCGGGTCAGCCTTATGCAAGCGTGCGAATGAGAACTGCGATGCCTTCACTCCGATATAGTTGATGTCAAATGTAGATGTATCAATTACTGCGGGTTTTTCGCCGAGCATAATCCTTGTGGCTGTGTCGATGAAATTCTTCTTCAGAACCTTGCTGACGAATGGGAACGAACGAGAAGCACGGAGGTTACACTCTATCACTTTCACATAGTTGTCTTTTGCAAGATACTGAATGTTGAATGGACCTGAGATGTTCAGGGCCTCTGCAATGCGTGCGCTGATGCGCTTGATGCGGCGTGCAGTGGCCATATAGATTCGCTGTGCCGGGAAGACGAGCGTGGCATCGCCGGAGTGAACACCGGCATATTCAACATGCTCAGAAATTGCGTACTCCACAATTTTGCCGTTTCTTGCCACTGCATCAAACTCTATTTCCTTAGTGTTTTCAAGGAATTCTGAGATCACTACAGGATACTCTTTGGATACTTTTGCTGCCTGACCGAGGAACTCATGCATCTGCTCGTAGTCATAGCATACATTCATTGCAGCTCCAGAAAGCACATAGCTCGGACGAATAAGAACCGGGAATCCGACTTCCTCTACAAATTTGTGGATATCTTCTTCTGTGGTCAGCTCTTTCCATCTTGGCTGGTCGATGCC
Source organism: Muribaculaceae bacterium (assembly GCA_029060625.1). Lineage (GTDB taxonomy): Bacteria > Bacteroidota > Bacteroidia > Bacteroidales > Muribaculaceae > Lepagella. The sequence continues at coordinate 3,600 of JAIDTO010000021.1, read as the reverse complement.
CAGTTGATCGAGCATTGCAGAAAATTTATGACGGTTTTCTGCTCGGTCAATCGAGATAGGTGATGTTCCCAATACCGGGACGTGGCTGCGGTAAAGCTTCATAGCAAGATTGTTTGGAATCTGACCACCGACACTTACGATTACTCCATAGGGTGTCTCCAGGTCGATGATGTCCATCACGCGTTCGAAGCTTAGCTCGTCGAAGTAGAGACGGTCACACATGTCATAGTCAGTTGATACAGTCTCTGGGTTATAGTTGATCATGACAGCCTTGTAGCCAAGCTTACGGCAAGTAGTGGCTGCATTCACCGAGCACCAGTCAAACTCTACTGAACTGCCGATACGGTATGCACCTGAACCAAGAACTATGATGTTGTTGCGGGCATTGAATTCATAAGGAATTGAGTTTTCCTTGGCATCGTAAGTCACGTATAGGTAGTTGGTAAGTTCAGGATATTCAGACGCTACAGTGTTGATACGGCGCACAAAAGGAGTCACGTTCAGTTCTTTTCTGCGGCTTCTTACTTTGAGCATCTCTGTTTCCATATTGCCGGTAGGATTCTCAACGAGACGTGCTATCTGGAAGTCGGAGAATCCGAGCTTCTTGGCCTCTAAAAGAGTCTCACGGTCAAGGTCAGCTATGCTGCATCCTCTTTCCTTGAGCTTATTGGCAAAGGTTACTATGTTGTTCAACCTCTCGATAAACCAGATGTCAATTTTTGTGAGGTCTGCAACCTTTTCAGGAGTGTAGCCTTCCTCGAGAGCCTGGGCTATCGCAAAGATACGGGAATCGGTCGGGTGGGTGAGGGCGTGTTCAAGGTCATCAACATGAAAATCATTGTTTCCTACGAAGCCATGCATTCCCTGTCCGATCATGCGGAGTCCCTTTTGCATGATTTCTTCAAATGATTTGCCTATCGACATTATCTCGCCCACAGACTTCATCGAGCTGCCTATCTCACGGTCTACGCCAACGAATTTTGAAAGGTCCCAGCGGGGTATCTTTACGATCATATAATCCACTTCTGGTGCTTTCGCAGCAGAATTTGGAGTGCCGGGTTCTCCAATTTGATCCAATGTATAGCCAAGTGCAAGTTTTGCAGCTACAAATGCAAGAGGATAGCCGGATGCTTTTGATGCAAGTGCCGATGAGCGGCTCAAACGAGCGTTAATCTCAATGATTCGGTAGTCGTTAGTCTCAGCATTGAATGCATACTGAATGTTGCACTCGCCTACGATACCGATATGACGCACTACCTTTGTCGCGATTTCCTCAAGCATTTTGATCTGCTCTGGTTTCAATGATACGATTGGTGCAACTACGATACTCTCTCCAGTGTGGATGCCAAGTGGGTCGAAGTTTTCCATCGGCACTACGGTGAAGCAGAGGTCGTTCTTGTCGCGTATCACCTCAAACTCTATTTCCTTCCATCCTTTCAGTGATTCCTCTACAAGGATCTGGCGGGAGTAGGCGAGAGCACTCTCACAATGCTTGATGAATTCCTCGTCGTTGTTGCATATGCCTGAGCCCAGTCCACCCAATGCATAGCCTGAACGAACCATTACTGGATATCCTATGCGGTGAGCAACCTTGATGGCATCCTCAAGGCTCTCTACAGCTTGCGATACAGGGGTCTTTATATCGATCTCATCAAGTTTCTTCACGAAGAGGTCACGGTCTTCCGTAATCATGATTGCCTCGACAGAAGTGCCGAGCACTTTCACTCCATATTTTTCGAGTGTTCCGTCAAGGTAGAGCTGTGTTCCACAGTTGAGGGCTGTCTGTCCGCCAAAGGCAAGCAGTATGCCGTCTGGACGCTCTTTCTTGATCACTTCTTCTACGAATTCTGGGGTGATGGGAAGGAAATAGACCTTGTCCGCCACGCCTTCCGATGTCTGGATGGTGGCAATGTTCGGATTGATCAGCACTGATTCGATTCCTTCTTCGCGCAGTGCCTTGAGTGCCTGCGATCCTGAATAGTCAAATTCGCCCGCTTGTCCTATTTTGAGGGCTCCCGAGCCGAGTAGCAATACTTTTTTCATCGTTCGTTGATGGAATATGAAATTTTTTTCAAAATTAATTCTTTTTGACCAATTATCCAAATCTATCCAAATTTTTTCATTCCTATCTGCAATCTTTGCATGAAAAAAATCCCAACTCAAATAAATGAGCCGGGATTTGGAAATTTTTATCTTATAAGCGTGCCGGGAAGGTCACGCATGTTATAGTGGCTTGCCATTGCGGAGCCATAGGCTCCGGCGCTGCGGAGGGCAATGAGATCGCCTCTCTGTGTCTCAGGAAGCAATTCATCCTTGCCAAATACATCACTCGATTCGCAAATTGGGCCAACTACATCGTATACTTTATCAGCTGGCTTTCCCACTGCGCTGATGTTCTCTATTTTGTGGTGAGCTCCGTAAAGGGCCGGGCGAATAAGGTCAGACATTCCGGCATCGATAATGACAAAGTTCTTATCGAGACCTTTTTTCACAAGTACTACCTTGCTTATAAGTGAGCCGCATTGTGCTACTATCGCTCGTCCAAGCTCGCAATGTACTTCTTGTCCCTCTTTGAGATGTAGGCTGGAGAGAATGGTGTCGAAATATGTAGCGAAGTCTGGGATTGGATTCTCTTCTGGATTGTCATAATCGATGCCGAGACCACCTCCCACATTGAAAAAGCGGAAATCTATGCCATCAAGACGGAATTTGGCTTGAAGTTCGTTGATTCTATCGCATAGTATCTTGAAGGGTTCGCTTATTGTGATTTGCGAACCGATGTGGAAATGCAGACCTCCAAGATCAAGATACTCCGAAGCCTTAACCTTTTTTACGGCGTCATCCAGAACTCTCAGATCAATGCCAAACTTATTTTCTTTCAGTCCAGTTGTGATATATTCATGGGTATGAGCGTCAATATTGGGGTTCACACGCAGTGCAACAGTAACTTGTTTCCCTCTTTCTGAGGCGAGTTCAGCCAATATGTCGATTTCCTCAAGCGACTCTATATTGAAGCATCCAATGCCGAAGTCAATACCGGCGAGTATTTCCTCATCTGTTTTCCCTACTCCGGCGTAGTATATGTTTTCAGGCAGGAAGCCACATTCTATTGCTGTTTTAATCTCGTTTCCGCTTACGCAATCAGCACCGAATCCACGGGCTGAGATGATGCGCAGGATTTCGGGTTCTGAATTAGCCTTGATTGCATAGTGCACTTTCATAGGAGTCCCCGCTGTGCAAGCCTCTATTGCGTCAAGTGTCTGCTCGAGCAGAGCCTTGTCATAATAATAAAAAGGTGTCTTTACTCCTTCGAATATGTTGATGTCCATTCTTCTTTTGTTGTATGTTTTTTTCTACGCCCTTCTGTCAGAAGTACAGGCAAAAAAATGGTTCAGGACTTTGATTTTCGATTCCCTTTGTCGTGTCAGTCTACTAAAACTCAAACATCAAATCTTAAGACTTAAGACTCAATACTTAAGACTAAAAAAGATGATATGAAAGAAGCCTCAAGGCTTTTGTCTTATCTTCTTTTTTAATGAGGAATGATATGTTATAGTTGCTTCCGCCATATGAAATCATTCGCACGGGCACATTGCGGAG
>JAIDTO010000209.1 GCA_029060625.1 Muribaculaceae bacterium | reverse complement strand
TATATATCCTGTCAATACTTCGCGTATATCATAGAATAATAAAGAAATACATATACAGAAATGGCATCAAGCAACCAAAACCCCGAGCAGCCGGATCAGCTCGAACAGATCAACAACAGGCTGACAGACCTCGGACGTAACATAGAGACCAACAAAAAAGCCATGGGCATCGCAATGGGTGCCATCCTCGTAGTGGCTTGCCTCACATTCGCATGGCTTTACCTCTATAAGATCCCTAACAACAACAAGGCTATGGAGGCATACAACAAAGTGGAACTCTCTACATTTGGCAATGACTCCCTATCTGCTGCTCAGTATAAGAAGGTGGCGGATGAATACGGAAGCACTGCAGCTGGAAAACTCGCTTCCCTCAGCGCAGCCCAGACTCTCTACAACTCCGGCAAATATGAGGAAGCTGCCAAATACCTCAACAAGTTCAGCTCTAAAGATAAGGTGCTCGATGCTAACGCTAAGGTTCTCCTCGGCGACTGCTACGTTAACCTTAAGAAATACGATGAGGCTATCTCTGCATTTAAAGATGCTGTCAAGAAAGCTGATGGAAATCCGCAGATTGCCCCTCGTGCTCTTCTCAAGCAGGCTGTAGTATATGATGAGCAGAAGAAATTTGGCGATGCTCTGAAATGCTACGAGACCATCAAGAAAGACTATCCTCAGTTCTCTCTTGGCAACGGCATCTCTATCGATGCTTACATCGAGCGCGAAAAAGCCCGCCTCTAATCTCTCCACTCTTCGCTCTCCACTAATTTGCCCCATAAAATAATAAAACATACCTGCTTATTTTATGAAAGGGAAGTTCGCTGCTGCGGCCTTCCCTTTTTATTTTTTTAACATTTGATTTTCAAGAAAATCAAAATAATTTTTATACTTTTGTAAAATTATTGGTATTTGCTTTTGTGAATAGTATCAAGATGCCTTGTCGTCGCCTATGCTCAATGCTGATATTTTTATAGTTAATTGGCATATTTGCATCATCAAAACCAATGATTATTTTTACGAATCAATCAAAACCTAATATTCTACATATGAATCTAAAATACTTACTTGCTTGCTCCATAGTGTGTGCTTCTGCTACTGTGAATGCCGCTTCTGCCATTGATTGGGGTGAGATTCAGCCGGATGTCATCTATGACTATGAACAAATGGTTCCCGTAATGGGTACGTTTACCTCTGCAGCTTCCGGCTCAATTCGTTGTTATAGCTCAGGGTCTCAGATTGCTCCTTATCTGGAGCCTGAACATGAAACTCCTGTCAATTCTGAAAATGACTATTATGGTGCGAATGGAGAAAAGGTGCGTGTTTATCAGGTAGCTGAGGGTCAGACTCTCTACTTCTATAATGCGATGCCACTTGATGGCGGCACATTCAGAATTGTAACTGGTAAGGAATCCGTTGAATTAGTTGAGGCTTATCCTGCTGCAGGCGACCATATGATGTCATTGAGCGCTAACTATAGCGCAACAATTTCATTTAGCATACCTGTGAAATGCACTAAGTGCACACTTTCTGTAGATGACGCGAGCGTAGAGCTTACCCCTACAGTTTCGAATTCTTACATTACTGTCAACTGGTTCAACACAATCAGACAATGGTACAGGGAAGGTAAGATTAGTGAAGGCGATGTTATGACTCTGACGATCACCGGTATCCGCGATGCTTCTGATTCCAGCAATCGTCCAAATTTCGGTGATGGGGCAGGTAAGCTTGTTCTCAACTATAAAATGGCCGGCAAACCGGCAGAACTCGTTTGGGAAAGTGGTACTCCCACCAGTGGAGTCTCTGACTTCCTGACATACTACCTTCCCGGTAGCAATGAGGGTATAGTAAGCCTTACATTCAGTGAGAATCTTGATCCTAAATGTCATCCTACTGCTGAAATTTCTTATGGCGACCGCGACAATATCGAGCTCGGTATGTATATGGAATATCCTCCTGTCTCCGTAGAAGGAAAGACTGTTTCTGTCAATCTTCAGGGTGTCTCCCGTTTCCCGGAGGAGATGATTCCGGGTCTTGCTGCTCAGCAATTTATCGAACTCAGGATCACCGGCATTAAGAGCGCCGATGGCCAGTATGTGCTCACCGGATATGCTGCTAGTCCATATTCTTTCGGTTATGCCTACAACCTTAAGAGCGTAGTCTATAGCGTTGCTGCCGACTGGGTGCCGGCTGCCGGGAGTCAACTCAATGCCGGTCAGGAAATGGAAATCTGGGTACTCAATGGCAATAGGATCTTATTTGATTCTGTAGATTTTTCTTATGTGAAGGATGGTGCCAATGCTGTGATAAGTATCCCCTATTCCGACTTGAAAGTGGAAAGTGATACTGATTCAGAAGACGCTCTTCTGTTCTATCTTACTGCTCCCGTAATTGATGCTGATCCCGACTCAGAGATTACGGTTGCTTTCGGAGGTCTTAAATGTGCCGATGGCCTGGACCATAGCTCCGATATTTTCGTGAGATATAAGTCATCTTCGTCTGGTGTCGATGTGGTCGAGGCTGCGGCTGCCGATGCGGTATTCTATGACCTCACCGGGCGTAGGGTCCTGGCTCCTTCTAAAGGAATCTACATCTCCAATGGGAAGAAAGTCATTGTCAAATGATTTGTCATTAACAATTTTTAAAATATCTTGCCTATGAAAATTAGACATTTACTTGCCTTAGCTGCTGCCTCGGCAACTGTCGCAAGCGCGTCTGCCTTTGAGTGGACACCGGCTATCCAACAGCCGAATCCAAGCATTGATATCACTCAGGTGTATCAGCTTGAAACAATGAGAATCTCAGCTGAAGCCGGCTTGGCAGCTACAGATGTAATGCCAATATGGATTGACGAGAATGATCATGAGATCGTCGGCTCTTACTCCTCTTATAGTGATCCGGCTTGGGGCGACTATGTATATGATTTCAAGTTCTCTGATTTCAAGTGTAATGGTGAGTATACGCTTTTGTTCCCGGAAGGATTGTTCAAGAATGCAGCCGGAGAACTTAGCGACTCGAAAGAATTCTATTATACTGTCGAAGTGTCGGAACTCGCTTCCGCAATGTTCGACGATTTTGAAGTGCTGTCTGTTTCCCCAGATTTCTCACAGCCTCAGGGCTTGTGGGATGACCAATTGGTGAAGGTCAATACTAATCATAATGATGCCATTGGCTATACGGAGCTTTTGGTATCAGACAATACTACAGGAGAAAGTGTCACGATTTCTTCCAACTATACTGTCGGACGCTCACTCGGCGATTCTTCTGAAATAAGCTGGAATGTTGTCGGTTCATTCAGATTCTTTGAAGGTCATGATTATACCGCTGAGTTTGTGTTCTATAATGGAATAGATAAGTATTCAAGCGATGGTATCTCGACTCCTGTAGTGGCAAGGGAAACTTATAATTTCACCGGTAAGGTGGAAGGTTATAAGTATTCCGATATCTCTCTTCTGAGCATCACGCCTGCCCCATACACTCTCACTATCACTGAACCTTCTCAGGCTGTCTTTACATATACCTTCTCCGGTCCTGTCAATGTGTATAAGGCTGCAACCCCTAAGGGTCAGTTTGGTATCACTGAATATCCGGAGTCATACCTCTCATCCAACGAAGATAAGACAGTATGGACACTTGACCTATCAAATGATGAGTACGTGCAGTCTGTAGATGCAGAGCTCGTGATCTATTTGTATGTGCGTGATCTTGAGGGCTCTCAGCTGAGGGGAGATGATGGTGAAGGTGACAATACTTACTATATTGCAGGATGGCAGTGCGATCTCGGTGCAAAGGAGATTGTCGTAGTCACTCCGCAGAAGGGAGAGACTCTTGATAGCCTCACTGAAGTCGTTGTCAAGTCTGTAAGCGGCGAAGCGATGGCATATAATTGGGGCAACATAACTATTACGAATCTCCTTGATCAGCCTATCGGTGCTTTATTGTATGAACAACCTGAGGGTGAAGAAGGTGGTGCAGCTGCTGAATTCCATTTCACTAAGTGGATTCCTGAAGGAGAATGGTCAGCAGAGCCTCTCAACATTGTGGCTGAAGGTTCCTACAAGATTTATTTCCCGACAGGTACATTTGTATTTGGCGAACAATTCGAGTCTGTCAACAGCCGCAGCCTGTACTCCGGCTTCCAGATCACTGGTAATCTCGACGACACTCCCGATGATCCCGTAGTTGATCCCGCTGAGCAAGAAGTGTTCTTCTTTGACACTGTTTCTCCAGAGGATGGATCTACAGTGGCATCTCTCGATGTTGTAAAACTATGGTATCCTGAGATGGTTAATACTTTTGGAAAGGATGCTATTGTATACAATAAGGCAAATCAGTCTATTGTTTCTGATGCTCAGGTTTTGTATGACTGGGATGACGTATATTTAATAAAAATTGAACTTCTCGATCCTGTGACTGAGGCCGGTGAATACGAGATAGTCGTTCCGCGTGGTGCCATCTGCTCTAACGAATTCTTTGATACTGATGGTAAGGCTGGCATCTGCAATCCGGAAATTCGTCTTAGCTACACCGTTGATCCTAATGGTGCTGACGATCCAGTAGATCCGCAGGAAGCTCTTGAATACTCAAGCGTATATCCAGAGATGGGTTCCGAAGTCAATTCTATCAGCCAAATTGTGCTCTCATTTGCTGAAGAAGTAACTTGTGAAGACTTCACCGTTGAAGTCTACAGTGTAGCCCGCAATGTGGTAGCTACCGGTACCGGTCGCACTGACTATATGGAGCCAAATCGTATCGTGATAGATTTCAACGAGCCTATTGTAGAAGATGGTAAATATGAAGTCGTAATTCCAAATCATGTCATTGTTAATGGTGATTATTATGAGTCTGAGGGTAAAGAAGGTCTCTGCAATCCTGAATATCGCCTCTACTATACTGTAGTGTCTAAAGGCTCAGACAATCCTGTTGATCCCGCTGTGCAAGAGGTGTTCAACTATACTTCTGTTGATCCCGAATCAGGTTCAACTCTAAGTGAACTAAGCCATATCTCACTCATATTCCCGGATGTAGTCATGACTTGGAACACTACTGCATATGTATATAAGGCTGACGCAGTTGATTCTGATCCGGTGACTGAGGCTGTTATCAATTGGGACATGATGGATGATTATTTGATCAATGTCAATCTCAACACACCTATTGCTGAATATGGTGATTATGTACTTATAATCCCGGCTCGCAGTATCTGTGATGATGCCTTCTTTATGTCTGAAGGCAAGAATGGTATCTGCAATCCGGAAATACGTCTCAACTACACTGTCGGAAATGGTTCCGGAGTTAACGTTGTTGATGGTTCGGAGCTTGTAGATGTCTATGACGTTCAGGGACGCTTAGTGCTCCACAATGTTTCTTCCGAAGCTCTCAAGTCTCTTTCTAAGGGCATCTACGTTGTAGGTGGGAAGAAATTCGTGGTAAAATAATCTTCATGCTAAATCAAGCTAAATCTTGATGAATTCTCATCCCGGACGGGTCTGATCACCCGTCCGGGAACAAATTAACAAAAACCAAACCTTACATTTATGAATCAGATTAGAAAAATCAGGTCTATTATGATGGGTGCGTTTGCGGCAATCTCTTTCACAGTTGCTGCCGAAGATGCCCCGAAAATATTGTCGGTGCAGCCACTTTATGGTGGTTCACTATCGTTAATGTCAGCCAATGGCCAATGGGCTGTGGGCGATGCTCCCAACCCGGCCAACAGTTCCTTCCCTGCTTTCCCCCGGCTCATCAATACTGCCACAGGTGAGGCTTTGGAGCTTTTCACTGAGAATGAAGGCCTTCAGTCGGCTGCCATAGGCGCCACTTGCGTCAGCAATGACGGCAAGACCGTGGGTGGAAGCTATTATGGCTATCCTGCCGTTTGGAAAGATGGTAGCGGTTGGACCTCGCTCCCACGTCCGAAAGGAAAGTATAATGGTGGTACGGTTTCTGCCATCACTCCCGATGGTAAATATGCTGTTGGTCGTGTAAGCATTGATCTCTTCAATGAATATCCCTGTATGTGGGATCTCGAAAGCATGCAGCTCATGGATCTTCCCGGTATGATTGACTCTAATCCTATGTATAAGGATAAGATCGAGCAAGGCGGTGACCCTGCTGAGTGGAGCGACAATGACCTTAATGTGCGACTGACCGGTATCTCACCCGATGCAAATACACTTGTAGGTACGGTCGATTTCGCTTTCCCGGAAGCTTCTTGGGAGTTTATGTATCGTCGCGATGAGGCAAAATGGTTCCCGATGGGGTTGAAATACGAAAATGGCAGACTTAAGGCCCTAAATGATGAAATCGTCGGTGTCGGTGATTGTGTGCTCTCTTCCGATGGCTCTCATATTGGAGGCCTTTGCATGACTGTCTCCGAAGCCTCTGTACCGTTCACCTGCTCTGTGTCTGATCCGGAAAACTTTACTCTACATGGAGATGGCGACGGATATGGCGTATGGGCCATCGGCTCTGACGGTGTGATTTATGGCTCCACCCCGACATCTACACCTATCCGAAACTGGGCTGCTAAAGTTGGCAACTATTGGTATGATTGGAAGTCTGTGCTCAAGCAGCT
>JAIDTO010000208.1 GCA_029060625.1 Muribaculaceae bacterium | reverse complement strand
CTTCTTCATGAAGCGAAATCTGCTCGCAAAGCTGACGAAATCTTAATAAAAAAATAAGTCAAAACAACTTCAATGTCATACAAAATTAGTAAAAAATCATGATATCAGCAGTTTTTAAAAATTATTATTTTGGGATTCTAAATATTTTTGATTAATTTTGTGAAGAAGATCATAAAGAATGAAGTCGTTTAAACTTTATCTCTTAGCATAAATGACCTTCCTTGCAATTCAACTTACGCATGTTCTTTTAATATCACGCAAAGGCGCAAAGGCGCAAAGGGGCAGAGTTTCAATGCTTTGGGGAGCTTCGCGTCCCAGTTATAGCAAGCACACTGAGATTACGGGCTGCTCCGCAACTCCCTGAGCTCGCAGAGAACAAGCGCTCTTCCCAACTTATCGCGTTGATTATCGGGATTCTGAGGTGATTTTCTCTTTCAAAACTCAAGGATTTTTAGTAATTTTGTAGACTGACAAGTAAAAATTACCCAAAAGACTATGTATATGTGTAGAAATAACAAAATAAGAACGTGTCTGATTGGAGTCATGGGCATATTCATCTTTGCCTTATGCCAGTGCGGGAGAAGCAAGGGACGACAGATCGACCTTGATGGAATGCACGTGCAGCTTCCCGACACCTTGAAAGTCGGAATGCTCAACTCCCCTACAACATATTTCGACTATAGAGGTACACCAATGGGTTATGACTATGAACTGATGGTGAGATTCTCTAAATTTTATGGACTGCAGTTTAAGGTGGTAACGGGAGGTACTATTTCGGAAATGATCACCTGGCTCGATGAAGGGAAGATTGACATATTGGCAAGTCCGGTACCTGTCACTGCTGAGTTTCAAGACAGAGCGTTGCTTTGTGGACCCAGAAATGTTAGCAGCCAAGTATTGGTGCAAAAAACCGACGTTAAAAAAGACTCGATCATAAAAGATGTGACAGACCTTGTAGGCAAAGAAGTAACGGTACAGAATGATTCCAAGTATTTCTATCGTATGCAGAATCTTAATGAGGAAATTGGCGGCGGGATAAGAATAAAGACCATTGCAAAAGACACTATCAGTGACGACGACCTACTTAATATGGTATGGAAAGGAGAGATTCCTCTGACTGTAGTGGATTCAGACGTAGCGGAAGCTGCACTCTCATACTATCCTGGTCTTGATATATCCGTCAAGGTTAGTCTTGACCAGTATTCAAGATGGGCAGTGGCTCCTGACTCACATGGGATAGCGAAAGCGCTCGACAAATGGTTTGCAGATGAAAAGGACAAGGAAAAAGAGCTCTTTAAGAAATACTACCATCTTTCAAAGCTTGAAATATTCGACACTCCGAATGATGGACTTGAAGACTTACAGGCCCTAACGTTCAACAACGGCCAAATATCCCCTTACGACAACATTTTTAAGGCAGCAGGGAAAAAGTCCGGTCTTGACTGGCGCTTAATAGCTGCAATAGCCTATGTGGAATCACATTTTGATGCAGACGTGACAAGCTGGGCAGGTGCCCTCGGCATAATGCAAGTGATGCCACGCACTGCAGAATCGCATGGCTATACTCCGCAGGAAATGCTCAATCCTGTAAAATGCGTTGATGTCGCTGTCAAGACACTATCAGACTTAAACTCAATGTTTGAGAAAAGAGTCCCGGACATAACTGAGCGGGAAAACTTCATCCTTGCATCTTATAATTCCGGACCGGGACACGTGCTCGACGCTATGGCTCTTGCAGAAAAATATGGCTTGAAATCACATAAATGGGACGATAACGTGGAGGTAGCAGCCATTATGAAGTCTAAACCGGCATATTACCGAGATCCAGTGGTTAAAAACGGTTATTTCAGAGGAAAAGAAACCGTCAATTTCGTTCATAAGGTGCAGACAGCATACACTTACTTTAAAGACAGGACTTGATACAATGCATAATTCATAATGCATAATTAGCTTCTCTCAAATTAAACCGAGTCATTATGCGGGATGAGGAAACAATAAGCCATCAAAGGGGAAAAAACACGATTCACTGAAAAATGAATCGTGTTTTTTTTGTCGGAATATCAAATATTTATTATCTTTGCGCCATAATACTTTTTAATATCCTATTCGAATAGACCTTATGCGACAAAACCTAACGACATTGCTGACTACGGCTCTTCTTGCCGGGTCGGCCACATTTGGCCTCTCCGCTCAGGTGACGCTGAATTTTGATGCCGCTAAGCGCGGGCCGATGATAAGCCCCTTGCAATACGGTATCTTCTATGAGGAAATCAACAATGCAGGTGATGGCGGACTCTATGCCGAACTAATCCGAAACCGATGCTTCGAGGACTCTTCAAATCCAGACTACTGGTCGGCTATCGGTGGAGCATCCATGACAATCACAAGAAGCGGCTTAATGAATGAAAACAGACGGGCTGCTCTCAACCTTAAACTAAACGGAGCTAACGAAGGGATCTCCAACACAGGCTACTGGGGAATACCCGTAAGGGGAGGAGAAAAATTCAAACTTACCGTCTGGCTTAAGAGTGATAACGGTTACAAAGGAACAATGACTGCCGCAATTTCTGAAGAAGGCTCCATTGCAGCTTCGGGATCTACCGAAATAAACCTTGACGGGAAATGGGAGAAAATATCTGTAGATGTCAATGCGTCAGATGCAGCGAGATACGTGGGAAAAGGGAGTTTTGACCTCACTTTCAGCAATGCCGGATCACTCACAGTGGGGATGGTAAGCCTATTTCCAAAGACCTATATGGACCGTGAAAACGGATGCCGTGAAGATCTGGCAAAGATGCTTGAAGGGTTGAAGCCTAAATTCGTTCGATTCCCGGGTGGTTGCTATATAGAAGGAGATGGTACACTCGAAGGGCAGCGCCGCTTTGAGTGGAAGAAAACCATAGGCCCAATTGAAGAACGTCCGGGACATTTCAATGCCAACTGGGGATATCCATCAACCGATGGACTGGGATTCCATGAATTTTTGCAGCTGACAGAAGATCTTGGTGCAGAACCACTCTTTGTGGTCAACGTAGGTATAGGACACGGATGGATCAAAGACTATACTGATATTGATGAATATATCCAGGAGGCTCTCGATGCTCTTGAATACTGCAACGGAGATGTCAATACTTACTGGGGAGCTAAGCGTGCAGAGAATGGTCACCCTGAACCCTTCAACATGCGTCTGATTGAAATCGGCAATGAAAACTACAACTTCGACGATGACCGAAGCGACCACTACCCTGTGCGCTACAAGGCTTTCTATGATGCAATCAAGGCAAAATATCCTGAAGTTACCCTTATAGGAAACGTTGAGGCTTGGGGAACAGATGATCCCTCTTGGCGCAATTCATTCCCCGTAGAGATGGTAGACGAACACTACTACCGCACCCCGAAATGGTTTGAATCCCGCTATAACAAGTATGACTCATATGACCGAAGTGGACCAAAGGTATATGTAGGAGAATATGCAGTGACAGACGGCTTCGGCACAAACGGGCATCTTCGCGCGGCTCTTGGAGAGGCTGTATATATGCAAGGTCTTGAGAATAACTCAGACATATGCGTAATGGCATCCTATGCACCGATATTCTACCATGAGGAGCGTGGTGGAGGCTGGCTTCCTGATATGATCCGATTCAACCACGAATCTTCTTTTGGCACCCCTTCCTATTATGTTCAGAAGCTTATGCCCCAGTATCTTGGCAAGCAGAATGTAAAATGGACAGAGGAAGGAAATTTAGTCAATGGTGGAGAAAACAAGATCGGTGTGTCCTCATGGTCTACGACTGTAGCATATGATAATGTTAAGGTATATGACATGGACGGCAATGTGCTTCTTGAAGAGGATTTCTCTGGAGAAGGCAGCAATTGGGATCTTCCATCATCAGGATGGAGCGTAAAGGATGGACAACTTTGCCAACAAAACAGCTCGGAACAAGGGCGTATCGCATTCTGCAACGCGGTGCTTCCGTCAAGCTATGTCCTTGAACTTGATGCCACCAAGAAATCAGGTGCCGAAGGCTTCCTTGTGGCGGTAAACCTTGCTGACCGCGACAATTACATATGGTGGAACATCGGAGGATGGAACAATGGACAACATGGTCTGCAGGTCTGCACTAATGGCGTAAAGTCTGACTATGATCTTAAAGCCGGAAATGTCCAAACCGGCAAGACCTACCACATACGAATGGAAGTGGAGGGAACAAGAATCAAGTGCTATCTTGATGGAGACCTTATTCATGATCTGACTCTTCCATCTGAAAGGAAAGTATATGTCTCGTCTTCTATTAATGATGAAACCGGCGTGATGTATGTAAAACTCGTCAATACTCATGGCGAATCTACCCCAGTCACGCTTAACTTCGCAAATGCTAAAGCAACAGGTATTTCAGTCACAGAATTAAGATCTGACTCAGACACTGATGAAAACAGCATGAGTAATCCCATGAAGGTTTTTCCTCTTGATTTGGACTGTGCGGCTCCTGTAGACAATTCTTTGGTTTATGAAGTTGGTCCGTACACTCTGGCAATTCTAACTATCTCACTTGAAGACATCAATTACTCACCGTCGATTGGCAAGAATGCCACTGACGAGCAAATCGCCACTCTTAAGAAAGAATTGACTTCTATTTCCCAGAAGCTCAATTGGCTCCATCAATCCACATCTCTCCCTGTAATGACATCATCAGGCACTGAACTTGAATGGCATGCTGGAGCGGGAGCAAATGGAATAGGCGTCACTTCAAATCGTCATTCTGCACAATTGGATGTGGTCTCTCCCAATAATTCTGAAAAGTGTGTTGAGGCAGGTCAAATAACTGCCATCGCAAGATTCAAAGATGGGGCTGTTGGAGAAATAACTATGCCGGTACGCCTTGCAGAAAAAGATAATTGGTATGGTTACCTTTATACCTATATGAATTCCGGAAAGGAAATCACAAACATGGCTCTCGGAGATAAGGAAGGACTCGGAAAACGTTTCGAGCAACTCCTTGACGGTGAGGAAATCTTCAATACTGCCGAACTCGCAGGCATTGAGGGTGGCACTCGTGATGCTTATCTCGGACGGGGACAAGGCTCACATGAATATTTTATGGTGACCACAGATATGTGCAACGCCAAGAGCGGAAAATGGAACAATTATGGAATGGATCTTCTCCGCAGCTACGACCTCGTGCATTGGGAGAGCTCGGTATTCGATTTCAGAAAAGGGAAATCCATCTTCTCTGATAGCGATGCCACAACGGATTGCTATAAGACCGATGAAGAGTATGCAAAGATCGACCGTGTATGGGCACCTCAGTTCATCTGGGATGCAACAGCCAACAATGGCGAAGGTGCATATCTCGTATATTACTCCCTGCTCTCTTCCAATGATTGGGATCACTACGACCGGATTTATTATTCTTATGCCGACAAGGATTTCAAGACTCTTACTCAGCCCAGACTTTTGATGGATCCGGGAGTATCTCTTATCGATGCCGACATCGTATTCAATGAATATGACGGTCTGTACCATATGCTTGTCAAGAGAACAGGAGCCGGAGTTGCTTCCACTGGTATTTACGAATATACCTCCCCTACATTGACAGGAAGCGAATGGAGTGAAATAGGAAAGATGGATGATCAGAATACAACTCAAGTTGAAGCTCCTACCCAAATCCGCAGAATTGGCGAGGATGTCTACAATATGTATTTCATGCGCTTTGACGGCGACTACAACTACAAGGTAGCGGATTTGGATCACGATGGTCTGAAGACCGGTCTTTCCGTAAGATTGGCAGGTACGGGTGCTTTCCAGCATGGTTCTGTAATCTACGTAGATAAAGAAGAATATGATATGCTTCAAATCTATAGCTCAGTAAGAGGACTACTGCGTCAAGCTAAGAATGCAAAGGAGACTGGCTCAACTTCAGCGTTCAACGAGGCTATTGAATATACAGACAAGATGCTTGCTGAAAATCGCACAGTATCTTCACTTCTTGAAGCTCTTCCGACTGCTTACGATATGCTAATTGCTGCCAATGGCAAGTATCTGGCAGAGGGTGAAAAACTTGAGAATGGTTATATAGACATCACTCACCTTCTTCAGAACCCGACATTTGACAATGACAAAAACACGGGCTGGAGCGGCACTTCTTTCACTGCAGTATCGCACAATGTCGCAGAACATTTCAGCCGTGTATTCGACACATATCAAGTTCTTAAAGCAATGCCGGCAGGAACTTACAGGTTGGAGGCTCAGGTATTCTACCGCTACGGTTTGCCCGCTTCTGCCCAGCCATCACATAAAGATGGAACGGAACAGATTCTTGCTTCCCTCTATATCAACGACAGCATGACGCCTGTGATGTCGCTCTATGATGAAGAATACAGCAATTATCCCAACAATATGTGGGATGCAAGCCAGGCTTTCAATAAAGATCTTAAGTATAATGATAATGCCGTTGAGTTTGTCATGAATGAATCAGGAGATCTGCGTG
>JAIDTO010000207.1 GCA_029060625.1 Muribaculaceae bacterium | reverse complement strand
GGTGTATCGACCCTGACAGCCGCGGCATGACCGTATCCGTGGCTCTATACACCCCCGGCATCGCGTCCGGGACCCCTTCGGAAAACGTAAAACGTAAAACGTACAACGTTTCCAGGCAAACAGACCGGCAAACTGGTGACACGTCTGTTTGCCTTTTTTTGTATAATGGGCCTTATAGCCTGCGGCCTCCCCTCCTTTTTCGTCTAACATTCTCCGCAACTTCCATCTTTATACAATATAACAGGCAGTAGTACGTTTTCTATATATGTATATGCATAAGATGAATCGTAGAAGCATTAAAGGGGTCATGGCAGGAGCGGCTTTGCTTTCTGCTCACCTCTGCCATGGACAGCTGGCTGCTAACGCATACTCCTTTCTGGATGTGTCGTCGGCCACTCACGCTCTTGCCCTTGGTGGTCACGCTATTGCGGCTGTTGGCACAGACCCCATGATGGTTGACCAAAATCCAGCTTTGCTTGGCCCGGAAATAGAGCGGGTGGCAGCGTTGAGCTATATGCGTTATTTTGGATCTTCGAATTTTGCTGCCGCAAGGTTTGCTCATTCTGTTGGTGAACGTGGGGCTTGGGGCGTTGGTGTGCGTTATCTCGACTACGGAAGCATCGACGGATATACGCCCGACGGAAGCTATACCGGCACATTCAAGCCTCAGGATATATCAATAGAAGGCACATATAGCCACGACTTCACTGACCGCCTGCGAGGCGGCATCAATGCAAAGATTATCTATAGCAACTATGAGGAATATACAGCTGTTGCTCTTGCTGCTGACCTCGGAATAAACTATTACAACGAGGAAAACGATTTGTCGCTATCGGCAGTGATCAAAAATGCCGGCGGCCAAGTGAAACGATTCAATGAAGAATACGACCACCTGCCCTTTGATGTGCAACTGGGATACATGCAAGGGCTCGGGAATGGACCTTTCTCTCTTGCGATAACGGCACACCACCTCACTCATTGGAAACTCCCATATTATAAACATGACCAAAACGGCACACAAGACTCCGTCGCAGAAGAAGAAGATTATAAGTTCATTCCGACGTTCTTCCGACATCTTACTTTCGGTCTGCAGTATTCTCCATCTGATCTGTTCTATGTTGCCTTAGGGTATAACTACAAGACGCGAGGAGATATGGGGACATTTCAAAGGAATTTCCTGAGTGGGTTTTCTCTTGGGTTAGGACTCAATGTAAAAGACTTTGCTGTCGGAGTCAGCTTCTCTCAGCCGCATAAGTCCGCGACCACACTGGCACTCAACCTTAGTTATTTTATGTGATAAAAAATATAAGCGAGCCTTTCAGCTCGCTTTTTTGTTACTTTCGGAATGGTATAGAATGGACCACACGGACCGGGACACTCTGGCTGAGATGTCGACCGGGAAGCCAACATGGCATCTCTGTCAAAAGGCGTATGGCTTCCTTATTGAGTGATTTGTGGCAGCCCCTTATAACTTTTATGTTGGAAATGTTTCCGTTGGCATTAACTACAAAACTGCAAGTCACACGCCCTTCTATGCCTCGCTCATACGCATCTGTAGGGTAATGACGATTGGTGTTGATATAATTCAGAAGAGCCTCATTACCTCCGGGGAATGAAGGTTTTACTTCTACATAATCGTATTCAAATACTTCTTTATATGTCTGCATTCCATCTGCAGAATTGCCAACTGAAACTCGGCACGTCTGCGCCCGGGCATTTGTAAACCCGAGGATGATTAAGATTATGGATGTGAGGAGAGGAATGTAGGTAGTTTTCATTATTGTCTTTTTATTTTTCTTCAGTTATCGGCCTTCTTACGGCAGATAATTTTCGTAAACGCAAATTTAGGTTGAATATACGACATATGCAAGTGCGTTAGGAGGATATTAAACTTATTTAACTTTATTTTTGAGTTTTGAGTTATAAGCAGCCCGCTATCAGCTTAAACATTTGCGAATATGAGGAATTTTATGTAAATTTGCATATATTTTTAACACAAACAATTGGAATATGAAGATACTTGTGACAGGGGCTGCTGGATTTATTGGCAGCGCCGTCTGCCGCCGACTGCTTGACAAGGGAGACACGGTGGTAGGACTTGACAACATCAATGATTATTATGACCCGGAGCTTAAATACGGGCGTCTGAAAGAATTGGGAATCTCCAAAGATGACGTTGCCTGGTATAAATTTACAAAAAGTTCTTCCGACGATCGGTTTTCTTTTATCCGCATGAACCTTGAGGATACCCAGGCTATGCAGATGCTGTTTGCCAACGGAGCTTTCGATATGGTAGTGAATCTTGGGGCTCAAGCCGGCGTGCGCTATTCTATCACTAATCCGCATGCTTACATCGAAAGCAATATCGACGGTTTTATCAACATTCTTGAGGGTTGCCGCCACAACAAAGTGAAGCATCTGGTATATGCCTCCTCTTCAAGTGTATATGGACTCAACGGACAGGTGCCTTTCTCTGAGCATCACGGTATTGCTCACCCCGTGAGCCTATATGCTGCTACCAAGAAAAGCAACGAGCTTATGGCTCACGCATACTCCAAGCTCTACGACATTCCTACCACGGGGCTACGTTTCTTCACTGTATATGGTCCTTGGGGACGCCCCGATATGTCACCGTTCCTCTTTATCGACGCCATTCTGCACGACCGTGCCATCAAGGTCTTCAATAATGGTGATATGCTTAGAGACTTCACATATATTGATGACATAGTGGAAGGGATAGTAAGGATATGTGATGTAATCCCGGAGGGAAACAAGGATTGGGACGAGACAAATCCCGACCCGGCCACATCTCCTGCTCCATACCGCGTCTACAATATCGGCAACCAGCAGCCCACGCGCCTGATGGACTACATCAAATGCATCGAAAACGCTATCGGCCGCGAAGCTAAAAAAGATTTCCTCCCTATGCAGCAAGGCGACGTGTACCAGACGTATGCTGACTCTTCAGCTCTGGGCGAGGCAACAGGATTCAAGCCTGACACCAAACTTCAGGATGGCATCAACAGGACTGTTGCATGGTTTAAGGAGTATTACGGACTGTAAAAAAATTTGCACAGTGAAGATTTTTTTATTATCTTTGCAGTGCAAAACGCACCCATAGTTCAATGGATAGAATAATGGATTCCGGTTCCATCGATTGGGGTTCGACTCCCCATGGGTGTACCAATTGAAAAGGCCATTGAATCTTGCAAGATTCAATGGCCTTTTCATTTAACTAAAGACCTATGATTATGAAACGTAAAGGATATTTGGCGGCATTTGCTGCAATAATGATCGGAATTGGAGCCGGATCTTTGACGGCCAATGCCCAGAAATATAAAGACTCCTCCCTCTCTAATAAGGAAAAGGCGGCTCTCGTGCTCAAGGAGCTTACACTCGATGAAAAAATAGCCCTCATGATGGACGATAGTCCTGCCATTGACAGACTTGGAATCAAGAGATACAACTGGTGGAATGAGGCTCTCCACGGTATTGGTCGCGCCGGATTTGCCACCGTCTTTCCGCAGGCCATCGGAATGGCTGCGACGTTCGACGACTCACTCCTCTACAATATCTTCAATTGCATTAGTGATGAGGCTCGTGCAAAATTCAACACACTCGGCGACCAGGACGTGACCCGCTACAAGGGCCTGACATTCTGGACCCCAAACGTGAATATCTTCCGCGACCCAAGATGGGGACGTGGACAGGAGACTTACGGAGAAGACCCGTATCTCTCATCGATGCTCGGCAAAGCTGCAGTAGAAGGCCTGCAAGGCCCTGCTGACTCAAAACACATCAAGACCATTGCCTGCGCCAAACATTATGCAGTCCATAGCGGTCCGGAATGGAACCGCCATTCGTTTGACGCACGAGATATTGACCCTCGCGACCTATGGGAGACCTATCTCCCGGCTTTCAAGACATTGGTGGATGCCAATGTCGGCCAGGTGATGTGTGCCTACAACCGTGTAGAGGGTGAACCCTGTTGCAGCAACAAGCGACTCCTTCACGATATTCTGCGCAACAAATGGGGATATGACAAGATAGTGGTGTCAGACTGCTGGGCAATCCGCGATTTTTTCCGTCCGAATGCCCATGCCACTCACCCGTCAGCTGTAGAGGCAAGTGCAGATGCAGTGATATCTGGCACCGACCTTGAATGCGGATCTGCATACCAAAGCCTCCGTGAGGCTTATGACAAAGGTCTGATAGATGAGGCAACTATCGACAAAAGCCTAATGCGTCTGCTCGAAGCACGCCTTAGCCTCGGAGAACTCTTTGGAGACAACGACTGCGAATGGAACTCTCTGGGGCAGGCAGACATCTGCAGCCCGGCCCACAAGGAGCTGGCACTCGAGGCTGCACGAAAATCAATGACTCTGCTGAAGAACAATGGGATACTACCGCTGAGTCCTGACACAAGGATAATGGTGATGGGGCCAAACGCAACTGACACTGTG
The DNA here is from genome assembly GCA_029060625.1 of Muribaculaceae bacterium. GTDB lineage: Bacteria > Bacteroidota > Bacteroidia > Bacteroidales > Muribaculaceae > Lepagella. The sequence goes on along the minus strand of JAIDTO010000207.1, from coordinate 8,164 downwards.
ATGCAATGGGGAAACTACAACGGTTTTCCTACGCGCACGACGAGCATACTTGAAGGAATCAGAAACATCCACCCGGATGCCAAATATCTAAAAGGATGCGACCATGTGAAGAACAACAATACTGTGTCTACCTTTGATATGCTATCGAGCAACGGCAAAAAAGGTGTGTCAACCACTTATTGGAACAACGTCACAAAAGAGGGAGAACCGGTGGCAACTGAAGTGATCAGCTTCCCTATCAACAAAAGCACCGGAGGCGCCACAGTATTTGCCCCGGGAGTGAATCTTGAAAACTTCTCTGCCACCTACTCCACAGTCTTCACTCCGGAAGAGAGCGGGGAATACATCATCAACATGACCGCCTCCAGAGGTCTGAAGAGCCTTCTCGTGAATGGAGAGAGAGTAGCCAAATCTTACGGATCAAATCCCACCAACGACTATGCCTACGCCATACAGGCAGAAAAAGGGAAGAGCTACAACATTGAGATCGACTGGGTAAATGACAGACCCGGCACCGCAGTATTGAAATTCGACATCGGGAAGAGCACTGAGTATGACACTGACTGTGGCGACTCTGACGTAGTGGTGTTTGTAGGTGGCATATCTGCTGCCCTCGAAGGAGAGGAGATGCCTGTGACTGTAGAAGGTTTCCGTGGAGGAGACCGCACGAGCATCGAACTCCCGAAAGTGCAGCGCGAGCTCATAAAGAAGCTCAAGGAGCAAGGAAAGAAGATTGTGTTCGTAAACTGCTCAGGCAGCGCAATGGGTCTTACTCCTGAGGATGACATCTGCGATGCTGTGCTCCAGGCATGGTATCCAGGAGAAGCCGGAGGTCAGGCTGTCGCCGAGACTCTTTTCGGCCTCAACAATCCTGCGGGGCGCCTCCCGGTGACATTCTACAAGGATGACTCTCAGCTCCCTGACTTCGAAGACTATGACATGGAAGGACGCACATACCGCTACATGACCGAAAAACCTCTCTATGCATTTGGTCACGGATTGAGCTACACCACATTTGATTATTCCGAACCGAAGGCTATCGGAGGAAACGGCAAGCCGGTGACTCTGAGCGTGAATGTCAAGAACAGCGGTGATTGCGATGGTGATGAAGTGGTGCAGGTGTACATCAAGAACAAGGCTGATAAATCGCTCAACAAGACTTTGCGTGCATTCCGACGCATCAACCTTAAGAAGGGTGAGGCGCAAGATGTGACATTTGAGCTTGGACCGGAAGCGTTTGCCTTCTACAACCCCGAGTCAGGTGAGATGGAGGCAATAGCGGGAACATATGAAGTATCGGTAGGTGGGGCATCGGATAAAGCTGATAGGGTCGTAATGATTGATTATTGATTCACATACGGCAAACCTGCTGCGCGTCCGTGGAATAATTAGCTATAACTGATTTCATATGACTAGAATTGTTATTGCCATAATGCTTATAATCTTCAGCCTCCCCTCTTTCGGTGAGAGGCTGAGGACTATGAAGGTGATGAAGGAAGGTGATTTTATGTCGCCTCCCTCCATCCGGCTCGGCAGCGATGAACGGCTGATCATCAACTTCGATGAATGGAGCGAAGACTATAGCGACCTGCAATACCGTCTCATCCATTGCGGCCCTGACTGGAAACCTTCAGGACTATTGGAATCAGAATATCTCGATGGTTTCAATATAGCCGACATCGAAGACTGGGCTTTCTCTTCAAACACCTTCGTGCACTTCGTAAACTATAGGATTGAGATCCCTAATGAGGGAATGAATCCTTTGCTTTCAGGCAACTACATTCTACAGATTTTCGAACGCGACGATCCTGACGAGACGTTGGGAGAGGCTCGATTTTCAGTTTCGGAACATTCCGCCGACATATTTGGACGCGTGACGACACAGACTGACCGCGGACTTAACACTGATTGGCAACAACTTGAATTAAAGCTATCACCGACAGATGTCAAAATAGATGACCCCTACTCTATGCTGCGCGTAGACATAACCCAAAACAATACGCCTTACACTACCTCTACGCTGCGAACCCCCTCCCGGGTAGAAGGGAAAGAGATCATATATTCCCACCAGCCGGAATTGATATTCAAAGCCGGCAATGAGTTCCGCAGGTTCGAGACTATCCGAACAAACTATAATGACATGCACGTGGACTCAATGCGTTTCCTGAGCCGCAACTACCATGCCTGGCTGACACCTGACACTGAGAGAGACTCAAAGGAATATAGCTATGACCAGACACAGCAAGGACGTTTCCTCATAAGGGAATACAATTCCACCGACTCTGACCTTGGGGCTGACTATGTGACTGTGCATTTTGAGCTCGATACCCCTGAGGCTGTGGATGCCGACGTGTTCGTGGAAGGTGAATTCACCGGCTTCAGGCAAGAGGATGCATACAAAATGCATTATGACTACAACCGAGGTGCTTATCTATTAGAGTTGCCTCTCAAACAGGGAAGCTACAACTACCGATACGTAGCTATGCCACGCCGAAGAAACCGACAGCCGGATCCAAGCCTGATTGAAGGGAATAAGCATGAGACCCGAAATGAATATAGAGTGCAGGTATGGTACCGACCTATCGGAGCACGCTACGATCGCCTGATATGCGACGAGACTATTTATTCTAAAGATTAAAGATTGACTACTGAACAATGATACAAATAAATGACACTCTTGTCTCCCTCGATGTAGTAGAGCGTTTTTTTGAGTGCGACCTTGACACTTGCCTTGGCGAATGCTGCATCGAAGGGGATGCCGGTGCTCCCCTACTCCCTGAAGAGAAAGAGAAGCTTGATTCACTCCTGCCTGAAGTGATGCCCTATCTTTCGCCGGCAGCCCAAGAGGTTGCACGCGAGCAGGGGGCATCATATATTGACGAGGAAGGAGATTTGGTGACGAGCATTGTGAATGGCAAGGATTGCATTTTCACATGCTACGCGCCCGGAGGAAAATGCCTTTGCGTGCTTGAGAAACTAAGACGCGAAGGACGCAATGAGTTTTTCAAGCCCATAAGCTGCAGCCTCTACCCCATCCGATTGAAAGACTATGGCGGCATGACAGCCGTGAACTATCATCGCTGGAAAATCTGCAAATGTGCTGAGATATTGGGAAGGAAAAACGGTGTCCGCGTATATGAATTCCTGAAGGAGCCTTTGATACGCAGGTTCGGTGAAAGATGGTATGAGGAACTCGAGCTTACCGCGCGGGAATGGCTTGCTCAGACAGGGAAGAGTGGAAAGTGAAGAGCGGAGAGAACAATCTGGATTCTACTCCGGTAGCTAATCGAAGATATTGGAAAGTTGCTTCTCAAGTTCCGAACTTGTGATATTGGTGGTCATCACCCCTTCCTTGGCAACTGAGATGTTACCGGTCTCCTCGCTGACTACAATGCAAAGTGCATCAGAAGCCTGGCTCATTCCAAGGGCTGCCCTGTGGCGAAGTCCAAGGTGCTTAGGAAGGTGCATGTCATGGCTGACGGGAAGGATACACCCTACCGACACGATCCGGCGACGCGCTATGATCATAGCCCCATCGTGAAGTGGCGAATTCTTGAAAAAAATATTCTCAATCAGGCGCGTATTGATGTCGGCATCAATGATGTCACCGGTCTTCTCATAGTCACCGAGAGGCACCTTGCGCTGGAAACAAATGAGAGCTCCGGTTTTTGACTTTGACATCGACAGGCAAGCGTAGACCACAGCCATCACCAATCCGTGATAAGACTTGGCATCTTTAGTGCCATGATGAAACATCCGCCTCAGCTGGCTTATATGCCCATGCGAACCAATGTCTATGAGAAACCTCTTTATCTGATCCTGAAACAAGATGACGAGCACTATAAGGCCGATGCTCATAAACTTATCGAGAATCGTGCCGGTAAGCTTCATATCGAAGATCTCTGCCGCCACCACCCAGATCATGATGAAAAGGAGCACCCCATAGAAAAGGCTGATTGTGCCGGAGCTTTTCATCACCTTATATAAGTAGAACAGCAACGCTCCTACAATGAGAATATCTATTATGTCTTTTATTCCGAAGCTTATCATTTTTTTCAGGGATCAGTTTTCAGTGGTCAGTTTAATGAGAACATCACGGGCTTGGACGGCAGCAGCCACATCGTGGACACGCAAGATCGATGCCCCATGAAGCAGTGCGAAAGAATCAAGGGCTATCGTGCCGGGAAGAGCCTCGGCAGGAGAGATGCCAAGCGGCTTCCATATCATCGACTTGCGCGATACTCCGACAAGAACGGGAAGCCCTATCTTGCATATTTCATCGAGCGATGCAAGAAGACGATAGTTTTGCTCCACATCCTTGGCAAATCCGAAGCCGGGGTCAACGATGATGTCGCATACGCCACGCTTACGAAGCTCCCGGATGGCATAAGCCAATTCTGATATCACATCCGCTGCCACATCGCCATATTGAGCTAACTGCGACATTGTGGCGGGTGTGCCCCGCATATGAGTCAATACATATGGCACACGCAGCTCGGCTATGGTGTCAAACATCCCGGCATCAAGCGTACCTCCTCCAATGTCGTTGACAATATCTGCACCCGCCTCCACACAACGGCGGCCAACCGATGCCCGGAAAGTATCGACTGAAATCACAGCATCAGGCCATTCCCTACGCACCAAGGCTATGGCATTGAGCAGACGCCTCTGCTCCACTTCGGCATCCACAGGTTCAGCACCGGGGCGAGTGCTGCAAGCACCTATGTCGATGCAGTCTGCCCCTTCATCGCGTATGGCACGGATACGGGCGCACACCTCCTCATCTCCGTCAGCGCGACAACCGGCATAGAACGAGTCGGAAGTGACATTGAGAATCCCCATGATCCAGGGTCGACGGAAGGTTAAAAGATGTCCGCGGATATTGATTGAGAAATCTTGATTCTGTTTCATAACGCAAATTTAGTATTTTTTTGGCAGTTACGGAAATTTTTTGTAATTTTGCATCCGGATTTGCAATCGCTGGCAGGAAAGATGCGAGAGTGGCATCTGCAAAAAGGATACCTGTTATGTTGCAGACATTAACTAATCAAATATACTACAATGGATTTAATCAAAGTAGTGGAGGAAGCATTTGCAACTCCCAAAAAAGAATTCGACGCATTCGGCCCCGGCGACACAGTGACTGTCGCATACCGAATCAAAGAGGGTAACAAGGAACGTATCCAGCAGTATCGTGGCGTAGTGATCCGCATCTCCGGCCATCAGGACAAGAAGCGCTTCACCGTTCGCAAGATCTCTGACGGCATCGGCGTAGAGCGTATCTTCCCGATTGAATCACCCTTCATCGAATCAATCACAGTCAACAAGCTCGGTAAAGTGCGTCGCGCAAAACTTTATTATCTGCGCAACCTCACCGGCAAGAAGGCCCGTATCAAGGAACGCTTCGTAAAGAAGGACAAATAATCCAAAGCGGACTTCGCAGAATAAAAATCGGACGGAAAAGTTTCCGCCCGATTTTTATTTCGGGAGGTTTCCCGTTGAGCGTAGAGCGTAGAGCGAAAAACCTAATCTTACAGAACGCAATACGCAAAACGTTTGTTATAAGAATGTATGGCAAAGAAAGAGAAAAAACAGAAAGTGACACTCACAGCTGAAGCCAGGCAAGGCCTTGTTGTGAAAAATACCGGGAGTGCCTACGATGTAAGGCTCGACGACGGACCCACTGTGAGCTGCCGAGTCAAAGGAAACTTCCGCATCAAGGGGATACGCACCACCAACCCTGTTGCGGTGGGCGACCATGTGAGGGCCGTCCGCGCCACTGATGACGTATGGTATATCACCGAGATACTGCCCCGCCACAACTATATAATAAGGAGAGCCTCCAATCTGTCGAAAGAATCGCATATCTTAGCCGCTAATATCGACCGTGCCCTCCTGGTGGTCACACTCAAGGAGCCGGCAGTACCCCTGACTTTCATCGACCGCTTTCTCGCCACTGCCGAGGCTTACCGCATACCTGCAGGCCTGATACTCAACAAATGCGACATGTGGGATGACGATGACCGGGAGCTTGGCGAGGCTATGAAATATCTCTACGACTCACTCGGCTACCCCACCCTTATTGCCTCTGCTGCCACCGGGTTCGGACTCGAAGCCATCCGGGAAGAAACCGCCGACAATATATCGCTTCTTGCCGGCAACAGTGGAGTGGGAAAATCATCACTTATAAATGCCTTGATTCCCGGACTCAATCTGCGTACCGGCGAGATATCTGAATTATACCATACCGGTACCCACACGACCACCTTCTCAGAGATGCTCGACCTCCCTTATGGCGGAGAAATCATCGACATTCCCGGAGTGAGGAGCTTCGGGACCATTGACTTCACGATTGAAGACACCGGGCATTTCTTCCCGGAAATATTCAAGGCTTCGAGCGGATGCAAATACAGCGACTGCCGACATACAGGCGAACCTGGCTGCGCCGTGAAGGAAGCTGTAGCCGAGCACCGGATAGCAGAATCGAGATATGCTTCTTACCTTAACATCTTAGAGGAAGTGGAGGCGGGAGACTCCGACAAATACCGTAAAGGGAATTGACAACTGAAAACGTACAACGTACAACGTAAAACGTAAAACGTACAACGTAAAACGTACAACGTAAAACTAACAACTAAAAATCTATGAACAAAACCATGACATTGCTCTCGGCCGCCCTGATTATGGCGGGCACCGTAACTTCATGCCAGAAAACGACATCGACGAGAAGCGTGTATGACAGGCAATTTGAAAACTATCCGACCTACAACGGAGATGACCTGGAGCTAAACGTTGACTCCACTGGTACGCATTTCCGGATGTGGAGCCCGAAGGCAGAGGAAGTAACACTCAACCTCTACGATACTGAACTCAACGGCGACCCATACAAGACCATCAACATGACTTTCAATCAGGAAAACGGCACTTGGACAGCCAGCGAGCCTACTCAACTTTACGGGAAATATTATACCTTCAAAGTGAAACACGACGGCAAGTGGCTCGCGGAGACTCCGGGAGTATGGGCAAAGGCCGTGGGAGTCAATGGGAAAAGAGCTGCAATAATCGACTTTTCAAAGACAAACCCCGAAGGATGGTCTGAAGACAAGGGTCCCAAAGTAGACAATTTCACCGATGTCATTGTTTACGAGATGCACCACCGCGATTTCTCAATGTCCCCAACTTCAGGAATAGCTAACAAGGGTAAATTTCTTGCCCTGACAGAAAATGGCACAGTCTCTCCCGACGGAGAAAAGACAGGCATCGACCACCTGAAGGAGCTCGGCGTGACACACGTGCACATCCTGCCAAGCTACGACTATAACTCCGTAGATGAGACCAACCTCCAGGCCAACACCTACAATTGGGGTTATGACCCGCTGAACTACAATGCCCCCGAAGGAAGTTACTCCACAAACCCTTCCGACCCCGCCACAAGGGTAAAAGAAATGAAGGAAATGGTAAAAGCACTGCACGATGCGGGAATCGGCGTCATAATGGATGTGGTGTATAACCATACGGCAGAAAACGATGGCTCAAACTTCGAGCTCACGGCCCCGGGCTATTACCATCGGCATTGGGATGACGGGACATACTCCGACGCTTCAGGTTGCGGCAACGAGACTGCTTCCGACCTGCAACAAATGCGCGACTATATCATCAATTCAGTGAAGTACTGGGCTGATGAATACCACATAGACGGCTTCAGGTTCGACCTCATGGCTATCCACGACACTGAGACAATGAATCAAGTGGCTGCAGAGCTCAAGAAGGTCAATCCATCAATCTTTGTCTACGGCGAAGGGTGGACTGCCGGCGATTCCCCGCTTCCCGCTGAGCAAAGGGCTTTGAAGGAAAATGTGGCAAAAATGGAAGGTATAGCTGTTTTCTCTGATGATATCCGCGATGCCGTGAAAGGTCATTACTCAAATGCAGAAGACCGAGGTTTCGCCACAGGCAAACCCGGCAACGAAGAGACAGTGAAGATCGGCATCGTAGCAGCCACGGCACATCCGCAGGTAGACTACTCAAAGGGCAACAATTCAAAATTCCCCTATGCTTCATCGCCTGAGATGATAGTGAACTATGTGAGCTGCCACGACGACCTCACACTGACTGATAAGCTCCGCAAATCAATGCCCGAAGCTACAGATGAAGAGCGGATGGC
>JAIDTO010000206.1 GCA_029060625.1 Muribaculaceae bacterium | reverse complement strand
GGCGCATGTGCAGATTGCCGAGATGCTCATCCTCGCCACCCATCAGGCAAGCGGCAGCGTCATCTGCCGGAAATAAATAAAATCTATACACACAACAAAATGGTCGCACAACAAAGAGAGTGCGACCATTTTTTATTCTCATCAGTTGGCAGAATGTCAAAGGCTGAAATATCCTCCTGTCTTTTTAGAACCCCGATATTCAATAATATTTAAATCCACTAAGGTTTTCAGTGCCCTTTTTATGGTTATGATACTCTTGCCAAATTCATTTGCCAAAGCAACCGCACTGATACCAGGAGAAGTAACGATACGGTTGTATATCAACTTCTCATTATCATTTATCGTATCATTTATCGTATCATTTATCGTATCATTTATCGTATCATTTATCGTATCATTCTTGTGACCTGAAAAATTTGGACGCATAAAAATGACTCTTACCACACCTCGTTCATCGGTCACAGCAGGCTGTGGAAGTCCGGCGCGTTCGCACTCTTCAAATATTATTGACAGACCTCTGCCCCAATGCTCAATTACGCCACTGTAATACATGACGCGGGCTATGGTCTCGTTTGGCGGTTCGGATGTATGAGAGTCGAGAATATGGGAGCCGTATGTAAGTTTTTCTGCCGGTATGTCGTCCGGGAGCATTCCCGCGTTTTCAATCTCTATGCGGTCATCATATATGGCAACGCCAACCGATGCTGTCTTTCTCCAATCCATGTGCGCAAGTGCATTGGCACAGCATTCACGCAGGGCATTAATAGGCACTTCCAATTCATCCTTGCGATACATGCCGTCGAACCGACTTGTAACTGAGAGGTGCTTCAGAAAGAAAGGAGTTACTTCATTGAGCATATCGAAGATGTTACCCTCAATCTGCTGGTTGTCTATAAATTCTCGTTTGTTTGTACCACGGAAACGAGCAAGCCTGATGATACAGTTGTGATAATAAAAGAAGTCTTTTCCAAAAAGCACGGCGGCAGCATTGCTATATACACCGTTCTTAAGTACCTTGAATTTTTCAAGAATAGCAATCGGATCACGGGTGTAGGCACCGTCCTTCAACCTACCTAATTCAAGAGCCTGCCGAATTGCCCAATGTATGCGGCTTTCGTCAAGATCTTCGAATGTCAGATTTTCATTTGGCAATGAATCCCATTTGTATTTGAGTCCACCACGGTGCATGATCATACGCGAATATCTATCGTGTGGCATTATAGACGTAACACTGTCGTGACGTTGATAAGGTCTGCCGTCGTATGAATAAGGTCTTTCGGGATTGTTCCCCTCCGCCTCAAATATAATCAACTGTTTGTCGGAATCATTCAGCTTAATATATTTTTGTTGAATTACCACCGATGGCTCGAAGCGACGCAATGCCTCACCTATCATGCGTGTGGTCTTGTCACCGATTTCCTGTCCTACAATCTTACCGGAATTTTTAACGCCAAAGATTACAATACCTCCCTTACCATTGAGCATACCACACAATGTTTCCATTCCTCTGTCAAGTTGACCTGTTGATTCTTTAAACTCGATGTCAACTCCTTCATGGTTTTCTGCCAGATGCTGTATGTAGCCTAAATCAATCTCCATAGTAGACAATTTATTTAGTGAATCTATTTAAAATATTCTCAAGACTTTCCTTGCATTCCCGGATTCCACCATGAGACGGATGTCTTACATAGCCTTTAAATAATTTATGATTCTTCAATGCATACTCTGATTTTCTACCAATGCAGTACATACAACTGATATTGAACATCGTCAGTAACTTTTCAAGTATGTCCTTGCCCATGTCCACATCCTTCGCATTAGGTTTTCCATTCCTGCCATCTCTGGTAGATGGATGAAACGGATAGATATTCCACATTAAAGGAAATTGTCGCGTTTTTTCGATTGTATCCCAGATAACCTTAGCCGATTTTTCACACTTCGGATTATCAGTATTAAAAACTTCAAATTCCCCTTTAAAGAAATCATTATTCAGAATTTGATATTCCGAAGTAAATGGAATACCACTACGTTTACATCCTTTATAACCGGGAGCTTCCCCTACTAATAGAATCTTAGGATCGAGTTCCTGCATCTTCTTAAGATACAGCAATAAATTCTTTGATTTCATTCTTGCTTCTCCCGGATTTTCCTCAGACGGACAATAGAAATTATGGCGATGTTCATCCGAGAGTTTCTGGTCTTGAAGCAATTTAACGAATCTTTCCGGAGTCATGTTCTACAATTATTTTGTTATTCAAGATGATAGATAAGTAAACCGATATTTACTCAATTTCTTCTTCACCGAGAGATAAGATTTCAAACTTACCCCAATAGTTATGATTAGAATACGCTTCGATTGCCTCCGGTGACACATAAAGTTTGACTTTAGCATAAATCGGCCCTCCAATCAATTTCATAATGGTCGGAGATTTATAATAGTGAGGGAAATCCGGTATTTCCGGTGGAATCACCGGAAGACAAACAATTGTTTTGAGCGACCTCATGCCCGAAAAATTTTCCTTCCCAATCCGTTTTACGTTTTTGGGAATCGATATCAACTTAAGCGAATCACAACCATTGAAGGCACCTTCACAGATGTATTCTAGAGAATTTGGTAGGTTAATACGTTGCAGATTCTTACAATCGTTAAAAATATAGGAATTAAGTACGGAGACACCTTCTGGAACGGTAAGGCACTTCAGCGATTCGCATCCACTGAAAGCTTTCACTCCAATATAAACGGTTCCTTTAGGAAACAGAAATTCAGACAAATCCCTACAACCCAAAAAGCAGGAGTCTGGGATATTAGTTAAAGGACCTTCAAATTTAACCGACTTGAGATTATAACAATATGCAAATGCATTCTTCAACATCGAAAGAAAACCCAGTGGCAAGATTATAGACATTAGTCCCGAACAATCCTTAAATGCACCTCTACTTATATATGCTAATGATTCTGGGAAAATAACTTCCGTAATGTACTTACAGTCTATAAAAGCATCCTCACAGACTTCATAGACGCCCTCTTGGATTACGACCTTACCTCTTTTACGAGGATCGCAATGGAGAACTTTCTCCATTGTGCCATCATATTTTATATGTTTATCCACCATATGAATTTGTCAATCCTTAATTTTTTGATGAAGTTTGCAAAGATAAGTAAAATTATGAATCTCGAAATTTTAACTTAATTTTCTTAAGAATAAGGTAGCTTGAATTATTTGTGCAGTTTAGTCTTACGATTGAATCATTCTCAACGTCTATTGTGGCAATGTCCGGAAGTATACGGCGGAGAGCGTCCTCTGTCTGCATATTGTCGCAGGCCATCTCTGTCATCATTCCATCTTCTAATGTAATGGAGTCACCGGAAAGTGTATAATATCCGCTGATTGAATTACAATTGGTCATAATGGAGTAAGTGCTGTCGGTAAACTGCACATACTGTCTGATATCGGGTAGAATCTCAGCAGGTCGGACATAGTCAGAGTCATTGAAGAATATATTTTCAATATACCACTGTCCTTTTAAGTCGACAGTCGCTTCTTTGGCAATGTCATTGACTTTAGCACTGTCTTTATCGACAGCGCCTTTATTTCCTGTGCATGATGCCATCATGGCAACGGCAAAGAATGCCGTCATAAATCTTATGTTCATATATATTGATATTGTTAATCATAAGCAAAATTAACTAAAAATCCCCAATGCACAAAATATAACCTCATAACCATCAACTTTCGCACGCGAAAGTTGAATTATTTCAAATAAACTTTGCAAATGATTTGGAAAGTTGGGAAATTCTAAGTAACTTTGCACTCGGAAAGAGAATCTGCCCCTAAGTGGACACAGTTTTTCTTCCATCTCATAATGTAAAGGTAAAAATGGTCAGGTCCGGTAGCTCAGCTGGATAGAGCAACAGCCTTCTAAGCTGTGGGTCTTGGGTTCGAATCCCAACCGGATCACGATGAAAGGGAGATGAATTTTTAATTCATCTCCCTTTCATCATATAAAGTATCAGCGAAGTATGAGTATCGGCACCGAGCACGGGTCACAGCTTTGAAGCAATCTGCCGCTTCATTTTTCTATAGGCGTCACTGTGTAGCCAGCTTTTCTTAGGCCTTCAATCACTCCCTTATCGCCGGCAAGATGCAATGCCCCTACAGCCACGAATGTAGGACCTTGTTCAAATATGGCAGGTAGTTTTGAGAGCCAGTCGGTATTTCTCCTGTCGAGCATGGCTTCCATGAATTCAGGATGTGATTCATCCTTCATGCTGAGGTCATACATGGCTTTGAGATCTTGTTTGACGTAGGCATCCGAAAGAGCCTTTGTCTGCTCCATGGCATTTTCAGGCTCCTTAAGCAAATCCACAAGCGCTTCAGCTTGAACTGAAATAGGAGTGAAGTCGTAGAGCAATACAGCCTGCTGCTCGGCTGTCTCAAGCGGTATGATCGTCTTGCCCGCAGCTTTACCCGTAGTCTGAAACCATGAGTCGAGTTGTGCCTGGGGGTCGAAGCCCGGCATTGCTTCAGCACACATTCCCACTACAGCCATTGAACTTACCACCATTGGTTTCATTCCCTCAAACATGCTGAGTTCCATTCCCGGCATAGGAGCCCACTTCTTGAATCCAACGCTTATCACTTCCATGTCTTCCGGGCTTATCACCTTTGAGAGAGTGCTGTCGGCCGGAGCCATCATGTGAGGCTGGAGAGCCATGGCAAGTGCCATTTGGTCTTGCGTCATATCTATCTCGCCAACAATCTGAGTCGCGGCATTAAATGGCTCGATGGCACCGAATTGCTCTGCCACCGATAAAGGAGCCACATGGTGTGTTCCAAAAACATAAGATGGGGATTTCAGCCCATTCCCTTCAATCTTGTAGAGCACCTGACCCGATACGGTGCCTGCAGATACAATCACCATTCCGGTGAGCATTACTTTAAGAAAATTCTTTTTCATGTCTAATCTATTAAGTTTTCTTTTTCATTAGACGCTCCTTAGGTGCTAAAAATTTCAACCAAGTGTGATAAAACTGCCCAAAAAGCAAAAATTTCTTACTTCTTCCGATTACTTGGGTAGTATTTTTCAACCCCCTGCTATTCGAAGCCCCAAAGATAAAAACCCATCAAAAGCACATCTGGCAAACTAAATATCACTTAAAAACGTTTTATTTTCGAGGGCTGGATATTCCGCCTGATAAATATATTGAAAAATTGATATAAATTATGGATAAATTAAGTTACGCCTGGGGTGTCCTTATGGGCAAGCAGCTCAAGGCAATGGGTGTCGGAACCCTCGATTCCGAAGCATTTAAGGATGGTGTGAAAGTGGCTTTCGATGGTGGTACTCCTGAAGTGCCCGAAGAAGAATGCCAGAAGATGATCAACGAATATCTCATGGATCTTCAGCAGAAGGCAGAGGCAGCCGCTAAAGAGGCTGGAACAAAGTTCCTCGCTGAAAACAAGAGCCGCGAAGGTGTCAAGGAAACTCCATCCGGCCTTCAGTATGTAGTTGAGAAGGAGGGTGAAGGCGCTCAGCCTACAGCCACCGATGAAGTTACTGTTCACTACACAGGTCGTCTGCTTGATGGAACCGTATTCGACTCTTCCGTAAGCCGTGGCGAACCCGCCACCTTCCCTCTCAACCGCGTTATCCCCGGTTGGACAGAAGGCGTTCAGCTCATGAAGGAGGGTGCGAAGTACACATTCTTCATTCCCAGCGACCTCGCTTACGGCGCTCAGGGTGTGCCAAACGCAATTCCTCCTCATTCAACACTTATCTTCGATGTTGAACTCATCAAGGTAGTAAAGAAGTAAGAATCTAAACTTTCGCAAGACAGCCTTATATATGCAAAAGCTTGCGAAACTTAATATGACAATAATGAAAAAAACATTCAGATCAGCGATTGCCGTCATAGCTATGACGGCAACCGCTTTCTGCGTTGCCTCTTGCGGCAAGCAGAAACCGACAGCCGAGGACTCTGCGGCTGTAGAGTCTCTCGTGGGTGAAGTAATGCAGGCTCAGCAAGACAGTGCTGCAGCTGCTGAGGCGGCCGACGGCGCAGCTGTCGCCGTCTCTACCAATATGGCAGACTATGGCGCGGCTTTCTTCAAAGGAAACTCCGGCTATCAGACCACTCCTTCTGGCCTTAAGTATGTCACTGTTGTAGAAGGTACCGGGGCATCTCCCGTGGCAACTGATATCGTAACCGTACATTACACCGGGCGCCTTCTTGACGGAACCATCTTCGACTCCTCTGTTCAGCGTGGAGAGCCTACAAGCTTCCCACTACAGGCTGTCATCAAGGGTTGGACTGAAGGTCTGCAGCTCATGAAGGTTGGTGGCAAGACTGTCTTCTATATTCCCAGCGACCTTGCATATGGCGAGATGGGTACTCCCGGCGGTCCGATTGGTCCTAATCAGGATCTTATCTTCGAGGTTGAACTTCTTGGCATAGGAGGTCAGCAATGATGAAACCAATGAAA
>JAIDTO010000205.1 GCA_029060625.1 Muribaculaceae bacterium | reverse complement strand
AAGTGGAAGGAGATGCCAACCTCGCCATCTTCAACCTCGACAAAAAATGGACTGTGGACTCTAACGAATTCGCTTCAATGGGCAAAGCTACCCCATTCGAAGGAATGCGACTCCACGGCAAGCCTGAAAGATTAATCTTCGAAGGCAAACTAATAGATCTCATCTTCCAGGGATACAGCAAGTCTTCAAAAGCTATTCAGCAATAATCCGAAAAAAAAGTTTCTACAGACAACATAATAAGATGAAAGACGCAGACGTAAAACTTGTTTTGGAAAACGGACAGGAATTTCCCGGCCATAGCTGTGGCGCACGGCGCAGCATAGTGGGGGAAGTCGTGTTTAATACTTCCATGGTTGGATATCAGGAAATCCTCTCCGACCCTTCCTATACTAACCAGATAGTGGTGATGACTTATCCTCTCATCGGCAACTATGGCATCACCGATGATGACTTTGAGACTAAAGCTCCGACAATCGGAGGAATGGTGATGCGCGAATGCTGCGAATCACCGTCAAACTTCCGATATACGAAGACCATGACCGAGACCCTGGAAGAAGCAAACATCCCGGCCATAAGCGGTATCGACACGCGTCGGCTTGCGAGGATTATCCGCGATGAGGGATGCATGCGCGCTGCTATAGTCCCGGTGGACACCCCCATAGAGGAAGCCCTGAAACTGATAGCCGACACTCCTGTGGACAAGAAAGTTGTGGCAAAGGTAAGTTGCAAGAAGCGTTGGTTCTCTCGCACGCAGAATCAAAAATTCAATGTGGTGGCAATCGACTGCGGCATCAAATTCAATATCATACGCTCTCTCAACAAAAGAGGCTGCAATGTGATCATTGTGCCATACAACATGGATGCTGAGCAGATAATGGCTTTCAAGCCTGACGGAATATTTATCTCCAATGGCCCCGGTGACCCTGAAGATGTGCCGGAAGTGAGAAACCTCGTCAAAAAACTCCGTGGCAAACTACCTATCTTTGGCATCTGCCTCGGGCATCAGATTATCTCCCTTGCATTTGGTGCAAAGACCTATAAACTGAAATTCGGACACCGCGGAGCCAATCATCCCGTAAAGAACATGATGACCGGCAAAATTGAAATCACCTCGCAAAACCATAACTATGCAGTCCGCCCTGAAAGTATTCGCGACACTGACCTTGAGATAACACATCTCAACCTTCTTGACGGCACTGTAGAAGGAGTAAGGAACAAAGAGGAACACATTTTTTCAGTACAATATCATCCGGAGAGCGCACCGGGTCCACAAGACAGCGGATATCTCTTCGATGTCTTTATCCACGATATGGAAGAACACAAAAAGGAAAGAGAGGTGAAAAATGCCTAAGAGAAAAGATATCAAGAAGGTGATGGTGATCGGTTCGGGTCCTATCATCATCGGACAGGCTGCAGAGTTTGACTATGCCGGCACCCAGGCTTGCCTTGCTCTGAAAGAAGAGGGTTATGAAGTGATTCTCGTAAACTCCAACCCGGCTACCATCATGACTGACACAGGCATTGCCGACAAAGTCTATATGGAACCACTCAAACTGGAATATGTAGCAAAAATCATACGTTTCGAACGTCCTGATGCTATAGTGCCCGGACTTGGCGGCCAGACCGGACTAAACCTTGCTGTCCAACTTGCGAAGAAAGGAATCCTCGAGGAATGCGGTGTGGAAATCCTCGGCACTTCTTTCAAAAGCATCGAGCAAGCGGAAGACCGCGAGCTTTTCAAGGAGCTATGCCTGAGTCTCGGAGAACCTGTGCTTCCTTCTGAAATCGTCAACAGCATCGAAGAGGGTGTAAAAGTGGCTGAAAAAATTGGGTATCCGGTTGTGCTCCGCCCTGCATTCACACTCGGAGGCACCGGTGGCGGCTTTGCCGACAATGAGGAAGAATTGCGCGAGCTTATGCGCAATGCGCTTGCTCTCTCGCCGGTGCATCAGGTGCTCGTGGAGAAATCCATCAAAGGATACAAGGAAATAGAATATGAGGTGATGCGCGACAGCAACGACACGGCTATCACTATCTGCAACATGGAGAATGTTGACCCGGTAGGAGTCCATACGGGCGATTCCGTCGTAGTAGCTCCAAGCCAGACACTCACCAACAAGGAATATCAGCTTCTCCGCGACTCTGCGCTACGCCTGATACGAGCACTTGAGATTGAAGGAGGATGCAACGTGCAGTTTGCCCTTGACCCACTCTCATTCAATTACTACATCATAGAAGTCAATCCACGCGTATCACGTAGCTCAGCACTTGCTTCCAAAGCCACAGGATATCCTATAGCACGAGTCAGTGCCAAGATTGCAGTTGGCATGACGCTCGATGAAATACAGATTGCAAATACTCCGGCAAGCTTTGAGCCGGCGCTTGACTATGTGGTGACCAAGATTGCCCGTTTCCCATTTGATAAATTCAGCGAGGCATCCAACCGGCTTGGCACACAGATGAAAGCTACAGGAGAGATCATGAGTGTGGGTCGCACCTTCGAAGAGTCTCTCCTCAAAGGAATCAGATCTCTTGAAACCGGTGTTGACCATCTTTATTCCAAGAAATTCGAGGAGATGCCTACTGAAGAAATCCTCAGCTATATTAAGGAAGGACGCGATGACCGGCTACTTGCAATTGCTCAACTTCTCAGGCGCAAAGTTGCACTTTGGCACATCTACGAAAAGACAGGAATTGACCTTTTCTTCCTTGAGAAACTGAACAACATAATCAAAATGGAATGGGAGATCCGGGATGCCGAGACCCTCGACGCTTCTCTGCTCAGGGAGGCAAAAAGGATGGGATTCAGCGACCGCTACATTGCTCGTCTGCGCAACCGCACAGAAGCTGACATTTGCGAGATGAGGCAATCTCTTGGCATAGTTCCTGTATATAAGATGATAGATACCTGTTCGGGTGAGTTTGATTCCTATGTGCCCTATTTCTACTCCACATATGAGGATGAAAACGAATCAGTGGTAAGCGACAGGAAGAAAATTCTTGTTCTCGGCAGCGGACCTATACGTATCGGACAAGGTGTAGAATTTGACTATTCCACCGTTCACGCCATACAGACTATACGTGAGCAAGGCTATGAGGCCATTATCATCAACAACAACCCGGAGACTGTATCCACAGACTACAGCATATCCGACAAACTCTACTTCGAGCCTCTTACCGTAGAAGATGTGATGAATGTGGTGAATCTCGAGAAGCCGGAAGGTGTCATCGTGACATTAGGAGGCCAGACTGCCATAAATCTCGCAGCTCCACTCGCCGAAAGAGGGGTGAATATCATCGGAACAGGGCTTGAAGCCATCGACCGTGCAGAAGACAGAAAGCACTTCGAACGCATAATGCGTGAGACCGGGATACCACAACCGGATGCAGAGGCGGTAACTGACATTGAAAGCGGTGTGAAAGCTGCCGAAAGAATCGGCTACCCGGTACTTGTACGTCCAAGTTTCGTGCTTGGTGGCAGGGCAATGCAGATTGTTGGAAACGAGCAGGCTCTCCGCCATTATCTTCAGAATGCTGTGGATATCTCAGACAATAGTCCGGTACTCGTAGACAAATATATCATGGGCAAGGAGCTGGAAGTAGACGCGATATGCGACGGCACTGATGTGCTGATCCCGGGAATCATGGAACACGTGGAAAAAACAGGTATTCACTCCGGCGACTCAATTTCAGTCTACCCCACTTTCAGTGTAAGCGAAAAGGTCAGGAAGACCATAGTTGACTATACTGTAAGGCTCGGAAAGGCAATAGGCATCATCGGACTCTATAATATTCAGTTTATTGTAGATAAAGACGAAAATGTCTATGTGATAGAGGTCAATCCGCGTAGCTCCCGCACTGTTCCATTCCTATCCAAGTCAACCGGGGTGCCAATGGCAAAGATTGCTTCAAAGGTAATGCTGGGTGAAAGTCTTAAGAGTCAAGGCTATGACATGATTCTTTACCCGGATCGCAAGAGATGGTTTGTGAAGACCCCCGCTTTCTCTTTCTCCAAGATCAAGGGAGTCGATTCTTATCTTTCTCCGGAAATGAAGTCGACTGGTGAGGCCATCGGCTACGATGATATGCTGACCCGAGCACTCTATAAATCACTTCAGGCATCAGGGATGCAGGTGCTCAACTACGGCACCCTGCTGGTGACAGTATCGGATGCTGACAAAGAAAAGGCCCTCCCTCTTATCCGCAGATTCTATGATCTCGGTTTCAACGTCGAGGCTACACGAGGCACCTCCAAATTCCTCAAGGATCATGGGATACGTTGCCGCACGCTGGGCAAGTTTAGTGAAGGCAGCAATGACATTGAGCGCTCACTGCGTCAAGGACACGTGAGCTATGTCATAAACACCATCGACGTGAACCAACACAACACCCGCCTCGACGGCTACGACATACGCAGAATAGCAATCGAAAACAATGTGACCATCTTCACTGCCCTCGAAACTGTAAGGGTTCTTCTCGATGTGCTTGAGGAAATCACAATGGGTGTATCCACCATCGATGCTGAATACGGACGCAAAGGAAACGGTATGATAAGCCGATAATTGAGAAATTCTTATGGATATATTTGGTTTTTCGACCGACTTTAGCTAACTTTGGGGA
>JAIDTO010000204.1 GCA_029060625.1 Muribaculaceae bacterium | reverse complement strand
AACGCCGAGATATGGATCGACGGCGACAGCGTCGGGGTGAGCCCGATCACCACATTCATCCCTTATGGCACCCATGCTGTGCGGGCAAAACTCGGTTCGCTGCTGTTTGACGATGACATCAATGTGGAGCGTGACGGGCCGGTGCAGTTCAGCCTCCAGATGGAAGACGAGAACCTCAAGTATGGCGATGTTGTCGTCGACGTCGACGGCGGTGCCGAGCTCTGGTTCCAGGGTCGCCGCGAGGGCGTAGGGCAGTATGCAGCGCATCTCCGTGGCGATGACTACGTGATCGAGGCAAGGAAGAAAGACCATGAACCCGCCACCACAACCTTCCGTGTCATCCCCGGACAGGTGACCCACATACAGGCCAACGCCCCGACTCCCCACCTTGGCTACCTTAAGCTCGCCACTGTGCCTGAGCATGGCGTGACCGTGACCCAGGCTGACACCATAATCGAGACGAATCCCGACATGCAGCTCCCCGTTGCTAACTATGAGTGGACCTTCTCGCGTCGCGGCTATACCCCCGTCACCCGCCATTTCCATATCACGCGCGGCGAGACGCTTGTGGACACCGTGATACTGAAGAAAATCCAGTACGTGCCAAGCAACACAGTCTATGCATCCGTAGGATTCATGGCTGCCTCCAACATGGGAGTTGCATTCACCATAGGCGGAATGTACAAGGGCATTGACCTATCAGCATCCTATAATCTCGGACTCGGGAAGTCGAAGGATGTCAACTGGTATAACGACACCGACAACATCTTCGACCAGGCTGTGGCATACCGTGTCGACGAGTGGGCGGTACGCGCCGGCTACTGTCTCCGATTCGCCGAGCGATTCGGTCTCACCCCGCAGGTCGGTTTCCTGCAGCAGCGTCTGATAGCGAAGGATAAGCCGGGTAATGGCTTCACCGTCAACAATGTCTCGGTAGGCGCACGCCTTACATGGCACCCTGTGCCCCATCTCGGCATCTTCGTCAACCCTGAATATGCCATACCCATCGGCGACAAGGGTGATATCGCCAATGTGTGCAGCCTTGCCGGAATCACTCGCGGTGGTTTCCGTGCTTACATCGGACTTTCAGTCAATCTTTAAATCCTACAGATTATGAAACTATTCAATAAAATGCGAAATACAGGCATTGCCATCTTGGGTGGCATTGCCCTCCTGTCTTTTCCTGCAGTCTTCACCGGCTGCTCTGAGAATGAAGAAAACGGTCTTTACGCGGCCGATGGTTCCAACATCGGCATCTCAATAGAGGCACTTGGTTTCCATAATGGTATGCTCGACATTGGTTCGGCACAATCCTCTACTGTTTTCACCGTAAGCAGTACCACACGCTGGACGGTCGAGGTCTCAAATTGTGAGGGTGCTTGGTGCCAGATTGTTTATGGCGAAGGTAATTCCGATGGAGCAGGACATATCGGTGACGGTACTTTCACTGTTGAGGCAGCTCCCAACCGTAGTGGAAACAGTCGCGAGTGTACAGTGACAGTCTACGCCATTGAGAGCGACGGCTCCCATATTGCCGGTAAGAGTGTGGAGATCGATGTGGTTCAGGACCGCCAGAGCATCCAGGTGGACTATGCAGGCGATGAGATATCTTATAATGGTACGGGCAACGGGCCATATCCTGTGGTTACTGTCAAAGCCAACCAGGCATGGGTTGCTTCTTCCTCCCACTCTTGGGTGAAGATCATTCCGGGTCCTGATATGGTGGGTGATGAGTATAGGCCGGCAGATGGCTCGGCAGAAGAGAAGACGGTTACGTTCCAGATAAGCGTAGAGGCGAATCCGGGTACCTCCGTGCGTTATGCCGAGGTGTCGATAAGCAGCCCCACGTCAGCGTTTACCCCAATCCGTCTCAATGTGACTCAGGCAGCATCCACTGAAACGTTCTTCATCACTCCCACCCAGGTTCCTCAGGTGGCTTCCGCCGGTGAGACCATAGAGTTTCAGGTGTATTCACCTCGTGAGTCATGGACGGTGTCGGCTATATCGGCCGGTGGTTGGGTTACTCTTGACAAGACTTCCGGTGAGGCTTCAGCAGAGCCTGTCACTATACGCGCAAGTATAGGTGCCAACAATACTTCTGTTGCCCGTCAGGCAAGCCTTGTCTTCACAAGAAGTGGAGAGATGGGCACAACGGTTGTTTATATTAACCAGAATGCCAATGCTGAGGCTCCCAACCCGGATGAGACGCCACAGGTGAGTGAACCATGGATTGCCAGCGGATGGACAGCCACATTTGCACAAATCCATGCTTACTTCAGCAGCCCGTATACACAGATTACGGGAACCGGGGTTGTCTACGCTAATCTTGATGATGCCGCCGACGAAGGTAGGGTTGTCGGGACTATCAGCGAAAATAATTTGATAACTGCGGAGATGGTGAATCTCAAACCCAACACGAGGTATGAGGTTTGGGCCTTCATAGAGTACTATAAAGGCGATCAGTTGATGGGTTCGAGAAGCAATTCCATTACCTTCACGACCCCGGCCCTAAACGGCGATCCCGGCACCGGCATACCCGGTGGCGACGACAACAACCCCCCATCCCCCAACTGATAATTACACTGTCAAAACCCGGCATTGCCCGGAGGGCAATAATCTTGGAAACCATGGGCCTCTGGCCCATGGGAATGCCATCCCCATCCATCTCTACCCCGGAGGGGCAGCACAATTTCCCCGACATTGGACCTCAGTCCAGAGGTCAATCTCAGACATACATAAGTGCCTCGGAGAGGCGCTTTATGATAAAGTAAAAAAATTCATGAAACATATAAAATCAATAATACTAACGCTACTGACAACACTACTCGCGTTGCCTGCATTCGCCCAGGACTTCGAATACGAGGGTATATGGTATACAGTCCTCAGTGATTCCAATACCTGTAAGACCAGGGATGAAGGAAATGTCTATAGTGGGAATCTTGTCATTCCTGATGCTGTTTCTGATGGATCGGTTGAATATAGAGTAGTGCAAATCGGTGAGCAAGGTTTTTCTGGCTCATCATATCTTGCCTCTGTCTCTATACCTTCTACAATAGAAGCAGTGGGCAAATATGCTTTCACAGGTTGCGAACGACTTACGTCCCTCATTTGGCGTGGCGACCGAAAGATGCCGAGTGGAGTATTGGATTCAATATCTAATCCCAACCTTCTCGTATATGTAGACGATAAGAAGTATGCTCCCGAAGGAATGGATCATAATGTCGTTGCTGACAGTGTGTGCGATAGACTTGTGCTGACACCGGGCTATCCGTTCACTCCTGTTGCTGATTTCACAGCAAAGACAAGCAGCATGAAGAAGGAGTTCCTTCAGACTACTGCCTATGATGGATGTGCTGGTTGGGAGACAATCGTAGTTCCGTTTGATGTCACAAGGGTTTCATCACCTGAGGGACACACCCTGCTGCCTTTCTCGGCGGTAAGCGATGTCAACCGTCAACGCCCCTTCTGGCTTTATGAAGCTGACCCGGCAGGGGAGTGGATGGAAGCTGCCGGTATCAAGGCCGGAGTGCCCTACATCATCTCGATGCCTAATAATCCCCGTTACAATCCTGCATACAACATACATGGCACTGTGACATTCTCAAATTCAAGTCCACAGAAAATAACTACCGAGACAACAATGCCATATGTGGCAACATGGGCTACGGGTCGCGAATTCCGTTCACTGTGGTTGCCTCTCGACAAAGCGGAGACTGAGGATGCGATGGGTCTTAATGTTGGCATTGACAATCTAACTGACGATAACGGCACACTGTTAGCCCCCGGCTCAGCCTTCCGTATAGGGGTTGCCCCAAAACCATTGGAGGCATATGTCCTTCGCAATGACAATGCAAAGTCTTTCCGAATCCATGGACTGCAGTCAGCAGTGCTGACGCTTCCCGACGAGGATGGCCTCAAGATAGCCCAAGAAGGAAGTACAATAATGCTGAAGAGTTCCGTAGCCCGCACTATAGAAGTCTACTCAGCCGACGGCACATTGCTCCGTAGGTTAGAGCTCAAAGCCGGCAACCCCGTCTATGTCGACGGCCTCCCGCAAGGTGTCTGTCTGATAGCAGGCCGCAAGATAATGATTCACTAAAATCCCGAAAGCAAATCACAATGTATGGTAGGGACGCACGGCCCGTGCGTCCGCCTTCTCTCGCAATGCCTCGAGCGGCGATGTCCCCTTATCCGCGACAGCAGGCGAAGCCGTTGCTCAGCTGACAGTCCGCGAACGTATGCCCGACAAAGCATAGGTCTGCGCCTGATATCCTTATAGCTCAGGTATGGGATGAATATTTAGGCGCAGATTTTTATCATTAGGAGGGACGCACGGCCCGTGCGTCCCTACAAGACATTGTGAATTTCGTTGGGGATGTCGGGGGTCTTTTTTGTGTATTTTTTTGCCATAAATCTGCCAAATATCAAAAAAAATCAGTACCTTTGCATTTTATTGGCATTCGGAGTTCAGAGTGTCGGTAAAGCCAATCATTCAAACAAAACAGTAACATCTATATACTAATGATTACTCTTATCTCATTATTGCTTTATATTGCAATGCTGATGGTTCTTTCCGCCTTATCTAACCTTCAAACTGACCTATCCTATACCAGCAGTCACCCAAACTTACGATTGCTTAATATCAAATTATAATTCAAGTTTATAGATATTTCATTCCAAGAAAATCTTTTTCATACATGAAACATATAAAATCAATCATTCTTACGCTGCTGACAGCCCTCCTCTCGCTGCCGACTTTTGCCACGAGTACGGTGGCGCTGGCTACACGTGAGCAACTTCAAGCGGCGGGTCTTTCAAGTAGTCCTACCGAGATACCCGGAGGGACCATTATCTTTGATAATGATATTGCTACGCTCAGCCTTGCTTACACTGATGAATGGGGAACAGATGAATTTTATGGAATTCACGATAATGCCTCAAGTAAGTATCGTTTGAAAGTAGGTGACAGTCCAGTATTTACAATCGGTGTAAGTCCTGCCGGTCAGACTAACCCTGCTTTCTCTGGTTATGAAGCAGGCGTGATGTCGACTGGATCAGTGTTTAAGATCGATGCTAAGCAGACCGGTTGGATTACAGTGTTCACAATTCTGTTTAATCCAGACAAGAAATATGTAGTATTCGAAAATGAGACAAAGGGAGTTCCGTATACTCTCGGTGGTTCTGATGGATATTATAAAATCAATTATTGTCAACCGATGTATACCACGGGAGAAAACGCAGGATATATCAATTTGGATGATCTGAATTCAGAAAGATATTTCCAAGTGATGGGTTCGGGTAACCATCGGCCGGAGTCCCCATACATAACTGCCGGATGGGATTCATCTTCAGATTATGGGATGGGATATTTGACATTTAAGGTTAAGGCTGGAAATTCATACTATGTCTCTGGCTTAGGAACAAGACTTCTGTGTCAAGGCTATGTGTTTTCTGATGATGCCACAGAGCCTGCTGTCACTTTCTTGGCAACTGATGATCTTCCCGAAGTAAAATTCAATACGAGGGACAATATGCCCAAAATGGCAGGCGAACACTTCGAGGCAGACGGAATTGTCTATACGGTCCTTGATGCAGAAGCCAAGACCGTCAAGACGAAAGATGGGAGTATGAACGAAGATTATACTTGGACAGCAGGAAATTCGTGTGCAGGAGATTTAGAAATACCTTCAATAGTAAGTTCTGGGAATGAGTATTATTCTGTGGTTGCTATAGGTGATCATTCGTTTGATTCAAATGTAGAGATATCATCAGTAATATTTCCAGAAAGTGTAAGTACAATTGGGGCAAGTGCGTTCATCAGTTGTGGCAACCTAACATCTATTACATTTTCGTCAAATCTTACCTCCATTGGGTCCAAGGCGTTTAGATCTTGTATAGGTTTAAAGGAGGTCGTATTGCCGGAATCATTGACAGAAGTCAGCGAAGGCTTATTTTATGACTGCTATAATCTTGAGAAAGTCACATTGCCAAATTCTATTCGCCGGATTAATTTTGAAGCATTTACATATACAAGAGCACTAAAGACCATTGAATTGCCTGAATCTCTGACATCAATCGATAATAGTGTTTTTTATGGAGGTGGTTTGACAAGCCTTGAACTTCCTTCATCCGTCGAATCCATCGGAGATTTATCATTTTCTGGTTGTCCCATTGAGTCAGTCTCTTTACCGGCCTATTTGCAATCAATAGGGTCACAATCGTTTAGTGATTGCTATGACATTAGGACAATAAAATACTATTCTGAATCACTCGTAACTGCTGAGGAGAATATTTTTGATATAATTGTATATGATAATGGTACCCTCATTACTCCTAACGCTACGATGGCAGAGGTGAAGGCAACGTTGCCATGGAATAAGTTCCTGCGAATCACGGCTAGCGATGGTTCTGTTGCGCCTATTAGAGAGGGCGATGACTTCGAGTATGAAGGCATAACTTATACTGTCCTTAGCGACAGTGACAAGACTTGTAAGACTAAAAAAGGACAGTACATTGATGATGTTTTAGTTCCTGGGAATAAAGTTGATGGAAATATTGAGATTCCTTCAACTGTTCACGGTGGAACTGATGTCTACTCAGTAGTGGAAATAGGTGATTGTGGATTCATTCATAATGACATTACTTCAATTAGTCTTCCTGAGACCATAAAATATATTAGTGGAAACGCATTTGATGGTTGTTCAAAATTAAGTGAGATTAATTTCCCCGAATCATTAGTTGAAATAGGTTTGCAAGCTTTTCGTAATTGTTCAAGTCTTGTTTCATTAAATTTCCCAGAATCGTTGACTTCAATAAGTTTTGAAACTTTTCAAGGGTGTACAAGTCTAGTGTCAGTGTCGTTCAAATCATCGATTACTGAAATAGAATCAGCCATGTTCGAGGGATGTACAAATCTAACAAATGTCACCTTGCCAGAAAATCTTACATCTATCAAAAATTCTGCTTTCAATGGATGTTCAAGCCTGAAATCAATACAATTTCCTGAGACATTGACATCAATAGGAGAAGGGGCATTCATGTGGTGTACAGGACTCACATCAATTGACTTACCGTCTTCATTGAAGCAGCTCGAGCCAAGGGTATTCTATAGCTGTCAAAATTTGAATTCTATTAGCCTTCCTGATGCTATTACTTTTATAGGAAGTTCCGTCTTCGATGGATGTGAAGCCTTGACAGTGGTTAACTATAGTGCTTCTTCTCTGATAGAAGCTGATGATGATACCTTCTCTATTATTAGCTATCCCAAAGCTACTCTCAATACTCCCAATGCCACACTTGCATCAGTACAAGCTACCGTGCCATGGAATAAATTTGGTCACATTAATGCGAAGGATGGTTCCATATCTCCTGCACTTGAAGGTGGACAGGAATTCGAATACGAGGGTATTGTTTATACTGTGATCGATTCGGAGGCAAAGACTGTCAAGACACGGGATGGTCAAGATGGAGATAACCCGGGTAATCATTATGAAGGAGCTCTGACAATTCCTTCGACTATCACCTATGACAATAACGAATATACCGTAGTAGAAATAGGTCATCATGGTTTCTGCTCACTGTCCGGACTCACTTCTGTGGCAATGCCTGCGACAGTCGTGAAATTGGGCGAAGCGGCATTCTATAACTGTGAGAACCTTACTTCAGTTGAACTCCCTGATTCTCTCAGAGAAGTTGAAGGATTCGTGTTTGACAGTTGTGTGGCACTTACCTCCGTTACATTGCCGGAAGGTTTGGAATATGTAGGTGAACGTATGTTTGCACATTGTCATTCGCTTACGTCTGCCACTCTTCCCAGTACAATCAAGGAAATCAGAGGATGGGCTTTTGGAGATGCTGATCTTTCTTCCATAGATCTTCCTGACGCATTGGAAACCATAGGAGGAGAGGCATTTACCGGAAATAAAAACATAGCCTCAATCAATTTCCCTGATAAAGTTACAGCCATATGGGATCGAGCATTCTCAGGTTGTAGTTTTACCTCCCTTATTTTCCCGGAATCGCTGCAGTCGTTAGGTGATGGAGCATTCTATCATAACTATGAACTTGAGTCTATCGTGCTTCCTGCCTCAATTACTTCAATCGGTCTGGATGCATTCGGAGAAGGAGATGATAAACTGGACTCAGTGACATATAATGCTGAGGAGCCTATAGAAGCAAATTCCGGGATTTTTGGATTCACCGGCGAACTATATGATAGGACCACACTTATTATGCCCAACGCTACGCTTGCCGCTATTCAGGCTGTCACTCCATGGAATCTCTTCAAACGCATCAATGCAAAAGATGGTTCAATTGTTCCTGTTAAAGATGGTGATAACTTCGAATACGATGGCTTGACCTATACTATTATCAGTGTCGAGGACAAGACTTGCAGAACAAAAGAAGGAACTATCGTCGATAACCAGTATGTCGGAGGCAACTCATTCGAAGGTGCACTGACGATTCCTGCTACAGTTTCTGATGGAACGTACGAATATACTGTAACAGAAATCGGAACCTACGGCTTTGCCAACTGTACCACTTTGACATCTGTAAGCATTCCAGCTTCAGTCACGGCTATTCCTGAGAGCGCATTCAATGGATGCTCAGGCCTACAGACAGTAGCTCTTCCCGAGTCATTGACATCAATAAGCGTGAATGCATTTTTGGGTTGCTCTGCTTTGACAGCAATCACTCTTCCTGAGACACTGACTTCTTTAGGCCATGGTGCCTTCACGAATTGCTCAAGTCTCGAGTCTATCGTCATACCCGAATCGCTTACAATGCTGGATAATCAGGTCTTCTCAGGATGCTCAAGCCTTAAGAAAATCGACCTTCCCGCGACTTTGGAAGGCATGGGATACGGTGCATTCTTTGGATGCGATCCTAACGTTGAGGTCACATACAAAGCAGAGACTCCAGTTGCAGCCGATGAAAATGCATTCAGCGAAAACGCCTACGTCAATGGCTCGCTCAATACCCCGAATGCTACTCTTGCCGCTGTTCAGACTACAATTCCTTGGAATAAATTCCTGCGAATCACAGCCAGCGACGGCTACGTCGCTCCAGCCGGAGAAGGCGAGGACTTCGAATACGAAGGCATCTGGTATACCGTCATTGATGCCGAAGCCAAGACTGTCAAGACAAAAGACGGAATTTCTCATTTTGAAGGTCCAACTCCGGGAAATATAGTAGAAGGAAATATAGTAATTCCTTCAATTGTAAGAAATAGTAATACTCAGTATTCTGTAGTAGAATTGGGTAATCGTTCCTTTAGCAATTCTGCAGATTTGATATCCATAGAAATCCCCGAATCTGTAAGAAAAATTGGAGAGAGCGCTTTTTATGGTTGTTCATCTCTTACTTCTATTAATATTCCGGAAGGAGTTAATTCTATAAGTGAATCTACTTTTTATAATTGTGCTGAATTATCAAGCATAGAGTTACCTAACAGCTTAACCTCTATTGGGAATTATGCATTTACTGGAGCAGGTATTACAGCTATCGTCATTCCTGAATCAGTCACCACTATTGGTGATTATTCTTTTTGGAAATGTACAAATTTGGATACTGCCAATATTCCGGGAAATATAGTCAACTTTGGATTGAGTGTTTTCAGTGCATGTTCAAACCTTGTATCAATTAACATCCCTGAAGCTCTGAACACTATTCCTGGCTCTACTTTCTCTGAATGTTCTTCTCTTGCCTCGATAGATATTCCTAACTCTGTAACGGAGATAGGTGAACAGGCCTTTTCAAGTTGTAAAAGCTTGACATCAATTAAGATCCCTGAGTCTGTTACATCGATTGGAGCGTATGCTTTCTTTGCGTGCTCCAATCTGGAGACAGTAATTCTTCCATCAAAAATTACAGAAATTGCCAATTCCACTTTTGAACAATGCTATCAATTGACAGAGATTGTGATTCCAGATGATGTAACCGCTATTGGCAATCGAGCTTTCTGGACTTGTAAGAATCTTGTTTCCGTTAATTTTCCTAAAAAACTTACTACTATAGGAAAGCAAGCTTTTTATCAATGTAGTAGTTTGGTGTCTGTAGATTTGCCTGAAGGATTGATCTCAATAGGAGAGGTTCAGTCTGATCAGCCTTTCTATGAGTGTACAAGTTTGAAGTCTCTTAGTTTACCAGGTACATTAAAGCTAATCCCACAGTCTGCATTTTCTGGATGTAATGTTCTGGAAGAAATTAATTTTTCCGAAGGATTGAAGATTATTGATGTCGGAGCATTCAAGTTGTGCTCAAGACTTAAAGAAATTCTTCTTCCTCAATCTTTAGATTCATTAGGAGCTCAGGCATTTTGGTATGCAGGAGGCGTTAAGGTTAGTCTTCCAGCTACGATATCTTCCATCGGGAATATGGCGTTGCAGTTATTGGACAATTTGGAGGAAGTCGAATATTTAGCTTCCATTCCTAAATCATTTGAAGAAAACATCTTCAATCCAAGTTCAACATATCATAGGGTTGTTTTGAAGATGCCCAACGCAACCCTCGCTGACATTCAGTCCACAACACCTTGGAATCAATTCCAGCATATCATTGCTAAAGATGGCTCTGTTGGTTTCGAAGCCTCTGGCGATGACTTTGAGTATGAAGGAGTATGGTATACAGTCATTGATGCTGATGCCAAGACATGCGGCACTCGTGGTCAGCAATATGACTATGAGGCCGGGAATTATGTGGCAGGTAACAATTGCTCTGGTGAGCTCGTAATCCCTGCAAAAGTGTCTTACGGACAGTCTGAATATTCGGTAGTTGAGATTGGTGTAAGAAGCTTCTTGGGTAATGAGCTGACTTCTGTCTCAATACCGGAAGGAGTGACAGCCATCCGTGTTTCAGCATTCGATGAATGCCGCTCGCTTACCACAGTCCAACTTCCCGAATCGCTCACTGAAATCGGTGGTACTGCATTCCAGGTATGTATAAACCTTTCATCCATCAATTGGCCCTCTTCTTTGAAGAAAATTGATGGTGGTGCATTCAATTATTGCCACTTCACTTCTCTAAACCTTCCGGAAGGTCTTGAAGAGCTTGGTAAATGGGCATTCCAGGGTAACCCGCTTTCGTCGGTAGGTATTCCTGCAAGCCTTATTTCTGTAGAGGATTCTCCGTTCAATAGCTGTACCGGTATATCGGAGGTAAACTATACAGCCGAAACTCCTGTTGCATTGGCCGAGACTCTATTCCCGTCAGAAGTATATCAGAATGCCACCCTAAACACTCCAAAAGCATCTCTCGCGGCTGTTCAGGCTACCGTGCCATGGAACAAGTTCTTACGTATAACTGCCTCCGATGGTTCAGTTGCACCTGCCGGAGAAGGTGAGGACTTCGAATATGAAGGCATCTTGTACACGGTGCTTGATGCGGAAGCCAAGACATGTAAGACAAAAGACGGAATATCTTCAAATGGCCAGTTGGCTTCATACAATGATGTCATGGGAGACCTCGTTATTCCGGCTCATGTTTCAGACGGAAGTTATGAATACACAGTGATGGCAATTGGTCGATACGGATTTGCTAATGTCAAGGGTATAACTTCTGTAATTATTCCTGAAACCATTACTTCAATTCCTGAAAGTGCTTTCGAAGGTTGCTCTAATTTGACTTCAGCAACGATCCCTGAAACTGTCACTTTGATAAACTTATATGCATTCTCTAAGTGTGGTGCCTTGACTGATGTAAAACTTCCGAATGCGTTGGAAGCAGTTGGTTCTGCTGCATTTAACAATTGCTCAAGCCTTACTTCAATTGTCATCCCTGAAAAAGTGACCAGCTTGGGAAATCAGTGCTTTGCCTCATGTTCTAACGTAAAGACAATTGATATTCCCGCTTCCGTGGAACTCTTTGATTACAGGGTCTTTGGTGGTTGCTCCGCTGATGTGGAAGTCACTTATAGGGCTGAGAATCCTGTTACGGCAGGGGAAGACCTGTTTGATGTAAAAGAGTATGCTAACGGTACGCTGAAAACACCTAATGCCACCCTCGAATCCGTTCAGGCTACAGTGCCTTGGAATAAGTTCCTACGCATCACTGCCTCCGATGGTTCCGTAGTTCCTTTCGCAACTGAGGTAACTCTTAATCAGACTGCTGCTGAACTGAAAGTGGGCGAAGCAGTCACTCTCGAAGCGACTGTGATTCCGGAGAATGCGACGGAAAAGACCGTGACATGGAAATCTGACAATGAGAAAGTCGCCACAGTCGATTCCAATGGCAAGGTGACTGCAATCGCCCTTGGCGAGGCAACCATCACCGCCACCTGCGGTCCGGTGAGCGCAACTTGCAAGGTGACAGTAGTCCCGACCCCGGTTGAGAGCGTCACATTGAGCAACACTTCATTGAGTCTTACAGAAGGCGAGACCTCAACCCTGACAGCCACAGTAGCCCCGGCTGATGCTACAGACAAGACAGTGACTTGGACATCCTCCGATGCCTCAGTCGCGACAGTCTCTGCAAATGGTGTAGTGACAGCACTGAAAGCGGGAACAGCCACCATCACCGCCACCACTGCCAACGGCAAGAGTGCCTCCTGCTCTGTCACCGTGGCATCAAATATAATCCCGGTGGCAAACATATCGATCAGCAACACGGAATTGAACCTTACAGAAGGGGAAGCCGCCACCCTGACCGCGACTGTCACACCTTCCGATGCCACCGACAAGACAGTGACATGGACATCCTCCGATGCCTCTGTCGCGACAGTCTCAGCCAACGGAGCAGTGACGGCACTCAAGGCTGGCACAGCCATCATCACCGCATCCTCTTCCAACGGCAAGACAGCATCCTGCACAGTGAGGGTGGCTGCCAGGATCATCGACGCAACCGGCCTGACCCTCAGCCAATCAACAGCTGAATTGAAAGCAGGCGAAACTGTCACCTTGGAAGCCACAGTTATCCCTGAGAATACCACTGACAATACAGTGACATGGACATCTGACAATGTGAGTGTCGCCACAGTCGATTCCAATGGCAAGGTGACCGCAATCTCCATCGGCGAGGCAACGATCACCGCCACATGTGGCAACGTGACCGCTACCTGCAAGGTGACAGTGGTGCCGACACCTGTGGAGAGCATCACCCTGAGCAATACCTCATTGAGCCTTGTTGAAGGGAATGCCGCCACCCTGACCGCCACAGTCGCCCCTGCCGATGCCACAGACAAGACAGTGACATGGTCATCCTCTGATCCTTCAGTCGCAACAGTCTCGGCAAACGGGGAGGTGACCGCTGTCAAGGCCGGCACAGCCACCATCACTGCAACATCCTCCAACGGCAAAACAGCCACATGCACCGTGACAGTCGTGGCCATGATCATCGACGCAACCGACTTGACCCTCAACCGGACTTCCGCTGAATTGAAAGTGGGACAGACGATCACCCTGGAAGCCACGGTGCTCCCGGAGGATGCCACCGACAAGACCGTGACATGGAGATCAGACAATGAGAGAGTAGCCACAGTCGATGCCAACGGCAAGGTGACTGCGATCTCGCTCGGTGACGCCACAATCACTGCCACTTGCGGTCAGGTGAC
>JAIDTO010000203.1 GCA_029060625.1 Muribaculaceae bacterium | reverse complement strand
GAGATTGTCGACATGGTAGGAAAAGACAAGTCATCAATCTGCCGATCTGTATCAGTGCTTGCAAAAAAGAATCTTGTTATTACTGAGCCTGTCAGCTACAAGTGTATTCGGGTCTGGTTGACAGACAAGGCGCGGGAGATTCAGCCGAAGGTGATGCAGATAGCAGAAGAAAGACATGAAGCACTTCTGAAGTTGGCATCCCAAAAGGATATCGAAGCTTTCGTGAGAGTACTGACGGCAATCCTTAAATGAGGAATGCATAATTCATAATTCATAATGCATAATTGTTTTTTACTGGATTTCAGTTAAAAACATTTTGATGAGACAATATAATAATCTAAAACTTAGTAATAAAAAAGAAAGGAAAATACTATGATGACAATCACAATTTGGAGCGATTTCGCTTGCCCATACTGCTACATTGGCGAGACTCGCCTTGAAAAAGCTATCGAAGAACTCGGCATGACCGACAGTGTAAAGATCGACTACCGTGCGTTTGAACTTGATCCAACCGCTGCCAAGGAAGTGACCGGACCTACATCAGAACGCTTCGCAATGAAATACCGCCTGAGCGTTCCGCAAGCTATGCAGCAGATCGAGCAGATTTCATCTCTCGGTCGTGAGCTTGGCATCGACTTCAAGTATGCCAGCACTCTCTATAGCAACACTTTCGATGCACACCGACTGATGAAATTAGCTGAAAACAAGTATGACTATGAAACCGTCAAGAAACTCAATACCCTTCTCTTTGACGCATATTTCACAAAGAACCTCGTGCTCGCTGACCATAAGGTGCTTGAAGCTGTCGCAAAAGAAGCAGGAATGGATGAGAAGGAAGTAAAGGAAGTGCTTGACAGCGACAGATATGCCGACGACGTACGTTTTGATGAACGTGAGGCTCAGATGAGAGGAGTACACGGAGTTCCGTATATGGTATTTAACGGTGAGTTTGCTGTTCCCGGGGCTATGACAATAGATGGAATGAAATCGGCTCTTGAGCGCGCACAACGTCGCATCAAAGACGCAGAGAAGGAAGCTGAAAAGAATGGAGAACGTCCTCATGTGTGTGGACCTGACGGATGCCAGTTGGTGTAAGTTGTCCGTTGTACGTTGTACGTTAGGCTTTATAATCATTTGTCAGATTGCATAAAAAGAAGAAAGGTAATAATTTAATTATGGTAAGAGAACTTCAAGTGCAAGGTGTATTCGCTGAGAATACATATTTCTATATTGACCATCATACAAAAGCCGGATTTCTCATTGATCCGGGAGCGCAAGCCGGACTGATATATGACGTCATAAGACAGAATGGCTGGACAATAGAGAAAATCCTCCTTACGCATGGGCATTTCGACCATATGGGTGCAGCGGAATTATTGAGGGAAAAACTTGTGGCTCCCATCTACATCTATCCCGAAGACGCAAGGTATCTTACAGATCCTTATCTGAACCTGAGTGGCAACTCTGGACACCCAATTACAGTGGCTCACTATGAAGAACTGTATGACGGAGAGATCATAAGGCTCAAGGCCAATTCCGGATTCTATCTAAAAGTGATACATACTCCGGGCCATACGCCGGGATCAGTGACTTTTTATTCTTCTGAGGAGAATGTAGCTTTTGTAGGGGACACACTTTATCAGCATGGTCCCGGACTCACTCACTTTCCGGGCGGAAACCGCAGGGAACTCGAGGAATCCATAATAAACAAGATCCTCACCCTGCCAGCTGATACCGTGCTTCTTTCAGGCCACTCCTCTCCTATCACTGTGGCTCAGGAGCGTCAACTTCTATTACAATAATTGGATATGGAGACAAACGATAAATTCTCATCCTTTGTTATCAACGGCAAGATAGCAAAGAACCGCTTCATCAGAAGCGCAACTAACAGCCATCTCGATAATATCGATGGCACGATAAGTGATGCAGAGATAGAGATGTATGATGCTCTTGGACGCGGAGATGTAGGGACTATAATTACCGGGCATATGAGTGTAGCACCGAATCTTGATTACCGTGCAGATATAGCGCAGCCAGCTATAGGAAGCGACGAGTTCATACCGGGAATAAAACGGGTAGCGGATAAAATTCATGACTACGGAGCTCTTGCCATTGCACAAATCTCAATGGCAGGACCGAAAGGACTTACACCATTTGATTTCAACGAACTGTCTACCGAAGAAATGGAACAGATCCGAGACTGGTTTATAGCAGCAGCTGTCAGGACTAAGAGGGCCGGTTTCGATGGAGTCCAGGTTCATATTGCTCACTGGTATATGCTTCAAGCAGTTGTGAATAAAGATCTCAATCACAGATCAGACAAATATGGAGGAACCGATGAAAACCTTGTTCGTCTTCCCAAAGAGATAATAGAAGGGATTCGCGAGGAATGTGGGGCTGAATTCCTAATTTACGTCAAGATGAACGCGCACAATACTGCTGACGCTATCGATGATTTCGGGCTGTTAGCATTCTACGTGAAAACATTGGTTGAATGCGGTGTAAATCTTGTAGAGATTAGCGGATCAGATTTTACGAGGCAGACCCGCACGGCGGAATGCTATTACCTTAATGCCGTAAAGTATCTTCGCGAAAGATTCCCGAATTTACCTCTGTCGCTTGTTGGAGGTATCTATACTGAAGAAGCAATCGATAAAGTTCTTGAGACCACAGATTTTGTTTCTCTCTCAAGAACACTTCTAACCCAACCAGACTTCCTTATTAAACTAAGAAATGGAGAGGCATTAAAGTCACGATGCATAATTGCAACAAGTGCTTTGAGATCTTCGCCACCAAGTATGAAAGATGTGTTTTCGGTCCGGTGATTCCGAAGTTGGAAACCACTTTTTCATAAAAAATAATATTTTTTAACACTTGAGGGGTTATGCAATGCGATAACCCCTCTTTTATTGCTTTTTACCGCTAAAATGGAGGTGTGTGCAGTTTTTTCTTTTTTATTTGAA
>JAIDTO010000202.1 GCA_029060625.1 Muribaculaceae bacterium | reverse complement strand
CAAATTCCCCTATCAGAACTCCACTCTCCGCTTTCGTAAAGAATAGCCCCGAAAACCCTGAAAACCCTGAAAACCCGAAAACCTTCTTACCATCCACCCGAAGCGCCTCCGCCTCCGGTGCGTCCTCCTCCAAAGCCACCACCGAATCCTCCGCCGAATCCACCACCGCCGCCTCCGCGTCGGCGAGTGGCTGCGCCAAGGGCTGCCGCAGCAGCCATCGCAGCAGCAAGGTCCTTCTTCGGTAATCTGAATCCCTTGTTGTCTTGATTGCCGCAATATTCACACCTGTATTGCGACACACCTTCCCCTTCAGCATGATATGTCGGTTGGCGCAGAGTGCGGTTTCCTAAGAAATGATATGCCCTTGTCCCGCAATGAGGACATTTTGTATACTTGGAATTTCTTACAGGAAACGCAGTCACCTCCGTATTCCCGCATTTATCGCACTGATGCACATTATAGTTCACCGATCCAATTTTCTCTTCAAATTGCTGGCTCGGCGTCAGTTTTCCTAAAGCCTCACTCCCTTTCAGAAGATGCATCTTTCCTCCGCATACGCTGCAATTGTGGCTTCCATATCTTGCCTTGCGGTAATGGTAGAGAGCCAGGAGATAGAAAGGAAGCGAGGTCAGCAGCGTGCCTACTGAAAGGAATCCGAGCAGTGTAAGGCTCGATCTCCATTCTTGGGCTTTATCCGCAGCAGTCTTCATCTTTCGGCTCTTCATCCTGTAGCTTATATATGCTCCCGCAGCCAAGAGCCATAGCAGCGAGGCCACTACTCCAAGAAAAACCATTATGTCTTCCTTGTCTACCGGGGCATCGTCTATTCCTGAATAATTGTCGGAAAGTCCAGATCGCAATTCGTCGGCATATTCCGGGTCAGTCATGATTTGGGAAATCATCGAGGTCGCCTCATCTACGGCGCAATCAAGGCAATCATTCTGCATGTTCGGGACCACAGCCTCCCTGATGATCTTTCCGCATACTATATCCGGAAGCACTCCCTCCGTCCCGTAGCCGGTCTGTATTCTCACCTTCCGGCTTTCAGGAGAAATAAGGAGAAGCACCCCATTGTCATTGTCTTTCTTGCCCAATCCCCATTTCGTGAACACCTTTTCCGAAAAGTCCTCGATCGAATAGTCGCCTATCGAAGGCACTACCGCGACAGCCACCTCCGTAGTAGTAGCCTCCCTTAGCTTATGCAGGCGTGAGTTCACATTATTGCGAGTCGAGGCACTCAGCATCCCCTCAGGATCCGCCACATACTCATATCGGTTGGCGACATTCGGATTCACTATTTCCTCCGGCCTATAATCCCGTCCTTGGGCATAAAAAGCCGACATCCAAACCAGCACCCCAAATGTCAAAATCAAAACACGTTCTCTCATCCCGGTTTTATATTTATTTTTAAATCTTCAATCTCTCTCTCCACTCTCCGCTCTCCACTCTCGTTTACACTGCCGGCAGCGTATGCCCGTTAAGTGTCCTGAACAAATCCAGTGCGTAGACATCCGTCATTGCCGACACATGGTCTACCACTCCCTGCAGTCTCGAATTCAGGCTTTCCGACCTCACGTCATACTGATGCGGCACCTTCTCGAGAAGCAACCTCGAATAAGCTTTCTCTGGAGCCACCACGGCCCCAACCAGATTCTCCATAAGGTAAGTGATGATGCGGTTGCCCGCCAATTCAATGTCCACTACCTCCGGCGCACTGTAAATCTTATTCCATGCCGTCTCGCTGCACTCGGCGTAAGCCTCGCTAAGTCTTCCCGGGATATTGGCTGTCAACGCACCATGATAATCTCCTGCTAAAATCTCATCTTCATGGTCGGTAAACTCCTTTGAGCATCCTCCCACAAGGGCACCGATCACTTTCGACCGCATGTAGCCCACCTGTTCATTCGGGTCGTCAAGGCGCTTCATTGAGTCGATCATGTGTGTCTGTTCCTTCTCTCCGAAGAAATTGAGGAAAAGCTCTTTCACCTCTGCTGTCGACAAGATCTTCAGCTTGTGGGCATCCTCGATGTCCATTATCTGATAGCAGATGTCGTCAGCCGCCTCCATCAGGAACACGAAGGGATGCCTTGCATGTCTGCCGTGCTCGATCTCGGGAATGCCCAATTCCTCAGCCACCTTAAGATATATATCCTCCTCCGTCTCGAAATATCCGAACTTCCCCTTCTCTCCAGCACACGTGGATGGGAAAGGATACTTCACGACAGATGCCAGCGCACTGTAGGTCATTGCGTATCCACCCTTGCGTCGCCCTTCAAACTGATGGGTCAGCAGTCGGAACGAATTGGCATTTCCCTCGAAATGTGCGAAGTCACTCCATTGTCTCTCTGTCAGCAGCGGCTTGAGGGCAAGCCCGGCTCCCTCAGTGAAGAAGCTTGAGATGGTCTTCTCCCCGTTGTGTCCAAACGGAGGGTTCCCAAGGTCATGGGCGAGGCACGCGGTTGCCACTATGTCTGCCATATCCTTGAGCTTTGCTGTGCGGAAATCATAACCATGCCTGTCGATAAGGATATTCGTCACCTCATTGGCCATAGACCTTCCCACCGACGACACCTCAAGGCTATGCGTCAACCGGTTGTGCACAAAGATTGATCCCGGAAGCGGAAACACCTGCGTCTTGTTTTGCAGCCGCCTGAAAGGGGATGAGAAGATGAGCCGGTCATAGTCGCGCTGGAAATCAGAGCGAGTATGAGGCTGCGGGTCATGGTATTGCTCAAGCCCAAGGCGCTTGTCAGAGATCAAAGTATTCCAATCCATAATTTGGGGTTTTCGGGTTTTCAAGTTTTCAGGTTTTCAAGTTTTCGGGTTTTCAGGTTTTCAAGTTCTCAGGTTTCCTTAAGACTCAAGACTCAAGACTCAAGACTGAAGACTTAAGACTCAAGACTCAAGACTTAAA
>JAIDTO010000201.1 GCA_029060625.1 Muribaculaceae bacterium | reverse complement strand
GAACCGAGCGATAAGGGCTACCGCTTCCGTGAAGACCGCGACATGCTCTTCCCTATTCCAAACTACGAAGTAGAACACTCCAATGGGGCTATCAAGCAGAACCCCGGCTGGAACTAAAATAATGCATAATTAATAATGCTTAATGCATAATATATTTAGAAAAATGAATAAGAAAACAATTATATCTCTTGCGTTATGTGGAGCCGCAGTAATATCTTTGGGCTCCTGTAGCGATGAGCCACATGGAGTGTCTACCAAGCATCCCGTAGGAAGTGAGGGACCAAGCGGTCCAAGCTTTGGAGAGGATGACGATGTGACTTCCCCTAAAGCAAACTTCCCCTTAACTGCGCAGAAAGTGACAGTCAATACATCAACCGTCTATCAAGAAATGGAGGGTTTTGCAGCTTCTGACTGCTGGCTTCCTAACCAGATAGGTCAGTATTGGACTGATAATCGCAACGAGATAGCACAATTGCTTTTTTCTCAAAATATCTCGTCTGACGGTCAGCCGCAGGGTATCGGACTCTCAATGTGGCGTGTAAATTTGGGTGCCGGAACAGAGGAGCAAGGAAACGAGAGCAATATGGCTGCCAACAATCGAGCACAGAGCTATCTGAGCACCGGAAGCTATAACTGGAACAGTTGTGCAGGCCAACGCTATTTCATGGAGCAGGCCAAGAACATGGGATGCGAAAAGTTTGTGCTCTTCAGCAACTCCCCTCTCGTTCAGTACACCCTCAATGGTATGGGTTATTCCGATAATGGTGCACATGGCAATATCAAAGAGGAAGGATATGCTCAGTATGCCGAATACATGGCAGAAGTGGCAAAACATTTCACTGAAGCCGGCTACAACATTTCTCACATATCTCCCGTCAACGAACCTCAGTATGATTGGGGCGTAGCAGAAAACGGTGAGGCTTCGCAAGAAGGATCCGGCTGGCAGAATACTGAAATAGCCAAGCTGGTGAAAGAACTTGACAAGTCTTTGACAGCTCGTGATCTTAACACCTACATCCTCATCGCAGAGGCTGGTGCTTGGACGGAGTTATATAGCGGAAACAATGCTCGCTCAAATACAATAGATGCATTCTATAATCCTTCATCGAATGCTTATGTAGGTGACATCAAGCGTCTTGACAACCTCATCTGCGGACATAGCTATTGGACAGAAGGCACTTGGACAGGAATGCGCGATGTCAGGGCAAAAGTTGCTACAGCTGCTAAAGCCCGCAATCTGAAAGTATATCAGACCGAATGGTCAATGCTTGGCGATGCTCCGGCTGAACTTGACGGAAACTACGATAACGCAACGGAATTTGATATCGCACAGTATATGAGCCGTGTAATCCACAATGACATCACTGTGGCCGGTTGTGCATCATGGAGCTATTGGACTGCAATGTCTGTAGAGCGTTGGGGACAGAAGAACCGTTTCGAGCTCATCAAGACTACTCCGGTAGGAGGTGAGTATAGCGATGACTTCAAGAATGGCGGCTCTGTAGCAGCCAATCCTAATCTTTGGGTTCTTGGTAACTACAGTCTCTTTGTACGCCCCGGATACAAGCGTGTAGGCTTGACTCTTGACGAAAGCAAGGATTTCTTCGGATCAGCTTACATAGCTCCCGAAGGGGATAAGCTTGTGGTCGTTCTTACTAACTATGACAAGACGAATGGCATAACAGTAGATATGCCTAATCCTGAAGGTGTAAAGGCTGTCTACACATACACTACCACTGCTGAAAAGAACCTGAAGCAAGCCCGCTTCAATCTCAACGACAAAGTCTTCATAGACCCTGCTTCTGTGACAACAATAGTTTATTACCTCTGATAGATCAACTTAAAAAAAGTGAGAGGACTTGCCGAGCAAGTCCTCTTACTTTTTTTCATTCTGTTCAGGATGGTTGACTATGACTGAATCTTTTATGACTCCAAAGCCAATAGGGTGGATCGCGTCTGATCGTAGCCTCAAGCATCTTCATATAGGAGCGGGTGTAGGGGAATTCCTTGCCATCCTCTATCGGATGAATCTCTTTAAAAGTCATATTGTAATATCCGCGTCCGGCAGGTTCCACGTCAAGATATATATATTTGCACTTGAGTCGGTTTCCAATGACCTCTCCTCCGGTTATATAATCGGTCTCAATGCCGAGAAAATCCATCCAACTGTCGGTATGATGACCTCTCGGACGCTGGTCGCTGATGAATCCGGCTACAAACCTATTGCCATCACGTTCGATCTCTACCAAACGACGGTATGTGTTTGCCATCGGGATTGACTCAGATCCGAATCTTGACCTAATTTTAAGCATCAGCTTATCCATTACCTTA
Organism: Muribaculaceae bacterium; assembly: GCA_029060625.1. Classification (GTDB taxonomy): domain Bacteria; phylum Bacteroidota; class Bacteroidia; order Bacteroidales; family Muribaculaceae; genus Lepagella. The sequence continues at coordinate 2,582 of JAIDTO010000201.1, read as the reverse complement.
TCTCGAAGCGGGTGATAGATCTGCACCATTTCCGCTCCATTATGGAAATGCCGGGTGATTGCGGGCACCCATTCCCAATTGCCGTAGTGTCCAAGAAACAGCACCACCGAGTGCCCTTCCGCCACTGCACTATCCACTATTTCAGCATTGAAAACCTTTACTCGCCGATCTACTTCCTTATCGGATATTCCCAACAACTTGACAGCTTCAATAAAAGTGTCGCATAGATAAAGATAAAACCTCCGGCTCCATTCATCCCTTTTTTTTGCATCAGTCTCAGGAAAAGCTCTTTTTAAATTCTCATCCACTACCCTCCTACGATACTTCACAACATCTCTTAGCATCCACGATGCAAAAGAACTTATCGGATAAAGAACGCCGAGGGGAAGCTTAGCCAAAAGAGAGATGCTTCCTGTCAGAAACTTATATTTGATTTTCTGTGTCTTGGTCATACTAATGAGTCGTTTAAAGACTAATTGCATAAAGCTTGACAAAGTTAACAATAAATTTCGAGATAAGACTCTTTTTGTATGATTTTTTTGGGTTTATCCCGGCATAAGCACGTTCTAATACCCAACTTATATCTTGAGTTATCTTTGGATTTATCTATCTTTATACCTAATATACTTGTAATAACATTATATTTTTTGTAATTTTGCAGTCATCAAAAAGAGACGATCAATGCGATATTTAATTCCAAGCCTCGACATGCAGGCTAAAATCATAATAAAGGGACATCTGCTTAATCCTATTTGGGATTCTCATGACGAACGCAGAAAGAAAAGACGCGATGCGATAGTAGATGCAAAGATGGGATATCTGAGACAATATGATGACGTTGTCAAAGCGATTAAAGCGTCATATACTGAGTCCATGAGTGAAGGAGCAAGCGAGCAGGAGCATGTATTCACGCTATGGCTCCAGGGTGAACAACAGGCTCCTGAAATAGTCAAAGCTTGCTTTGAGAGCATGCGTCGCCATATAAACCTTCCATTGCTCGTCCTGGATGAAAATACAATATTCGACTGGATATCTTTGCCTGACCACATCATGGATAAATGGGAAAAAGGTATGATCACAAGGACTCATTTCAGCGACATTTGTCGTATCGAGCTTTTATATGAACATGGGGGTATATGGGCCGACGCGACAGATTTCTTCACAAGTTCGATCCCATCATACGTCATTAACGAGGATTTCTTCCTTTTCATGGCTGGGAGCAACATCAAGCTTGGTGGGACTCATGCCTTCATACAAAGCTGCTTCATGAGAATGCGTAAAGGCAATCCATTGTTAGGTATGTGGAGAGAGCTTTTATTTAAGTACTGGGAAAACGAGAATCAACTCCTCGATTATTTTACCCTTCATTTTCTCTTCAAATATCTTGTAGAGAATAATGATGAAGCTGCAAAATTGTTTTCAAGCATGCCTAAGATAAATCAGGATCCTACTCATGTATTATTCTGTGAATATAAGGATGCACCCTACTCTCCTCAATTTTATGAAGAGATCACAGGCAAGACTTTTTTCCAGAAAACGACCTACAAGGATAAAAGCGCCCGGAAGCCTATACCCGGCTCAATCGCCGAATATATAATATCCCAAAATCGTTGAAGACATATAATTAACCCTTTCAGATTCTAAAAATGCTAAATTTCACAGTTGGTCCGGTAATGTCCGACCAAGAGGTTCTCGCCATCGGAGGCGAACAGGTTCCATACTTCAGGACACAGGAGTTTTCTGATATTATGTTCGAAAACGAGAGTCTGATGAAAGAATTCGTAAATGCACCTGCCGGATCCAAAGCTGTATTTATAACCGGGTCCGGCACAGCTTCGATGGAAGCTGTAGTCATGAATATATTTACGCCATCAGATAGACTGCTTGTTGTAGACGGAGGTTCTTTCGGTCACAGATTTACCGAATTATGCGATATTCACCACATACCTTACACCTCAATAAAGCCGCAGCGCAGTCATATAGTGACTGAAGACATGCTGAAGGATTACGAAAACAAGGGATATACGGGTCTTTTAGTCAATATTCATGAGACATCTACAGGAGTACTCTATGATCAAAAGATGCTCGGAGAGTTCTGCAAACGCAACAATATTCTCTATGTCATAGACGCTATCAGCTCTTTCCTTGCCGACCCTCTCGACATGACGGAGGCAAATGCCGATGTAGTCATTACAGGATCTCAGAAAGTACTTGCATGCGCACCTGGAATTTCAATAATAGTAATGTCTGAAAGAGCGTTGCAACGAATCGCTGACAACGATAGCAAGACAATGTATCTTGACCTTAAAAGCGCCTTGAAGAACGCTGAGAGAGGACAGACCCCCTTTACTCCTGCTGTGGGCATACTTCGCCAGATCAACGCACGTCTACGCAAAATAAAGCAAAACGGAGGAGCATCGACTGAAATAGAGAAGATCAGGACTCAGGCGAAAGATTTTAGAAAGAAAATCGAAGGGCTTCCGTTTGAGATTCAATCAGAATCTATGTCTAACGCCCTTACACCTTTACATCCCATCAATGCATCGGCCTACGATATCTTTTTAGAACTAAAAGACAATTAC
>JAIDTO010000200.1:1756-6867 GCA_029060625.1 Muribaculaceae bacterium | reverse complement strand
GCCTATGAAGTATCAGGAAACTAAAAAATAACCTATGATCAATAAATTGGCAGCGGCTTTAGCCGCGTCGGCTGTCGCCTTCTCATTCCTCGGAGTGAGGGGCGATAACGCGTCTGTAAAGTTTGACACTTTTAAAGTGTCGCCTGAAGTCAGCCTTAGGCTTCCGGCTGTGCCCGCAGACTCTGCGATGGCTGCAAAGAATGCATTCTCCAACGATAAGTTGCTGAAGAGTGTCAACCGAAAACTCGATAAGCCATCTGCCGACTGGACGGAGGTGAAGGCAGACACTGCATTCTCCGTGCATTTCCCGAAGGCAGAGAATGGACCTGTATTGCGTACGCTTGCCACTCGTCTGCGTCCTGACAGGTTTGTGAAGGGGACACTCCGATTGAAATCAAATGTAATGGCAGAGCTCTCGGATGCCTATGGGAGTTTACTGACGGTGAGTGAGGCAGATTCCCTTCCATCCTGGGATAAGACAAATATGACCCTTGAGCCGGCGGAGACTGCTGATCTCTTCATCTCATTCATTTCTTTCCCTGACGATCCGGATGCTCCATGCCTTGAGCTTGAGTTTGAGCCTGACGAGGGCTTCGAGAGTGTTGCTATTGCCACAGGACCGGCTACTACAACACGATTCCGCGTGGATGAATCGGCTTTGGGCACGAGAGTGAGTGGAGCATCGATTTCTCCCGATGGAAAATACATGGTGCTTTCCTATTCCACTATGTATGGGGAGAATAACCGCCGCTCATGGTCGGAACTCCGGGAATGCGCTTCAGGAAAAACTCTGAATGCCTCCCTGCCGAGGGGTGCCTTTTGGCTCCCTAAGGGGAGCACTCTTGCATATACCGTTAAGACTGACAAGACTTATTCTTTATATTCGCTTGATGCAGCCACACAAAAGCAGACCCTGATGGCATCTGAGCTTCCTGAAAGCAGCTTCACAATCAGTCCGGACTGCAGTTTCCTCATAATATACAAATATGTTGAGGGTCCCAAGGACTCAGGTCCCGTAAAGCGTCTCCAGGACCCGGATGATCGACTTTCCGGACACCGAAACAGGTATTATCTTGAGAAATATGACCTTAAGACAGGTATCAGGCAACCCCTTACTTATGGAGGAAACACTACTTCGGTTTATGACATTTCTCCTGATTCAAAAAAACTTGTCTATGGCTCCCAGACTGAGAAGATGGATGTGTTCCCATTCTATTTTAACGATGTCATAGAACTTGACCTCAATACTCTTGCCACCGATACTCTCGTGAAGGGTGATCCCTATGTTCAGTCATGTACCTACTCACCTGATGGTAAGCAACTTTTCATTACCGGTGGTCCGGAGGCTTTTGCCGGTATCGGGAAAAATAATGGTGGACATAAGTATAGCAACGACTATGATGTGCAGGGCTATATTATGACGATAGCCGATAAGTCTGTTCGTCCGATGACGCGCGATTTCAATCCATCTCTCGAGGGAGAGCCGATCTGGAACAGTGTGGATGGTCAGGTATATTTCCGGGCTTCCGAAGGCTTCACTCTCAATGTCTATAAGCTCGATCCTAAGTCGGGTAATATCACGAAGTTCAACTTCGGAATGCCATACATATCCCGGTTCTCAATCGGAGCGGATGAAAATAAATGGATGTCGGCTGTTGGTTCGGATTATCACTATGCCGGCAGATGCGAATTGCTCGATCTTAAATCCGGCAAACTGATGCTGGTAGACGATCCCTATTCACGCGATTATCCCGATATGCAGCCGGGTGAGGCATCCTCATGGAGCTATAAGGCTCCTGACGGCACCACTATCGACTGCATGCAGGTGCTCCCTCCCGATTTTGACCCGAAGAAGAAGTATCCTTTGATAGTGTACTACTATGGAGGATGCTCTCCTTGTCAGAGATATCTAAGTGTGTATGACCCGCAGATATTCGCTTCCCGTGGATACGTCACTCTTGTGATTAATCCGTCAGGCGCATATGGATATGGCCAGGAGTTTTCTGCGCGCCACGCCAATGCCTGGGGCGACTATACTGCCGATGATATCATCGCCGGTGTCAAGGAATACTGTAGCACCCACGATTTTGTCAACGACAAGAAGATTGGTTGCCTCGGTGCAAGCTATGGAGGATTCATGACTGAATACCTCCAGACAAAGACAGACTTGTTTGCTGCGGCTGCTTCTCATGCCGGTATATCCAACGTGACATCCTATTGGGGTGAAGGCAACTGGGGATATTCCTACAACACTACGGCAGCTCCCGAATCTTATCCCTGGAACAATCCGGATCTCTTCACCAAGCACGGAGCGCTCTTCAATGCCGATAAGATTCATACACCGCTACTGCTGCTGCATGGCAGTGTCGACACCAATGTGCCGATAGGGGAGAGCATCCAGCTCTTCAATGCTCTCCGTATTCTTGGCAGGGATGTTGAGTTTGTGCAGGTAGATGGAGAAAACCATATAATCACCAACCACGACAAACGTAAGCCTTGGCATGCCACCATCATGGCATGGTTTGCCAAGCACCTTCAGGATGATCCCACCTGGTGGGACTCCCTCTACGGCGACTAATATGGAAGGGAGGCTTCCCAGCCTCCCCCCTATGGAAAGCAGGCTTTCCAGCCTGCGCCTACGGAAGCCTCCCACCCAAAGCAAACATCAGCTCGGAGAGCTGATAATTATGAAGAAACCCCAGGCTTCAGCCTGGGGTCATTTAGATAAGCTCAGTAGCCTCGGAGAGGCGCTTTATGATTATGTCTATGAACATCAGGCTATATTCCATTCTTTTATCATTGTTTTTGTCGCTATCGGCATCATCCGCCTCGAATCCCAAGCGCGAATTCCGTGGCGCATGGCTGCATATCATAGGTCAGACCCAATATATGAACACACAGCAAAAGGGGAGTGCCCAGCTGAAGGCATATATTGCCGACCAGATAGATCGTCTGCACCGCACGGGATGCAATGCAGTAATCTTTCAGGTGCGTCCTACTGCTGATGCCGCATATATAAGCGAAATAGAGCCATGGTCGAGCTGGATCACGGGTAAGCGTGGTGTTGCCCCGGCTCCTCTGTGGGATCCTCTCGAGTTTGCCATTGAAGAGGCTCACAAACGTGGCATGGAACTGCATGCGTGGCTGAATCCATATCGTGTCACTTCTTCCCCAAAGGAAGTGCTCCCTGCTGACCACATCTCAAAGAAGCATCCTGAGCGTTTCTTCAAATATGACGGAAAGATTTTCTTTGACCCGGCTTATCAGGAAAACCGCGACTATATATGCGAAGTGGTGAAAGACATAACCACGCGCTATGACGTGGATGCTATTCATATTGATGATTATTTCTATCCTTATCCGGTGGCGGGTGTGAAGATTCCCGATGATGCTTCCTATGCGAAGTTTGGCGGAGGAATGAAACTTGAAGACTGGCGCCGTCACAACGTTGACCTCTTGATAGAGCAGATGAACCAAACCATCAAGCAGACAAAGCCATGGGTTCGGTTTGGTGTTAGTCCTTTCGGTATATGGAGAAACAAGAAGACCGATCCCAGGGGATCTGACTCCAATGGACTCCAGAACTATGACGGACTCTATGCCGACGTGTTGCTTTGGGCCAAGAACGGATGGGTAGACTATCTTGCTCCGCAGCTATATTGGACCCTCGACTTCAAGGCTGCTCCGAGCCGGCATCTTGCCCATTGGTGGAACGACAATTGCTATGGAGTGGATGTGTTTATCGGTCAAGATGTGCAGCGCACAATGAATAATGCTGATCCCGGAGCAAGAGATTCCAACGAACTTGCCACAAAGGTCAAGTTATCGCGTGAATTGCCCAACATCAAGGGTAATGTGTGGTGGCATGGATATTGGGTCACCGGAAATATGAAAGGGGTGGCTGATTCTCTTGCATTCGTGCATCAGAACACAGTTGCAATACCTCCGGCTTATGGAAATGCAAAAGAAGCTCCGGCTCCGGTTAAAAATCTCAGGATGGCTAAGAAAGATGGCAAAATCTACCTCGAATGGGATTCCGACAAGCCCCTGCAGAAAGCTACAGACCAGACTCGTTTCGTGATCTATTCATTCCTTGATGATGAAGACCTCGACTTGGATAATGTTGAGGCTATAATGTTGATGACCCCTAATAAAGAATATCTCGTCTCAGAAGACGATGATGACTCTGCAGTGAAAGGAATGCGATTCGCTGTCACGGCCCTCGACCGCAACAACCGAGAATCCGACCCCATTCAAATAACCTTGTAGGTCAAGCATAGCACATACACATCTGAAAATCAAATAATCTCTTGTAGGGACGCACGGCTCGTGCGTCCGAAAAAATGAGTCCTCCAAAAAATATGAAAGAATTCTTAGACGAGCAAGCTTATCTCATCAATCGCCCTGAATTCATAGCAGACGACCCGGTCCAGTTCCCCAGAAGATTTGAAAAACTGCAGGATATCGAGATAGTCTCACTCCTCGCTTCTCACATTGCTTGGGGCAAACGGACTATGATTTGTCGTGATGCAGAGCGTCTGTTAGGGCTTATGGGGCAAGATCCTTATAATTATGTGATGGATGAAGGTTATCTCGACCTTGATCCGTCGCAAAACATCCATCGAACTTTCTTTGCACGCGACCTGCAACATTTATTGACTGGCCTTCGTGAAATCTACAAGCGCTATGATAGCCTTGATTCTTTCAGTGCTGCAATAAAAGCTGCCGATGACCCGGCTCCTGCATGGAAATTAGTGGAGGAAATGCAAAAAATTATCACCGATGCCAATGGAGGAGAGGCTTCAAAGCGAGGACTCCCAAACAATCTAAAGCAGACAGCTCTCAAGCGTGTCAACATGGCTCTACGTTGGCTCGTGCGTGACGACGGCATTGTTGATATGGGTGTATGGAAGTCAATTCCGAAATCGAAGCTCTATATTCCCCTCGATGTCCACGTGGGGAATACCGCGCGAGACCTCGGACTCCTCACACGCAAGCAAGACGACCGCAAGGCTGTGGAGGAGCTGACGCAAGTACTCCGCCAATACCGCCCTGACGACCCGGCCTACTACGACTACGCCCTCTTCGGCATAGGAGTCAATGGAAAGAAA
>JAIDTO010000200.1:0-1656 GCA_029060625.1 Muribaculaceae bacterium | reverse complement strand
TGTCAAGGTTTGTTCCGGTGTCAGAGCCTTTGGCTCTGCATTGGCTGATATTTTGCTATCTTCCCCGAAAATGCCAGCGTCACTACATGCCCCTCAAACCCCCACGAACTGAGAAGCATCTCCATATCCCCCTCTGCTGTCGAAATCACTCCTCTACCATACTTTTCCGGCGTTGCGGAGCGCATATCCGATGCAATCACGGGCAATGTTACTATCCTGTAATCCTCCTTCCAATCCTTTGCCATACCCATATCAGCCTTGAAGAGTGCTTCCTTGCATGTCCATGCGAGGATATGAGCCTTTATATCCTTTTCAGTGGCTTTCTCGACATCTGCAATTTCTGGAAGCAAGCTCTTTTCCGATACAGAAAGAAATTTATCCCTTATCTTCAATACTTGAGCCCTGTCGGCTTTCTCAAGATCTATTCCAAGTGCCGTTCGCGGATTGACTGAAGAAAGATCTATGTCAGGGGTCTTAGGCAGAGATGCCACGACAAGGCAATGCGGAGTATGAGACACTGAGATGCGCTGCGTAATCCCATCAAGTATAGGCGCACCGTTGTCGAGATGCACTATCTCCCTGTAATAGTCCCCCTCAGCCTCAGAGAATATCTGCATGGCAAAAAGTTTCCATACTTTAGCCGATTTTTCCTCAGCTCCATATATTATTTCTACGGCAACTCCGCAGGGAGCAACCTCCCTCTCATACATAAACTCACTCATGATTATTAATTTTGGAGGCTCTTATCTTTGTGATGCGGTGCTTTTCCATCTGCAGTATGAGGAATCGGAACGGCCCGCGCTGCAATGATTCCTTGTTTTCAGGGAAATCACCCTTGATCTCCAGCATCAATCCTGCGAGTGTCTCAGCATCACCTATATCGCCAAGTTCCTCTTCTTCGGTATCGGTCACTCGGCAGAAGTCGCTGATAGGTATCTTCGCGTCAAAGATGTAGGTGTCGGGTGATATCTTCCTATAAAGATTCTGGCTTTCGTCATATTCATCATCGATCTCGCCTACGATCTCTTCTATCACGTCTTCAAGAGTCACAATCCCCTGTGTGTCGCCATATTCGTCAATTACTATAGCCATATGGATCTTCTTGGTTCGGAAATCTTCGAGCAGATCATCGAGCGACCGGGATTCCGGCACGAAATAAGCATCGCGGATCAGAGCCTGCCATCTGAATTTCTCATCTTCTGTGCCGATATAAGGTAGGAGATCTTTTGAATAGAGGATTCCCTTTATTGTGTCTTGCGTGCGGTCATAGACCGGAATCCGACTATAGCCTGATTTGACAATAACATCCACAACCTCTTTGAAATCAGCATGGTACTCAATATCAGTCACGTCTACGCGTGAGATCATTATCTCGCTGGCACACTTTTCTCCAAAAGAAAGGATACCTTCAAGCATTTCTTTGTCTTTCCCTTCCTTGAGGTCAGAGATCTCAAGGGCTTTTTCAAGCTCGTCGGTTGTGAGATTCTCCTGTTTCTTCGCTACCACCTTATTTATGATGGCGGAGGATTTGACAAGAATCGATGAGAGAGGCGTAAAGAGAGATGAAAAAAATCCAATTCCCGGGGCAGCCATGAGTGCCCATTTCATACTCCGACCTCTCGCTACAAGTTTGGGAAAGATCTCCCCAAAAAGAAG
>JAIDTO010000020.1 GCA_029060625.1 Muribaculaceae bacterium | reverse complement strand
GCCCCCAAGCCCAACTTGGACCCCAGCCCCATGACCAGGATGGACCCCAATACCAGGGATCATACCAGCCGCCTATGCTCCAGCCCCAGCCGCCGATATTCCACGACCACGGATTGTAGTAGCCTGAATAGTAGGGCCAGCCATAACCATAAGTGGGAAGGAATGCGGGGGTAAGGCCATTGTAGACAATCTCAACATTACCATAAGAGTTTTGAAGCACATCGGCAAGAAGCTGAGAATTATCGAGCACAATAGTTGGATTATAATACTTTTGAATCTGCTGAGTATATACAAAATCCTCTTCAGAACTTACTTTAGCTCCGATAGTGTCGATAGGAGTAGTATAATACTGTCCGCGAAGATTATAAGCATCTACATCCATATCGCTGAAATTCTCGATATAGTTTGGGTTTTTCTTCTTAGCCCCTACATGCGTATCTTTCTTCGGATTGAAGTATATATCATCAACATAATCGTCGGCAAAAACGGCAACCGGTGCCACTGTGCCCAGCGCCAACGCCAAAAGGAGTAGATTTCTAAATTTCATAGCGCGATTGTGTTAGAATGTTTTTTATTTATATGACAATCAAAACTTCAATTGGTTTAATATTTTAGAATTTGAGGTAAAAATCTTTGCAGAGCGACCTGTATTCATCTGTAGGAATATTAATCGAAGATTCCAAAGTAAGGTAATCCAAAGGCACGTGCAGTGGATCAGATGATCCTTTATTGTATTTCCACTGAATAAGGACCCTTTTATAAGGAGCTTCTTCATGACCTCTCACAAGACATTTCCTCATCAAAGAGTAGCCCAGACTTCGAGCTTCCTCTTCCAATGCTGAAGACAACTCAGAAGGAAAAACCATTGCCACACTCCCACCCTGCTTCAAAATATCTTTAGATCCGATAAGCAAAGACAAAGGGGAGAGTTCTCCCTGATGACGAGCCTTTTCCCTTGCAGTTACAATTTCCACCACTCCCGAATCGAAATAAGGAGGATTGGACACTATAAGATCATATCCGTCACCATCCTTAAGCAATGACCTGACATCAGAATAGTTGCATAAAACGGCTCTCAACCGGTCGCTCCAAGGCGATGCTGAAATATTTTCTGAAGCTTCTTCAATTGATGGCGGGTCAACGTCTATAGCATCGATGAAAGCCTCAGGAGCCCGCTGAGCCATAATCAAAGCAATAAGTCCGCATCCGGTGCCGACATCAAGTATACGCTTAGCATTTTCAGTATCTGCCCAGCATCCTATCAGCACACCGTCGACACCCACTTTCATAGCACTGCGATGATGACTGACAGAGAACTGCTTGAACCGGAATCTTGATAATGTTTTGCTCATGAAATGATATACCTTTTACACGCGGGGACGCATTCGGAGAATGCTTACTACTAAATCGGACTCAGTGGGACGCTTTCGGAGGGTAGAGAAGTGGGATGCTTTAACGAGAACGGAGTGGAGGGAGAAAGGCATCCTCAAGGTAGTCGAGTCTATAGTCTTCAGCGTTACCACTTACAGAAGCGACATCAAAACGATAATAGAAATCAAAATCTTGATTGCGAAGATATGAGTTTGCTCCTCTGACCACATTCTTTATCTTTTCATGAGTCATCGCTTCCGCGGGATCCAAATCCTTGTCGGTACGTGCTTTGACTTCTACAAAAATCAACGTATCGTCTTTCTGTGCAATCAAATCGATTTCACTTTTTGATGTCGAAGGTCGCCAATTTCGCTCTCTGACGGTATAGCCCTTTGAAATGAGGTATTCGCAGACAATATCCTCTGCTTGCCTACCCCACTTCAAAGCCTCAACCTTTTTCTTATCAGCCTCTCTATCCGCCATCAACCAAATGCTTCAAAAGGCTTTAAACGACATGTCAAGACCCTTGACACTATGAGTTAAAGCTCCAACTGAAATGAAATCGACACCTGTCTCGCCATAGTCGCGTAGAGTATCGAAAGTGATGCCTCCGGAAGATTCCGTCTCAACTTTACCATCTACAAGCGCCACAGCCTCACGTGTCAACTCCGGAGTGAAATTATCAAACATAATCCTGTCAACTCCTCCTATCTCAAGAACCTTACGGATATCATCGAGGGAGCGACATTCCACTTCAATCTTAAGCTCCTCCTTACCATTGGCTTTGCAGTATTCCTTAGCGCGCTTCACTGCTTGCTCAATACCACCGGCAAAATCCTCATGATTGTCCTTGATAAGTATCATATCGAAAAGACCGATTCGATGATTGGTTCCTCCTCCTATCTTGACAGCCTCTTTCTCAAGCATTCGCATTCCGGGAGTGGTCTTGCGAGTATCCAGCACCCTGGTGTTAAGCCCCTTTAGCTGGTCTTGATATTTGCGAGTCATCGTTGCAACACCGCTCATACGCTGCATAATATTGAGCATTGTGCGCTCAGCGACGAGAAGGCTCCTTACCGGACCTTCAGCTGTGAAAGCAATATCACCAGGATTGACTTCAGCACCATCCTGAATTTTAACATCAATCTTTATGGTAGGGTCAACCTTATGAAGCACTTTTTTCGCTATCTCCACACCTGCAAGAATACCTTTCTCCTTTATAAGGAGCTTGGATCTGCCCATGGCATCGGCAGGGATTGTGGATAATGTAGTATGATCTCCGTCACCTATGTCTTCGGCAAAAGCAAGGTCAAGGAGTGCGTCAATAAGTTCGTCTTTAGTTTTCATAATTCAAAAATCTTCGCTAATTTTGCAAAAAAATATAGCTGTAAATGGATATCGTATTATTAACAGTGGGTAAAACGACAACTTCCTACATTCAGACGGGAATCGACGAATATTGCAAGCGACTGAAACGCTATATCCCATTTTCCATAAAAACTCTTCCCGACATCAAGAACTCACGGAAATTGACCGAAAGTCAACAGAAGGAAGAGGAAGGGAAACTGATTCTCAATGAACTGTCGGCTTCTGACCATGTAGTTCTTCTCGACGAGCGCGGGGATATGCTG
>JAIDTO010000002.1 GCA_029060625.1 Muribaculaceae bacterium | reverse complement strand
TACTGATACGGCGACCTCCGTGATCTACACATGGCTATTCGTCGGCTGCGGCAGATTTGTCTAAGAGACAGCAACAAAAGTGGTTTTTAAAGGGTGCAGTATTCTTCTCCATGTTTCGGTAAGAAGTCCTTGCCCTGCCCCTATCTCAAGCAATGAATTAATTTAGGGATTTGTTTCGGATACTATTCTTCAGATAATTTCTCATATACGTCGTAATATTTCCTCCTTCACGAGCGCATTGTCATTATAGGTGGCTACTGCTGATGAAAAGCCCTCCTCTATTGCAGCGAGGTTTGGAATCACATCCTTTATGATTGCCGGAAGGTCGACGGCATGCGAAGAATTTATTTTTACCTTGACTGCTTCGGAATGCATGTCCCAGTATCTGTCAAGATTTTCAACTGGAAAAATCCTGTCTTGTGTGGATAGATATGCCTTGTTCCATTTGCATACGGATTCTGTCAGATCCTGACCTTTTGCTATTGCCAACAGTTCATCCTTAAGAGCTGCTATATCAGGGAAATCAGGAAGTAGAAGCTCGATACGCTGCATGGTAGCTCTATCGCCTGCCATACGGCGATGGAATTTCTTCAATGATTCTGCCGTCAGGCCGTCGGCAGTAGCCTTGAATATTGCCTCAGGAATGCCGAATTCGTCTGAAACCGGAACAGGGCTACCACATATGGCAATCTTAGCGGCAGCATTAAGATTACATTGCGAAGCTGCCCATACACCAAGAGAATAGGCAAAAATATAAATTGTTGAATACTGCTGTGGCAGTTCAGGCATTGACAGGTCACGGTAATCGCTGACCACTGCGGTGTCCCATCCTTCGACCACACAGTCATTATAATACCGGGCATCTGTCGACCACCCGGCAAATAAAAGTATGAGGCGCGTCTCCGCGCCTCTCTTAATGAATTCTATCTTCACTGCAGGAAAATTTCATTAGAAGAAGTATGCCAAGTTCACTCTAAAACCATCGGCACGAGCCGAGAGATTTTCAAGTTTTATGGTTCTTGTGGCGTAGCTTACCCCCCAAAGATAACCAACCGAAACCTGGAATTTCTGAAACAGTTCACACCCAAGGCCAAAATCAAGAGAAACTGTACCTACAGGCTGTTCGAGAGCCTTGCAGTTGCCGGCAACATTAAATCCAAAGACCGGACCTGCAAACACAAGAGGCGCGATAGTTTCCTCGAGACCTTCAAGACGAGTGTACTTAAACCTTAGGTGGAGAGGGACATTGACAGTATGCAAGACCACATTGTCGTTGCCGAAACCGTCGCTATTCCATATCTCCCATTGTCCGAAATTGACCTTTGCGCTACGCATGCCGTAGGTGAGCCCTGCATCGACACCGAAACCGATACCGGGAATCATGATCTCAGTCATGATTCCGGCATCAAAACCGGAGCGGAGGTGAGTCTCAAGCAGAGGCTCCTTCCAGTGAAAAGTATTGAAATTTACGCTTGCAGTAGGGCCCCAACGGAGTTCTGCATTTGCTCCCAAGCCACATAGAATGGCAATCAGGGCCAAAACAAGTTTCTTCATCAATCAAAGATTTGGTTAGAAAAGATAAGCTGCGGTGAGCGACCAGTAGTTCTTCTTCAGCTTGTAATCAGCTGTGTTAATGCCTGAGTCCTGAATATATTTGTCAGTGAATTTAACAACATTGTTCAGGCCAAAGCAATATCCGGCTTCAATCTGAAGGTGTCTCAGAAGCTCGACGCCAATGCCTACATTCCAACCTACCTCACAAGTTCTGTTCTCGATGTCTTTAAGGGTATTCTTATTAAGAGCAAACAAGAAGTCAGGGCCTGTATAGATGATTGGAGAAATAACCTTTCCTACTACGGGAAGTCCAATTTTCCATTTTAAGTTAATCGGAATATCAAGGAAGTTTTTGTTTTCATATAGACTGTTATCGTCTACGTTCTGGCGTGCATAGAGCAGAGAAGCATCTGCACCGATGTTTACGATAGGAATAGTGAACTCAGCCATGACGCCAGCCATCCAACCGGTGCGGTTGCCTTCATCCTTAAGAAAGCTTTCGGCACCCTGAAGATCCTTGATCTTCAGATCGAGTTTACTGAAATTAAGTCCGGCTTTCACGCCGAAACGGAAATCTGCAGAAGCATATCCGAATGAGAAGATGGCTACGAGTGCCACCAGAAGAGCTTTGTGGAATGTCTTCATAATTGCTTTGGTTTGAGTTAAGTATTCTTATAGTTTATTCAAAAGCCCCGAAGGACTCCTGCTTTGAAATCAGCTTAATTTTTGCCAATTCAGTTGCAAAGTTAATAAAATTCTTGAAGAAGTCAAAAAAAAATTGTAACTTTGCATAGATTTTGAAAGCTGACAGCCCCTAAATCTCCTTATTCCGTGGCAGACGGTCTCTCTGACGGACGGCTCACCAGCTCCATAATAATATAGAACCTACGTCATTAGAGAATAACAAAAGAAATGGAAGTATCAATATCCAAAGAGCAGCTTGCAGCCTTGCCTCCAGCTCAATTTCAGGGCACGATCACAATAATCGACGACCCGGAGACTGTGGAGAGTGCAGTCTCTCGGCTCCGGGAGTCTGACCTGATTGGGTTCGATACGGAGACAAGGCCTTCGTTTAAGAAAGGTCAGTCTTTCAATGTTGCGCTTCTGCAATTGGCTTCTGACAATGAGTGTTTTCTTTTCCGACTCAATAAAATTGGAATGCCAGAACCTTTAAAAGCACTCCTTGAAGATAAGACGTTGCAGAAAGTGGGACTTTCACTTCATGATGATTTCAGGAACCTCCATAAGAAATATGAATTTGAACCGGACGGATTCATTGAGCTTCAACAATACGTAACGCAATGGAATATCACAGACAAGAGTCTCTCTAAACTTTTTGGCATCCTTTTCGGAAAACGAATATCAAAGTCGCAACGGCTTTCCAACTGGGAGGCCGAACAGCTTGCTGAGTCTCAACAAAACTATGCAGCACTTGACGCACAGGC
>JAIDTO010000199.1 GCA_029060625.1 Muribaculaceae bacterium | reverse complement strand
TTCCGGGGGTTGCGGAAAGCTGTGCCATAAAATCGGCTGATTATGGAAAAATTATTTTTGAGAAGCATAAGGGGAAGGTTTCTGAAGACTCCGATTTCACATTTGCCATCGCTCTTGATAAAGGAGCCTTGCGTGGAGGTCATATTGAGATAGTCGGGGCAGGTCCGGGCGATCCTGAACTCGTGTCTGTAAGGGGAAAGCGTTTCCTTGAGCAAGCCGACCTTATCTTATATGCCGGAAGTCTTGTTCCTATAGAATTGACTTTCTATGCCAAGCCAGGTTGTGTGGTGAGAAGTTCTGCATCAATGAACCTTGAGGAGCAGTTTGCTTTGATGAAGGAGTTTTATGATAGAGACAAACTCGTGGTTCGTCTACATACGGGCGACCCTTGCATATATGGTGCGATTCAAGAACAGATGGCTTACTTCGACCGATATGGCATGAACTACCATATCACACCGGGCATTTCATCATTCCAGGCAGCGGCAGCCGCTTTGAAATCTCAGTTTACAATTCCCGAGAAAGTGCAGACTATTATTCTTACGAGAGGGGAAGGTCGCACTCCAATGCCGGAAAAAGAGCAGCTTCATAAACTTGCAGCTTCGCAAAGCACCATGTGCATTTATCTCAGCGCCGGAATCGTAGATGATGTGCAGAGGGAGCTTTTGATGGCATATCCTCCGGAGACTCCTGTAGCTGCTTGCTACAAGCTGACTTGGAAAGAAGAGAAAATCTATCGTGGCCAGCTTAAGGATCTGGCAAAGATAGTTCATGATAACAAGCTCACATTGACTACTCTTCTTGTTGTGGGAGAGGCTATAGACAATCGTGAAGGACTGTCACGCCTTTATAATGACAGTTTCAAGCATCTTTTTAGGAAATGATACTTGTTTTCGGAGGAACTACGGAAGGACGGATAGCAGTAGAGACACTTGATGAAGGTGCCGGGCACTATTTCTATTCTACGCGAGGTGATCTTCAGAAGATAGAATGTGCTCATGGTGAGCATATTCATGGAGCAATGAAAGGATCTGATATGATTGATTTCTGCCGGTTTAATGACATACGCCTGATAATTGATGCTGCTCATCCGTTTGCTTCTTCTTTGCATTTAACTGTTGGCAAGGTCAGCAGCGAAATGGGCATTCCGGTCATAAGGTTTGAGCGCAGGTATCCTTCTGTTGACTACGAAAACACGGTGTGGTGCGACAGTTTTGAGGAGGCGGTGAAAGTCATGGAGAATGCAGGAGCTGAAAGACTTCTTGCGCTGACCGGTGTGCAGACAATAAAAAATCTAAAACCATATTGGAGCAGGCATGAGACTTGGTTTCGCATCCTGAAACGCGATGAGTCTGTCGAGATAGCGAATGAAGAAGGATTTCCTACGGATAGGCTGATATATTATGATGACTCTTCGGTGGATTCTTTGATACAGGCTATTCAGCCGGATGCGATTCTGACCAAGGAAAGCGGGGAGTCCGGTGGTTTTATGGAAAAGATTGAGGCGGCAAGACATCATGGAATAAGGGTGTTTGTCGTAAAGCGCCCTATACTGTCGGCTGACTTCATTGTCGTTGACGGTCGGCACGGATTGCGTCGGGAGATAGAAAGGCTTTTACCTGAATTTTATCCGTTGCACACAGGTTTTACTACAGGCTCTTGTGCCACAGCTGCAGCCAAGGCTGCCCTTGTGGCACTATTGACCGGGAAAAAGGTGAAAGACATTTACTTCAAGATACCGGAGGGTGAGACCCTTCACATGCCCGTAGTATCAGTGATGATTGAAAGGGATTATGCTATAGCAAGCGTAATCAAGGATGCCGGGGACGATCCGGATGTGACCGACAAGTCATTGATATCTGTTAAAGTTTCGTTTGCAGAGCATGATGGAATCCGCTTCTTTGGAGGGGAGGGAATAGGGACAATAACTCTTCCCGGGCTTGGACTTCCTGTGGGAGAGGCTGCCATAAATCCTGTACCGCGTTCTATGATGAGCTCCGAACTTTTGGCACTATACGATGGTGGACTTGACGTTACAGTGTCTCTAGAGGGTGGAGAAGAACTTGCGGAAAGGACTTTCAATCCAAGGGTCGGCGTAGTGGGTGGTGTTTCCATTATCGGCACATCCGGCATAGTGCGTCCATTCTCACATGAAGCGTTTCTGGAATCCATACGAAGGGAGATGAAAGTGGCTTTGGCTAATGGTTGCGAAAAGGTAATTGTGAATTCCGGAGGTAAAAGTGAGAAATACATGAAGGCTCTTTTCCCCGGGTTGCCTCAACAAGCCTTTATCCATTATGGCAATGCCATTGGAGAGACCATGAAGATAGCCGGTGAGTGTGGAGTCGAGCACCTTATTATCGGTCTTATGTTAGGAAAGGCTGTAAAACTCGCGGAAGGCAATATGGATACCCATAGCCATAAAGTGACGGTCAACAGGGAATTCCTTATGTCTTTGGCGGAGGAATGCGGTTGCACAACAGATTCTAAGGAAGTAATGGCCAATCTATCTCTTGCCAGGGAATTGCCTTCTCTTCTTAGCGCAACCGATGCTGAGCGCTTTTTCCCAGAGCTTTTAAGACGCTGTCATATGCATTGTTCTGAGATTTTTAAAGGGAAATTGGATGCGGTCCTGATAGCGGACGATGGTAAGATATTAAGTAAGACATGGCAATGAAAAAAAGTTCGTTTCTAATAGCTGCGGCTTCATCTGGAAGTGGCAAGACCACTCTTTCGTTGGGACTTATGAAAGCGCTGTCACGAAGGGGAATGACGGTACAGCCCTTTAAATGCGGCCCCGACTATATAGATACCCAATACCATTCACTGGCAACGGTACGCAGTTCAATAAATCTGGATCTGTTTATGTCGACAGAAAAGCATGTAAAGGAGATTTACAGCCGATATGGAGCTG
>JAIDTO010000198.1 GCA_029060625.1 Muribaculaceae bacterium | reverse complement strand
TCGCCGGAGTCTCCTGAAAATCTTACCACCACGCTATCTTTCGTGATGACATCTGTGTTAGGCAACATATTTATTTTGTTTTTAGTTTTCCGTTGTCCGTTTTCCGTTTTTCGTTTTCCGTTTTCCGTTTTCCGTTTTCCGTGGTCGGTTTTCAGTTGTCTGAAGATGCCGGGACACCGAAACAAACTGAATGATCAGAACGGACTGCAGACTTCAATCTGGAGTCGGGACTGCAAAGTTAATCACTATTTTCAACATAACCAAACCTATAATGAATAAAAAACGGACATTTTTCAAGAAAATATCCGCTTATACTCGTCATAGAAGCACTATATGCTTAAAATATGCAATCTATATTCAAAATTATCAGAAATATTTTACTTCGGTGCCTTCGAGAGAGGAGAGGACGGCGTTGGCGAGGGAGCTTGCCCCGATGCGGAAGAGATCGTGGCAGAGCCATTCGTCGCCAAGCACTTCCTTGACAATTGCGTAGTAGTTTAAGGCTTCTTCTGTGGTGCGAACACCACCTGAGCACTTGAAGCCTACCTTGCGGCCGGTGGTCTGATAATACTCCTTGATGCACTGGCACATCACCCAAGCGGCTTCAAGGCTTGCTCCGGGGTAAATTTTTCCGGTGGATGTCTTGAGGAAGTCTGCTTCGCTATAGAGAGAAAGTATCGATGCGCGGCGGATATCTTCTGCTGTCTTTAGAAGTCCTGATTCGAGGATGACTTTAAGTTTTGCGCCACGCGCAGCGCGTTTCATCTCTATGATCTCGTCGCAAAGGCCCTCATAGTCGCCATCCTTATACATGCCCACGGGGAATACAATGTCAACCTCGTCAGCTCCACCAAGCACAGCCATAGCCACGTCTGCCACCTTCACCTCAATAAAAGTCTGGGCACTTGGGAAACAGCCTGCAACAACTGCCACATCCACACCGGGCACATCGAGAGTGTTGCGAACAACCTCGGCAAAATTAGAATAAACGCAAATAGCCGCAACATTCTTATACTGAGGATAGTCGCTATCGAAATTATTTACCTTTTCAGTGAATGCCACCACACTCTTCACGCTGTCATCGGTGGCAAGCGTAGTAAGGTCGATCGAGTTAAGCAGGAACTCATATACTTCCTTCGAGGCGTATTTGCCCGCCTCGTCCACGATTTTTTTTACCTCGGCTTTTACCACCTCGTCGTCGCCTGTCACTTTTGACGCAGCGATCACTTCTTGATACTTGTCCATATCTTTATTTTATTCATAATTAATCACTACTTCGCATCCGGCAAACCTGCTGCACCATGCCAAACGGCGCTCGGACGCACGAGCCGTGCGTCCCTACCATATGCAGCGAGATTTTTTTTGAGGAAAATATCCTTATATATTAAACCAAAATGGGGTTAATTTGGTTTTAATAGGTGAAAACCGATTTAGAAACCATTAAAATTTATCTGACTATGAAAAAATACAGATGTGAAGTATGCGATTGGATCTATGATCCTGAAGTAGGCGACCCTGATAGCGGCATCGCTCCCGGAACAGCTTTCGAAGATATCCCCAACGACTGGGTATGCCCGGTATGCGGAGTTGGCAAAGACGACTTCGTAGAGGAACCAGATCTTTAAGATCCACTCGAAAAAAAATACGAATACTGAGAGCCACTGCAATGTGCAGTGGCTCTCTTTACATTTAAATTTGGTGATTCCACAACAATTTGCTACCTTTGCACCTGATATAACCGAAGATCATGAATACCATTTCCGTAATCATACCGGTATATAATGCTGAAAAATGGCTGACGGAAGCTTTGGAATCGCTACAGGGACAGACTTACGGCGATTTTGAAGCCATACTTGTCGACGACGGGTCAACCGACCGGTCAGCTGCCATCTGCCGGAACTTTTGCAATAAAGACGCACGGTTCAGGCTTATCTCGCAACCAAATTCGGGAGTCTCGTCAGCCCGAAACCGTGGAATCGACTCTGCAAATGGAGAGTGGATTGCCTTTATGGACTCTGACGACATTATGCCCCCCGATGCCCTTGAAGTCATGATAAGCCAAGCGCTCAAAAGCGGAGCCGGAATAGTCGCGGGAGGTTTTGTGCGTGGAATCCCTTCGAAGATGCCTTCCGGACGCGGACATGCCATGACTCTTCCGTCATCCACTGCAATATTAATAGGACTCTACCAGATGAGAATCCTCAACAACCCTTGGGGCATGCTGTTTAATTCATCCGTATTTAAAGATGAACCCACACTCAGGTTTCGCAAATGCCGCTACGAAGACCTCGATCTTTTCTATCAGGCTTTCGAAAGGACCGATAAAGTATGCATATTAGACCGAACCGTATATTTCTACCGCGACACTCCGGGGAGTTTCATCAACACCTGGAGCGATGCCCGCTTTGATGCGCTTGACGTGACCGACCGCATCGTAAAGCATATGGCCGACCGCTCGCCTGCCCTACTCCGAGCCGCAAACGACCGACGCTTTAGCGCTCACTTCAACATACTTGTGGAAATGCTACGAAACGATGTAGACAATCCGCAACAGAAAGAGCGATGCCTGAAAGTGATAAAGGAACAGCGGCTTAATGAGATTTTCGACGGAAGAGTCAGATTGAAAAACAAACTCGGCGCACTCGTGTCTTATCTTGGGCTGCCGGCAATAAAACTATTATGCAAGTTCTGACTTTAGACTCAGCGGCATTCGACCATCATGCTGCAAAACTCGCCAAGATAGTGGAAGAAGATCCCACTGACAGGTTTGATGCAATAGTGGCGGTGAGGCGCGGTGGTGCTTTCGTATGCGACGCATTCTGCCGGCATTTTCCAAGATCACGTTATGAGACAAGATACGATGTCACCCTTCAAAGGCCTTCCACCAAACGAAAAACAGGAATATTGAGCCTTATTTTGAAATGCCTCCCCCTACCTGTCCTTGACTTGATGAGAATGGGAGAGTCTGTGATGCTGACACTCTGCAGAAAAATAAAAGCACCATCAGAGACTCCAATCGTGGAGATACCGGAAGGGCTGGCACATATCCTCAAAGAAAGAGAGTCTCCGGAAATTCTCATCATTGATGATGCAATAGACAGCGGCGACACACTATTTGCCATTGCCGAAACGTTAAGGGAGACGAATGAAAGGGCAATAGTACGCATTGCTGTCATGACAGAGACAACCGGCAACCCCCGCATCAGGTCAGACTATTCACTATATAGAAACAAAACCTTAATAAGATTCCCATGGTCGAACGATTACAAGAAGCGCTGAAAGGAGCCACCATAGTAGATCTCGACGGCTCCCTGCTCTCAGGAAATTCAATGCATGTGTTTATGAAGCGTCTCCCCGGAATGCTTATGAAGCGCCGCTCTCCGGGAGCCGCGATAAGTGCACTCTGGCAGACATGGCTGAGAAGCATGCATATAGTCAGCCACAGCAGCATGAAATGGCATCTGACCCGGATAGCACGCCTGCATCTTCAAGATTCCGACTGGGAAGACTTAGCTGAAACAATAGCCCAATCCATCAATCCTCATGTCAGGGACTTAGTGGAATCCCGTCGAAAGTTAGGATGCCTGACCTATATAGCCACGGCTGCCATCGAAGAATACACTTTTCCACTTTGCCGCCTTCTCGGCTACGAAGGAGCCATAGCCACAAGATTCACCGACGACAAAGCGGAATATGAAGAAATGAAAGGATCTTCCAAGCTTGAAAACATCGAGCAGCTCCTCGCCAAAGAAAACCTTCGCCTTGAATCGTTCATCACCGACCATCCCGATGATCTACCTACAGCGAAAGCCTATCCCAACCTGACCGTGGTGGTCAATCCTGCTCAAAAGACAGCTGATCAATTCCGCGAAGTCGGAGTGACACGCTATCTCATATGCGAATAGCGTCGAGGGAACAAAAACACGATTGACAGCAGAAGGCTAAGTCCAAGAGCCCAAGGATAATAAAGATAAGCGAACGGAGCTGCCGGGGATATGCCTGCAAGTGATGTGGCAAGAAGAGTCTGTGCCCCGTATGGGATCAGACACTGCACCACACAAGATGCTGAATCGAGAATCGATGCACTCTTTCGCGGGTCGACACCAAATTTCTCCGATATATCTTTTGCAAGCCCTCCGACTGTGATTATTGCCACTGTATTATTGGCAGTACAGAGATTGACTATGCCGACAAGCACAGCCAATGTGGCTTGTGCTCCCCTCAACCCGGAAATCCTTGCCGTCATCACATTCAGAATATATCCAATGCCCCCACATGCCTTGATCACCCCGAGCATGCCGGAAGCAAGAAGGGTGATAATTATCAAGCTGCCCATCCCTTCTATGCCTGAACCAATGAATCCTGCCATATCAAGGATATTTATGCCCCGGATAGCACCAAGGAGAACTGCGCACCCGATGCCAAGCGTCAGCACAAGGGTCACATTCAGGCCTATCACTGCTGTAGCAATCACCACAAGATAAGGGAGCATAAGCCACGGGTCGCCACCCTGCTGCGACTCCACTACCGGGACATCAGGGACCAACAGCACATAGCAAAGAAGTGTCACAATTGCTGCCGGCAAGGCAATCCAGAGATTTACCTTAAACTTATCTTGCATCAGGCAACCCTGTGAGCGCGTAGCGGCAATGGTAGTGTCGGAAATAAACGACAGATTATCGCCGAAAAATGCACCGCCAAGCACTACCCCAACAAAGAAAGCCACATTCCCACCTTCAGTTGATGCCAACTCTGCAGCCAATGGAGTAAGGGCTACAACCGTACCCACCGACGTGCCTATGGAAAATGATATGAGGCAAGCAGCTACAAACAATGTCGGGACTATATATTGGGGCGGGAATATACTGAGAGTGAAATTTACAGTAGCTTCAACAGCCCCGATTTCTTTTGCCAAAGATGCAAAGGCACCCGCAAGCACGAATATCCATATCATATAAATGATATCCTTGTCGGCAGCCGCAGCTGAAAAAGTCTCGATTCGTTCCTTAAGACTTTTCCCCCGGTAGATCACAATAGCCCACATTGATGCGGCGAGAAGAGCTACAGAGATGGGAATTTTATAAAAATCGCCTATTATTGCTGAGACTGCTACATATAGAAGCAGGAAGACCAGCATTGGAGAAAGGGCCAGGAGGCCTTTCTTCGTTGTCATCGTTGTCATCGTTGTCGTCGTTGTCGTCGAGTTATTAATTATAATGAGGAGCGAGGGAATGCGTCAATGAAGCTGCCGGGGGTGCAGTTGGTGATCTTCGCTCCAATTTTTGCAGCGTAGCCGGCTATCTGATGATAGGAGCGGAATGCGATTGTGAGGCTGTTGAGAATATCGTGGAGATGATAACCGGCATATTCTTGCGCCACTCGCTCAAACTCCTTGTCATTGTCTTTGTAGAAATGCTTTTGCACTGAAATGACACGGTTCTTATCGTCGACCCATAGGTCGCGGCTCCATGTATGGTCGGCTCCTACGATGTATATATCCCTGTAGCCCTCACGGAGTGCTATCATAATGGATGCTATCAGCACATTACGAGGCCGTGGCATTGCCAAGCCCTTACGAT
>JAIDTO010000197.1 GCA_029060625.1 Muribaculaceae bacterium | reverse complement strand
ATGGCAGGAAGAATTTCACGCCCCTCCCATTGGAAAGCCAACCCCGAAAGCTGACTCCTGAGAACAGAATCAGATAGAATCCTCTCCACATGGTCCTGTCGATTAGTGTTGAATGTCCCAAGATAGATCTTAACGTCCGGATTCTTTTTCTGAAGTGTAGGAGCAAGATAGTCACGGTTGAACCGGACAGTTCCCTCGGCTGTCCATGCACAGCCTGGATACTTGGTATAACTGTATGCCTCATTCTGGTAGATAACCATATCAATGGGTACCCCTTCCTTTTTATATGCATCTACAAACTTGCTGAAATAATTTGCATAAGCCTGGAGGTAACGTGGATCCTGAATGAAATAATCCTGAGTGGCAAGTCTTCGGGGGAACCTGTCTTTCCTCTCCTCGGAAAGTTTCTTCTGGTCTTCATTCATTTCCACTGCCTCACTGAAAAGCAGATAGTCCTTACGTGGATCCATAGTATTATATTCGCTGCTCCTTACCGGATAATCCCCGTTTATTTTCATCCAACTCGGTGGTGACCATGGTGATGTCCAAAAAGTAAGGTCGGGATTATATTTCTGCGCCGCCCTTATAAGAGGGATGATGCTTGTCTTGTCGCGGTCGATATTGAAGTATCTCAATTCGAAATCTCCTTCCACTTCATCGCAGCTAAACCAACTTCTACCATAGTCGTTGCAATTCATTCCGATTCGGCCTCGAGTGAACCGTAGGTCACCATCCGGAGAAAAGAGATTGTGCATCAGCTTGTCCTGTTCATCGCGCGAAAGTGCAATGAACGCATCCCAGTCAAGTTCATTGAAGGTCGTACCCCAATGTTTCAGTTTATGGCCTTTGGTATCCTGACCGATGGTTATCACAGGAGTTTGCGATGCTTTCCCCTCCATCTTTATATTTTTCTCCTTTCTCCAGAAATCATTATCTGAAGAGGAGTACCAGCTTACATTCTGAGCCATTCCCATTAAGGGAAACACCAATCCTATCAAAATTGCGAATTTTTTCATGTAATAGATTTTTTATCGAGTACAAATTTACACAATTTCACCGACATTCTAAAGCCGGCGGCATACTGAGTATCCTATGCTATTCCTAAGAGTTCTATCTCAAATATCAGGGTAGAGCCTCCCGGTATCCCCGGCTGACTGAACTTCCCATATCCCTTGTCGGCAGGAATATACAACTCCCACTTGTCACCCACATGCATTTGTTGCAGTGCAATAATCCAGCCTTCGATCAAATCCCTAAGGCGAAATGCCGGTGCGACTCCACCGAGACTACTGTCAAACTTCTTTCCATTGATTGTCTTACCGGTGTAATGCACAGTCACTACGCTATTCCGGTCAGGGGTCCTTCCGTCAGCATTCCCCGACTTAATCACACGATAATACACTCCGCCATCAAGAGCCTCAACTCCCTGCTCCTGTGCTTTCTCTTCCAGCCACACCTTATTCTTCTCTGCGTATTCCTTCTTGTCTTTTCCCATATAATATAAAAATTTATTTGGCCATTCAGTCGCTCGGATTAAATTGGTTTGATAGAAAGTATTTGGCGCATAGAAGCGAGAAGGTGGGGATTCGACGCAAGAATAGAATGATTGCGGTCTGAGCGTATAGATTCAACGATGGCCCCTGCTTCCGATGCTATAAGCTGTCCCGCTGCCACATCCCATCTGTTGAGATTCAATTCCCAGTAGGCATCAAAAAATCCGGAAGCTGTATAGCAAAGGTCGATTGCCGCTGAGCCCATTCGGCGTATACCTCTGACGCGAAATGCCATTCTGCTTATTTCGGCGAGATTGTTGTCGGAATTGTCGTTGCGGTCGTAGGGCATTCCTGTTGCTACTACTGCTTTTGACATCTCCGCTTTGTCTGAACAATGGATAGGGTTGCCATTTAGCCATGCTCCGGCTCCCTTCACTGCATAAAAGCATTCCTTGAGATATGGAGCAAATACGACTCCGACCACGGCTTTTTTGTTGTGTTCCAATGCGATTGAAACACAAAAAGGAGGCAGTCCCATCGCGAAATTGGTGGTGCCGTCAAGAGGATCGATTACCCAGCGCCATTCTCTGTCCTCATGATCGCGGCCCGATTCTTCCGATATGATGCCATGATCAGGAAAATGAGTGTGGATGTAGTTAAGAATTGCTGCCTCCGACTCTTTGTCGGCAATTGTGACGACATCGCTGTCGTTAAGTTTGGTGGATTGCTCAAGGTTTTTTGTGCGGAAATA
>JAIDTO010000196.1 GCA_029060625.1 Muribaculaceae bacterium | reverse complement strand
ATGCCTACAAAAATCTTCAATCCCCTCGCCGGCAAGAACTCTCCCGGCCCCAGATTCCGATTCCGCGTGCGTTCCATCGCCCACCAAAGCCTCTATCTCCCCGAGACAATGGAAAACCTCCCCAAAATACGTCAACTCATAGATGGAGTCTCGCCGCTTATCGTCTTCAATTGCAATGACATCAAGACCGCGCGCCAGTCATTCTATGAGCTACGCAAAAAGTACGATTTCCCTTACTGGGCTGCTCTCGATTATATGATTCCCGATAAAGAAAAAACCTCAAATCTGGTGACGCTTCACCTTAACGGCATTCAACGCTACTTGGCGGCTTTGTTCATGATGAGGACGAATGCCGGCCTCCACGGCAAGTACATTATTTCCAAGACTGTGCCAAGATGCGGACTCACTACTCTTGTGCAGGCATATATACTTTGGCTTCAGCTCTATCACAATTCACATAATTCCATCACTTGTACTCCTTCCCCGGACATGATGGATACGTTGAAGACATCGGTTGCCCGTAATTTACATAGAAAGGGAGGAAGGAATATCGTCTTTGTTACAGATACTGCAAATGCTTTTTTCCAATCTGTCTATATCCCACATTATTTAGATAGGTGTCTAAGCAGCTATGTTCATCTCGCCGACATGTCCAAGTGGAGTGTCAATTGTGGTGAAGACTCCGAACATATATACTTCAATGCTTTATGTGGCTGGTCAGGAAAACCGGCATCCTTATTTGTTCTCGAAGGAGACTATCCAACACCTACATCTTTCACCAATACTTTCTTCCTCAACCAGCTTATGCTATCATCCGATCCCAACGTCCCCTCCGAATTCCTCTACCTAAACCTCCCATAATCTTCCGTTTTTGTACTAAATCCCCCTCCGCGCAGCCGGTTTGTCGCAAGGTGAAATCCCCATAATTTCATTGTTTATCTTTTGGGTATATGGAAAAATATTATTAAATTTGCAAAGTCGGACATGTCATCCACATTGTAATTTTAATTGGTATTTCATATGAACAACTATATTACTGAAATACATATCAACAAACTTTTCCATCTGCATAATCTTACGATACAGATTGCGGATCCTTCTTGCTACAATATCATAATTACTGGTAAGAACGGAAGTGGAAAGACAGTGCTTCTTAGAGCTATGACAAAGAGGTTGGAGTATATATTTTTGTCCAGAGATATATGCTTATTCGATCCTTCCAATAGTGATGAGAATGTTGAATTGTCATTTAATGACATTGAATCCTTGATATCTGAATACTCAATTGGATCATTCATTGTGGCTTCATACCCGGCTGCTCGCAAAACAAATATTGAATTGCCAAGAAATCCTACAAAGCCGAGTATTAACAAACGCCATGATTTGAGACAAAGCCTTTCATCACAGCTTTTGTTTTTCCTCTCCGATCTCAAAATCCAGGAAGCACTGGCTCGCAATGAAAATCAGATCGAAGATGCTGAAAGGTTGAATCAATGGATTATGAGTTTTGAAGAAATTCTAAAATCAATCTTCAACGATAGTGAGTTGGAACTAAAATTTAATTATAGAGATTATTCTTTTAAGATTCACACTCAAGGAAAGGAATTTGGTTTTACAGAAATGTCAGATGGTTTTGTCGCTATCCTCGATATAGTAGCCGATTTGATATTGAGAATGCAGCCCAATGGAAGCATCACATCCAATTTCAATATTCCCGGGATTGTCCTCATCGATGAAGTGGAGACACATCTGCACCTTCAGCTCCAGAAAGAGATTATGCCTTTGCTGACTACTCTTTTCCCAAATATCCAGTTTATCGTCACTACTCACTCTCCTTTCGTTCTCAATTCATTACCGAATGCTACAGCATATGACCTTGAACATCAAGAACCGATTTCCAATCTTAGTGAGTTTTCATATCAGGCTCTGACTGAAGGATATTTCGGTGTTAGGACAGATTCTGATTATGCGCTCAAAAGATATGAGGAATTGAAATGTATTTTAGAAAAACAAGAACTATCTGAGGCGGAAAAAGCTGTCGCAAAGCAGCTTATTTTAGATATGCGAAAGATTCCTGAAGCAAGTGCACCTGAGCTTGTTGGTGCATATAGACAATTGGAAATTGAATTCTTTGATAAGATAAGCGTAATTGGCGCATGATTAGGATTTATAAAAGTTCAGAGGGTCCGTCTTCTTTAGAACATAAAACTTCTTGGAACTGTGAAGATGTAAATTCCCGGCTGATGAAAGATCAGCATGGGAAATGCTATCTTTGTGAAAGAAGGATTGTCACGGACTTCCAAGTTGAACACCTGAAGAGCTGCAATGCTAATCCAGATAAAGCTTATCAGTGGTCAAACCTTTTATGGGCATGCAGTTATTGCAATCAAAAGAAATCAGATTCTTTCGATTGCATACTCAATCCTATAGAATGTGATGTTGAAAATTCAATTTTCCAGAAAATCGATTTCCCAAAATCTTTTGTTATTTTCCGATCAGAAGGCGATCCGACAATTGAATCCGAAGCTACAGTTGAATTATTGAAAAGGATTTTTAATGGACTTGGAAAATACCGGAAGCTACGAGAACAGCAACTTTATGATTATACCAAAGCGAGAATCACCTCTTTTCAAGCCCTATGCCTTTCTTGGTTGAACAATGAATCCGAAGAGCTTAGAAATGCTATAATTGAGGAGCTTGATATTAGATCTGAATTTTTAGGCTTCAAGTATTGGATTATTCGCTCTAATTATCGTTTGCTATCAACGTTCAGTTCATTTATAATTTGGAATAAATCTAAGTAGCCCTGCTCCCCTCTACGCAAGCTAATTCTCGAGTTTTTCTCCAGCTCATCCCACTCTATGAAAAACATCAAAACCCGGAATTAGCACCGCAGCTTCGTCTCCGAGTGAAGTGCGAAGCCGTCTCCGCTGCAAGCTTCTGCTTGCCCCAATCCCACGCGCAGCATAACACCTTTCTGCGCCACTTCTGCCAGTTCTCCTACACTCGAACTTGAAAGAAAAAAAGTTCTGTGCCTATATTTCTCCCTCCAAAAAAGTATAATCCAGCTTTTAAAACCTATAATTCAATTGTTCTAATTGTGATAAAATTGGAATAAAGATAATATGACTGCCAAATCTGTGCAGTCATATTGAATTTCTAAAGATTTTTTAACATTAAATATTTCATTAACCTTATTTTCCACCTTAACTTCGCACCCGGAAACCCAATCAAAATATTTCCTCACGATGGTCGTGGGCACACACACCGTCCAACATCGTGCCGGATTCCAAGGAGCTGAGACCCTGCTCTTGTTTCTCCCACAGTCAACACTGTGCTGAGGGCAACGCCCGAAGTTCATTCATGCCTCAAGCCTAAGAACTCGGGTTTAAGACCTAAGACTCACTCCCAGAAATCCGGAAGAGAACAATGACATCCTGCCACCCCCGCCGATGCACCGACAAATGCATCCGCGATGCCCATGCGCCAGTATTGAGGTTCATCAAGCCCTCTGGTGAATGCCATCGCAATGCATATATGTATCCCGAGCGTCCATGCTTGCAGTATTGAGGTTCTTCAAGCCCTCTGCAGTCATGCCCGTTCCCGCTGCATCCGTCAGCCCTATGGGAGGGCGGTCTCCCGACCGCCCCGTGTCGTCCCCATTCGCCCGAAGCGATAAGCCGACACCATAGTCCGACACGTCCCTGCATCGACAAGAGTATTGACCCTGACGGCCGCGACATGACCGTATTCGCCGCCCTATACTCTCCCCGCCACAGGTGGCGGGGCATATTCTTACGCCATCTTCATCGTGCGCATCAAATCGACGACAAAGTCGACAACGAAGACAGCGATGAAAACGACGACAACGATGAAAACTGACCACATTCCTATATACCAAACGCGTAGTTCCGATACCCCAATACCGGATCTACGCGTTTTTTTCATTTATTCGCAATCCCTTAGCGAAGGAACTTCGCTTATCCTCTGCGTGCTCCGGGCGATGCGGAGCAGCCCGTAATCTTAGCGTGCTCGCCACAACCGCGATGTGAAGCTTCCCAAAGTATCGAAACTCTGCCCCTTTGCGCCTTTGCGTGAAGATAAAAGAGCAAGCGAAAGTTGAGTAAATAAGTTTAACCAAATTCATTACTTAGTCGCAATAACCACCGGCTTTCTCCGTTTTATTAAAAATGAAAAAAAGTGTTATAATACCTCTGTTGATGTATGCCAGCTTGGCTTTACCATGCTTTGCCGGCATAGAATCTCCCGATTCTATTTCCGAATGGGAACTTGAGGAATTTACCATAGAAAAAAAGCGTTCCGGAAATATGAAGCTTTCCGGTCCTGAAAATGCTTTCCGGATAAATCAGACTGAACTTTTCCGTGCCGCCTGCTGCAACCTCGGAGAAAGTTTCACTACCAATCCCTCTGTCGATGTCAATTATTCTGACCCGGGTACGGGTGCCAAACAGATCAAGCTTCTTGGTCTTTCAGGTAGTTATGTACAGCTTTTAGCAGAGAATATGCCTGATTTCCGTGGGGCTGCCCGTCCGTATGCTCTTCGCTACGTTCCCGGTCCATGGATGAAGAGCATTAGCGTTTCGAAAGGGTCCGCTTCCGTCAAAAACGGTTTTGAATCCATGTCTGGTCAAATCGACGTGGAGTATCTAAAACCTGATGATCCCTCCGGAGTAGCCGTAAACGCATATGTCGATTCCGACCTGAAGGTGGAAGCGAACGTAGACGCAAATACGAAACTTACACCGACTCTCGCAACCGAGTTGCTCGCTCATTTCGAAGACCGATTCATGAACCATGATGGCAATGATGACGGTTTCGCCGATATGCCCGATATCCGGCAGGTTAACCTTTTCAACAGATGGAAATACGTAGGCCAGAAATACATTTTCCACGGTGGATTGGGTTTTCTTGATGAGAAAAGTGAGGCCGGCCAGATTGTCCATTCAACTCATGTGGTCGATCCATACAGGATTGAGATGAAAACTGATAGGGCACAAGCTTATATGAAGCATGCTTTTATCCTTAACCGGGATCACAACTCAAATATCGCCTTAATGGCGAATGGCTCTTTTCATTCCCTTGATGCCTCCTACGGACTGAAAGCCTACAACGTTGATGAATGGAATGGTTACGCCCAGTTGATTTTCGAAACGGATTTTAACGACCGTAACAACCTATCAGCCGGCCTTTCATTCAATCACGATTCGTTCAAGCAACATTTGCGTACCCTCAACGACGCTTCGCTTCCACTCACTCCTCTCAATGAATCGGAAAACACTTTCGGTGGATATGCACAATACACTTGGAAACCTTCAGATAAACTAACGGCAATGGCTGGGGTGAGGGGTGACCACAGTTCTCTATACGGCTGGTTTGCCACCCCAAGGTGCAATATCCGCTATACACCCGTTGACAATCTTAATATTCGTGCTTCAATTGGTAAGGGATACCGCACGGTTTTTGGATGGGCTGAATTCAACTATCTGCTTGCAAGTGGCAGAGAATTTGTGGTTGAAAACCTCAATCAGGAGGCATCATGGAACTATGGAATAAATGCAGATTTTACTTTATGGTTTGGATCTAATTCCATTCGATTCAACGCTGATTATTATTACACCAACTTCGACCGGCAGGTTAATGTCGACTATGATTCCGACCCCGGTAGGTTGACAATTGCTAACCTTAAAGGAAAGTCATATTCCCATACTTTTCAGGTTGATGCCATTTATGAGTCCTCTTTCGGACTTACTGTCACTGCTGCTTATCGCCTCAATGATGTCAAAACAACTTATGGAGGAAAACTACTTGAAAAACCTCTTACTTCCAAATATAAGGCTCTTTTGACAGCCTCTTTCTCTACGGAAATGGATATATGGCAGTTTGATGCCACTTTGGCTGTGAATGGAGGTGGCAGAATGCCGGCTCCTTATCTGACTGAAGATGGAGGCTACTCTTGGCCTAATCGTTTCAAGGCATTTCCGCAGCTAAATTTGCAGGTGACCCGCTGGTTTCGTCATTTCTCAATATATGCAGGGGGTGAGAATCTTACGGGATTCAGGCAAAAGAATCCAATTATTTGCAGTTCTGACCCCTGGAGTCCGAATTTTGACTCGACTATGATATGGGGCCCTGTGCAAGGAGCAATGGCATATGTCGGAATCCGACTTAATTTAGGAAAATTATGACATATTTTTTGCATATTCCATTAACTTTTTATATCTTTGTCCAATAGAAGTTGTTTCGACTTATTTTTTTATTAAGATTTCGTCAGCTTTGCGAGCAGATTTCGCTTCATGAAGAAGGA
>JAIDTO010000195.1 GCA_029060625.1 Muribaculaceae bacterium | reverse complement strand
AGCTGCCACGACGACCTCACACTGACTGATAAGCTCCGCAAATCAATGCCCGAAGCTACAGATGAAGAGCGGATGGCTGCGGCAAAATTGGCACAGACGATTGTCTTCACTTCGCAAGGGACTCCTTTCATGTTTGCCGGAGAGGAAATATTCCGCGACAAGAAAGGTGTGCACAACTCCTACAAGAGTCCTGATTCCATCAATGCCATCGACTGGAGCCTGAAAGCAGCCAACCGCGACCAGATGGACTATTACAAAGGGCTTATCGCACTCCGCAAGGCACACCCGGCATTCCGGATGACGACTGCCGAGCAGATTGCAAAGCACCTTGTGTTTGACGAGATTGATTCTGAAAAGACCCCCAACCTGATTGCATACACTCTCAAAGACAATGCCAACGGCGACTCCTGGAAAGAAATCAAGGTGATATTCAACGGCAGCGATCAGGCGCAGAGCGTCAAGCTACCCGAAGGAATTTGGCAAGCAGCTGTGAAAGACGGGAAAGTTGATCCGCAAGCTGGGCTCGGGACTCTCAGCGGCACCGTTTCCGTAGCCCCAAGAAGCGCGTTGATTGTCAAGCAATAGACACTTGAGGAATACTATTTATACGATAGCCGGACTGCTTGTGCAGTTTGGCTATCGTTATTTTTACATAAAAATATTCAAAAAGAATACAAAACTATAAGAAAAAATTGCATATGAAGCATTTTTTTTGTACTTTTGCATATTAAAGCAAATTCAAGACTTGTCGAACAATAAGTTATGAAAAAGATTTTCTTAATTCCAACACTTTTGTGCGCCTTGCTTAGCCCGATATCAGCAGCAGCGCAAGAAGAAACAGACGAACCGGTAGTCAAGCGTGACTACTATTTTAAATCAGTGAAACCACTGACACAGATTGAATCGCTGTACTCTGCCATCATGGCTGCCACTCCAAAAGGAATCCAGAACACTTTGGGTCTGGAAATTATCTCAAGCAAAGACAGCATCCAACGCATGGCATTGAACCCGACCGGCATTAATGTGGCCGTAGTCAAAAAAGACAAGAAAGGTAAATATTATCTTGAGACTATCACTACTAACGGAGAGGCTGAAAAACTAATGAGTTTTGATGCCAAGCACTATGGCATTCCATTGGCGGCGGCATTCACTCCCGATGCCCGACAGCTCGCTGTGGCAACAGAAACCGGCACTTACCTTTTCGAGACAAAGAAATTCAAGCTCACATCCCAGCTCCCGGCTTTCACTTGCAAGCCTGATTTGCTCGTCTTCAGCCCAAACGAGTATTTCCTTGTGGCTGCCGGCAATGAGAAAGTGGAAGTCATGAATTTCGAGGAAAAGACGATGAGGCGCACCATAAGCCCGGGAGAGAAAGTGACGGATGTGGTATTCTCAAAGTCGAGCGACGACATGGCAATCCTCACTGCCGACGGCATGGTGGAAATCTATGACACAAGAACTTTCAATGCTCGCCTGATGATTGAAGACCTTGACAATGGATATGCTTGCGACTTCAACTTCGACGGGAAATACCTTGCTGTGGCCGCAGATGGCGACAAGGTGACTGTCATCAACCTCCTGAAGCCCGACGACAGAATTATATTTGAAGTGCCCGAGGCCACAATCAGCGACGTTCTCTTCATAGTCGACGCTTCTGAGAACCCGGTGCTTGCTGCAGCTACCGACAATGGAATCCGCGCACGCCGCTTGCAGCTTGAGCCCTACTATGCGAAGCTTGTCAGCGATGAAGTTGACATGAAGATGAGCGAGTGGCTCAAGAAAATGCCAAACGAGACCATGGAAGAGTATCAACTCCGTGTCAACGACGAGACGCGAGCCAAGCAGCGCCGACTCTTCGAGGATGAGATCTCAACTCGCCTTGCCGGTAACCTAACGGCAATGTCGAGCATTAGCCTCGGTCAGTATGACGCCGACAACGAGGTGCTCGCCGTGAACTTCGACAACATGCCTACCATCTTCCTCCCCATGCCTCGTGAGGACCTCAGCGGCATCAATTCAGCAAGCGACCTCACCATCAGTGAGCAGCAGTATGGTCTGCTCGGCGATGATACTTTTGAGCTTATCTACGCTAAATTCACCAACAACAAGACCGGTGCCGAGTATATTTACGACAACGTCAACCGCAAGCCCATGAACTTCATGAACAACGACAACGTTGTCTCAATCGAACTCGTGCAGCAGCAGATGATGGAGGAAATCAAGCTTGAAGAGCTCAAAGAGCAGGTGATGCAGGAGGCTAAGAAAGACAATATTATCTCTGACCACACTCAAATCGCCGTAAACTCAGAGGTCATCCCGGATTACGACGCCAACGGAAAGAAAATATTGAACTATAATGTGAACTTCACATATCAAGTGGATCCTGAATTCTCTGCCCAAGAAGACTTCGCACCCGGTAAATACCGTGCTGAGCAGTCGGGAGCTGCCTCATCTATGCTCAATATTGTCAAGAACGCTTTCGAAGGTGACTTCGCCAATTATGTAAAGTCTGGCAAACGCTTGAATATAAAGATTTCCGGCACTGCTGACGCAAGTCCAATCAGAAACACCATCGCATACGACGGAGCTTATGGCGACATCGAAAATGAGCCTATCTATCAAGATAATAAGATGAGCGCTATCACTGTCACTCAAAAAGATGGCATCAACTCCAACGAGCAGCTCGCTTTCCTGCGTGCCTACGGAGTGAAGGAATATCTCGAAAACAATGTGCAAGGCTTGAACGATATGGACACACGCTACACCTACAATATAGGCGTGAGTGAAGGAAAAGGTTCTGAATTCCGCCGTATCACAGTAGAATTTACTTTTGTCGACGCTTTCTAAAGTTCACTCATAATTTCCCGGGCGGACTGATACCCTCCCGGGAATCCAATGACCTCTCAAATCAACAATCAAACAACTACACAACTTAACAACTTCACAACCTCACAACTTAACAACCTCACAACTTCACAACTTAACAACTTCACAACTCAACCACTCTTAAAAGATGAATAAGCAACATAGACAAAAAACGATTTTAACATTGGCTGCGGCAATCACCACAGGATTCCTCTATGCTTCCTATGGGGAAGCTCCGGGGAATACAGCAAATCCCGGCAATCAGGTGCCTGCTGAAACCACCCAATCGGCTTCCGACGTAGCTTCCGGAGAAGCCGACGATACTCTCTCGCCTGCACAGATCGCTTTGAATGCAATGACTGAAGAATACAAGACACTCAAGGAGCTTCAATATGAAGGAGAAGAAGAGTCTTCCCTATATCCGAAGACAATGGACTTGTATCTCACTGCGGTGAAAGCCCTTGAACTTGCTCAAGACGAGGAGCAGAGATTGCAGGTGAAAAACATTATCCTCGACATCAACGGCCAATTACTCAAGGGAGCATTCTATTATTCCAATGCAGGAGACCAACGCCAGCTTGCCAACTTCGCAAAGGCTTATGTAGATTCACAGCGTCTGCCAATTTTCACCGACGATGACTTCAAGCGCGATCCGCGCTTCTACCCCACCCTTGTCTACGTTGCAGCTTCAGACTCCTACAATTCAGGCGACTACGACCGGGCAAAGGAATATTTTGACCTTTATCTTGCCACCGGCGAGGAAAAGATGCGCCATCAGGTCAGCACCTTCATGGGTCAGGCGTGCATCAATACAAAAGACTATCTCAAAGGCATCAACACCCTGAGCAACGCTGCCATTCTTTATCCGGATGACTACCAGCTCGTGGCCATGGGCATCCAATGCTGTATCGACGGTGGATATGCCGACCGCATACAGCCTCTTCTCGACCGGGCACTTCTTATGAAGCCGGGCGATGAACAGCTCCTCAACGTCCAGGCACAGGTGTATGAATCCACCCGCGACTATAAGAAGGCTCTCGACATCTACAATCAAATTGCCGAACTCCATCCAAACAGCCTTGAAAATACCCAGCGAATCGCCACTTGCTACTATAATCTCGGAGTTGAGTTCTACAATAAGTCAATAATGGAGGCTGACGAAAAGATAGCTAAGAAAAACCGCCGTCAAAGCCGCGCTTATTTCGAATCTGCTTCGCAGTATCTCGAACAGATTATGGCTACCAAGCCCAACGACAAGCAGTATCTACGTGCCCTCGGCATCACATACGGTTATCTCGACAATAAGGAGAAATTCGATGAGATCAATATCAGGCTTGGTGCGCTCGGTGAGAAAACCCTTGCAATGGGTGACGTAGCTGAAATCATGAATGGACCTCTCGCCGTCAGCGGCGGGGGAGAGTCTACCACATCTGCTATTGCAGCCCCATCTTATCAGGAGTTCGCAAGGCCTTTCATCGAAGGGAAACTTGGTGAATGGGCTAAGCGCGGTGAGTTCGAGAAAATTGAAGACTATCAGAAGCGTGTCACAGAAGGCGGACTCCAGGCTGAGTATCAAAACCTAAAGGCTCAGGCTGAAAAGGAATATCTCGACAAGTATGCATTCTCTTTCGTGCCCCGCGACCTTGAGCTGCAGCCATACGATGCCACAAACGAGACCTACCTCATCACCACTCCTTATGGAGAAGCCACTATCAAGGTGCCCCTCAAGAATAAGGAGGCAGAGATGTTTAAAAGCGCTTGGACCAACAATAATGTTGAGATACGCGCTCCCCGCTATATGATCGATAATGACAAGCTTGCCATTGCCTCCATCACGTTTAAGACAGCTGCAGGCAAGTCGTATTCCTACGACTCAAGCAAAGCGGCTTCTTATCAGATTCCGGATGTAAGGATCAATCTCGACAACTATTTGAAGCAGACCGCAGCCCAAGCTCAGACTTCTGCTGCGAAGCCTGGCAACGCTACAATTCTTGCCAAGACTTCTGATGTTGACAAGGACATTCCGGAGACTGGCAAGAAGAACAACAATACTTTCGCTTTCATCGTGGCTAACGAAAACTATAAGAATGTTGCCAATGTAGCTTCTGCACTTCACGACGGCCAGACCTTCAGCGAATACTGCGAAAAGACTCTTGGCATTCCCAAGTCGCAGATTGTATTCCTCACCGACGCTACTTCCGGCGATTTCTGGAGCGAATTTGAAAACCTCAAGGGCAGAATCACAAACCGTCCGGAAGACATTGATGTGATACTCTTTTATTCCGGTCATGGTCTCCCCGACGACAACACAAAGGAGGCATATCTGATGCCTGTAGATGCCCAGCCGCAGCACACCCGCACCATGATCAAGCTCCAGGAAGTCTACGATGGACTTGGCAAAATCCCCAACGCCTCCGTATATGCTTTCATGGATGCATGCTTCTCAGGGTCAGCACGCGAATCGGGACAGAAAGACACTCCGGTCGTGGCTGCAAGAGGGGTTGCCCTCAGGCATAAGGATGTGGAGCCTGCCGGAAATGTGTTTGTGCTCTCAGCCGCAGATGCCCAGCAGACCGCATTCCCATATGAAGAGAAAGACCACGGCATGTTCACCTACTGGTTGCTAAAGAAGCTGCAGGAATCAAAAGGGGGCGCTACGCTTGAAGACATCACTGCTTATGTCACCGACAAAGTATCAGGAACATCGCAGGAAATCAACCGCCGTGCGCAGACTCCTACTCATAAAGCAACTGGTAAACTTTCCGGCACATGGAAATCAAAGAAACTAAGACCTTAAAAGAGTCTCACGTCAAGCGTAATGCGTTGCGCGAAACGGGCGGACGATTCCTTTCGCTTGCAATCGCCTTCATTGCGACTTCCTTCTGTATCGGGGCTTTTGCTGCCGATGATAAGGCAGTCTCCGGCTCTTACACTTATTACGGGCACCCCGGGATGTCGATGATCGAAGCCAAGGAGAAGGCGCTCGAAGGTGCACAAAACGAGGCTCTTCGCAACGAGTTCGGCACATTGGTAAGCCAGGATGTGGTACAGACCAATGAGATAGTCAACGACAAGGAGAAGATGGCTTTCCTTTCAAGCACCCAGAGCACCGTACGTGGCGAATGGATTGCCACCAATGGCACTCCGCAGTATGAAGAGCGTTTTGAAAATGGGGTTCCGGTGGTCACTTGCAAAGTGTCAGGTCGCGGACGTAAACTCTCAAATAAGGCACCGGAGCTTCTGGCTAATGCCCTTTCCGCTCCCGACAAAAGGGCTGTATGCTCAGAATTTCAAGATTCTCAGGATATTTTTGTCTACGTGAAGAGCCCCGAACGAGACACATTCATAATGATATGTCTTGAAGACGAGGATGGCACCGTATATAAGATGTTTCCATTTGAATCCACACCTGCCCAGGCTACTCTCAAGAAAGGATATGACTATATCCTCTTCGATAAAGACCGTCCGAGCGGCAACCTTGGAGAAATGCCGGGCGATGGGCTTTTCATCACGACCGACAAGCTCGCCCTCAATCGCCTGTATGTGGTTTACTCACCCAATTATTTCCGTAAGGGAACTTGGAAATACCTTGAGGATGCCAATCTCGACACTATGACGACCCGCGACTTCAACAAGCTCATGATTGAGCTTCGGAGAGCCGACGAGGAAATGGGCATGAAGGTCATCAACTTGAGCGTACGCCCTGCCGGCGACAAGAATTTTGAATACGAATAAACCATCACGCCATTTCCAAGTCTAATAATTAAATAAGCATCATCATCACAGTGCTGAGGACGAAGTCCGAAGTCAACAACACGAAAAAAACTAACAATAACCAACATAAACCAAAAAGCAATGAAAAAGATCATCATGTTCATCATGGCGCTATGCCTGATCGCACCTGCAGCTATCGCTCAGCAGACCCTTACTCCCAAGCAGGAGAAACTTTGCAACAAGAATGCTAAAGACCGTGCCAAGGATCTCAAGAAAAAAGGCTATGAGATCATGGGTAGCCTTCCTCTTCAGGATGCTCTCTACAAGCACTATGCCAAGATGGAACTCGGAGCTTTAGAGCAGCAGGGCAACGGACATTCAAAATCCAAGAACAACGGACGCCAGATGTGCCTCACTTCTGCTATGTCTGAATATGCATCCAAGGCGGTTTCCCAGATCAAGGGTCGCAGTGTGACTGATGCTTATGGCAATGAAATTGATACAGATAACGATCCTGAATTCGCTCGCTTCTATGCGGCCTACGAGCGTCTGACCCAGAAAGAAATCAAGGGTGAGCTCCAGGAGTCATTCACCATCGTGAAAGAGAATCCCGATGGTTCATACGACTTCACCATGTATTTTCTCGTAGATGAAGACAAGGCTTTGGCTCGCCGCCAGAAAGCTATGAAAGACGCTGCTGCTGAGTCTCAACTCGCTCAGAACTACGCTAAGCAAGTTTCAGAGTTCATCAACGAACCCCTTAAATAAGAATCTATTCATCGTACAACGTACAACGTAAAACGTACAACGTAAAACGTACAACGTAAAACGAACAACGCAAAATTTCATATTATGCGCAAAAGCATAACGCTACTCTCGATATTTCTTATGCTCGGCGGGACTATGGGTAACTCACAGTCCCGCTTTGCCGAATTTAATAAGTTCAGGGAAAAGATTATGAGCGACTACCAGAATTTCAAGTCGCGGATCCTTGAGCACTATGCCGACTTTCTTGATGGCGAATGGCATGAGTTCGAAGCCATAATTGAAGAGGAAAGCCCCTATTCTGAGCCCAAACCTGCCGCTATTCCTATGTGTGAGGGTGAGATTGACTCTTTGGTGACAAATATGGTCATGACCCGCCTTCCGGATGCCGTTGTCAGCGACAAATCGCTCTCCGGTATGCTCTCTGCCATACCGGGACGCAATCTGTCACTCGGTCTCGACATGGATTCTGAGTTCGAGTCGATGAAGATAGATATTCCTGATAACTTCGGTCCTTCTGCTATGCCGAAAACACAAGCATCCGGTCTTGGCAAAATGTTGCTGACCACTAATGAAGCCGATGGGAAGACCAATTATGAGCTCTCAGCAATGCGCATTCCAGACCCGAACTTTGCGTTTGGATCATTCCCGGGTCAGACAGCCGCTCCCGCTCCGGGTGAGTCAGGAATCACCAACTCCGGAGATTCCAACAAGGCTATGACTTCGGAAGAAATCAACCGTGCTGTCACCGGCAGTGGATATGCTACTGAAGCTACTTTTGCCACTCCTAAAGAGGGCGACAAGTTCCAGTTTGATTTCTACGGAATGGAGGCTTTTCTCCCCAACATTGACTTCAACATCGCTGAAAACATATCTTCTTACAACGAGACCGGCGATCATTGGAAACAGATGGCTGCTCAGGAAGGTGGTGTCGAGACTGCTCGCCAACTCTTCGGACTTGCTCAGCAGTTGGGACTAAACGGATATCTCACTTTCCGTCTGGCAGAGTCTTACGTCAATCAAAAGTTCAAGAATAGCAACGACCGTGCCCGTATGTCGGCAGTGCATTTCCTGATGACAAATATGGGCTATGATGTCAGGCTCACTGATATTGGCGAGACTTTCACCGTCATGATGCCATTCGACCAAAAGGTTGTTTATGGTCTGCTATCCAAGACGATTGACGGAAGGAAATATACGATGCTCATGCCTGAAGGATTTACTACAACCGGTAGTTCCATAAAATTCGCCACATGCGCTCTCCCCAACGATGCACAGGGTAAGACTTCCGACCTGCGTCTCACCGGACTCAGCCTTCCCTTCAAGCCAAAGGAATTTGAGATCACAAAAAATGGTCTCACTATCAAGGGTGTAGTCAACGAAAACATAAAGGCTATCCTTCATAAGTATCCCCAGATGCCGACAGGCGATTTCGCTTCTTCTTGGATCGATCAGAATCTGCGTGAGGATATAGTGAATCAGATCAAGACTCAGGTAGAGGGAATGACCGAAAAGCAGGCCATCAACACCCTGATGTCTCTCTGTCACTATGGATTCGATTATGCCACTGATCAAGACTATCATGGATTTGAGAAGCCATATTTCTTTGAGGAGAATTTCATCTACGACAAGAACGACTGCGAAGACCGCGCCATCTTCTTCTCCTATCTCGTTTGGAATGCACTTGGTCTCCCATGCCAGCTTATCCAATATCCGGGTCATGAGAGCGTGACAATAGCCGCTGTCTCAGATATCAACGGTTGCTTCTATGACACCGACGGAATCAAATACTACAGCTCTGACCCCACCTACCGTGGCAGCTGCATCGGGC
Organism: Muribaculaceae bacterium; assembly: GCA_029060625.1. Lineage (GTDB taxonomy): Bacteria > Bacteroidota > Bacteroidia > Bacteroidales > Muribaculaceae > Lepagella. The sequence continues at coordinate 16,007 of JAIDTO010000195.1, read as the reverse complement.
AGGTGATGCCTACATTCAAGACCACAGCTCCCAAGATCGACAAGCACTATAAATAATTAACCAAACTCTTGCAGGCTTAATTTAAGGGTTATCCCCTCACCCCTCACCCCTTAACCTTTAACCCTTAACCCTTAAATTAAGCCTGCGAAACTTAAAATTCTATCATATGCGAAAAAGCTTTTTCATAATATCAGCAGCCTTGCTTTTTGGAGGAGCATCAGGAGTATCGCAATCTCCATCAGAGAGCTTCAACCAATTCCGCCAGCAGATTCTGAGCGACTACGACAGTTTCAAGTCAAGGATACTTGAGCACTATGCCGATTTCCTGAATGGCGAATGGCATGAGTTCGAACCCCTATGGGAAGAAGAGAGTCCTTACACAGAGCCAAAGCCAAAAGCTCTGCCTAAGACTCCTGTCCAGCCGGAACCGGCTCCTCAGCCTGCTGTTGCAAAGCTCCCGACACCACGCTTCGGGGAATCCTCCACAGGTGGTGTGCTTGCCGCAAAGCCCGGCAAGGAGATGGCTCAAGGAAGCATCACAGACTATGACTATTCATCGATCAAGATCAATGTCCCCGGCAAGGCCGGTAGCAGCTCCATGCCCTCTACAATGGCACAGAGTCCAAACGCCGCTGCCCTGAGGATGTCGGAATCTGCCGGCAAGAGCAACTATGAGCGGGCGGTGCTTCGTCTCCCGGACCCCGGATTCGCATTCGGGTCTTGTCCCGGACAGATAGCTGCCCCAAACCCCGGGGAGTCAGGTATCGTCAATATCGACATGTCCTCACGCCGCATGCGTCCTGAAGATCTCCAACGTGCCGTAGAAGAAAGCGGATATGCTACAGAAGAAACCTTTACCATCCCAAAGAATCAGAACAATTTCATGTTTGATTTCTATGGTATGGAGGCATTCATTCCTGAGATTGACTTCAAGATTGCATCAGCAATTAATAGCCCGGACGAGACAGGTGCTCATTGGAGCAAGATGGCTGCCCAGGAAGGTGGAGTAGAGACAGCACGTCAGCTTTTCGGGCTCGCCCAGCAACTTGGTCTCAACGGCTATCTCACATATCGTCTTGCAGAGTCTTTCGTAAACCAGAAGTTTAAGAATTCCAATCCCGCAGCTCGCACTTCTGCTGTCCATTTCCTCCTCTCCAACATGGGCTATGACGCACGTCTCCTCAAGCTTAACGATACTTTCATGGTGATGATGCCTTTCGACCAGAAGGTAGTCTACGGCACCATGTCGCAGACAATCGACGGACGCAAGTACACTATACTTTATCCCGATGGATATGAGGCTCCGAAAGCTGGTCAATCAATGCGTCTGCTCACTTGCAATCTCCCCAAGAATGCACTCGGCAAGACTTCCGACCTACGCCTGACTGGCCTTAGCCTCCCGATGAAGGCCAAGAGTTTCAACCTTACCAATGGTAAGCTCTCTCTGACCGGTGAGGTTAACGAGAATATAAAGAACCTTCTTCACCACTATCCCCAGATGCCTACCGGAGACTTTGCTTCTTCATGGGTAGACAGCAGCCTCAGGGAAAATCTTGTGTCGCAGCTCAAGGCGCAGCTCAACGGCATGAGCAACCGCGATGCAGTCAACTCCCTCATGTCGCTTTGCCACAATGGATTCAACTATTCCACCGACCAGGATTTCCACGGCTTTGAGAAGCCATACTTCCTTGAGGAGAATTTCATCTATGACAAGAACGACTGCGAAGACCGCGCCATCTTCTTCTCATATCTGCTGTGGAATGCCCTTGGCCTTCCCTGCCAGCTTGTGCAGTATCCGGGACATGAGAGTGCAACAGTAGCGCTCGGCGAAGACATCTCCGGCTACTTCTACAACACCGACGGAATGAAATACTACAGTTCCGACCCCACCTATATCGGCAGCACTGTAGGAATGGTGATGAAAGCCTTCCGCGACGCCTCCCCCACCGTCGACAAGCAATACAAATAATCCCCCGCACTCCGTGCGCGTCCCAGCGCATCAATTTTAGTAGTAAGCGCACTCCGTGCGCGTCCCAGCGCGTCAATTAGAGAAGCTAATCACACGGCTGAGAAAGCGGATCCCTAACAGGATAGCTCTTCTCAGCCTTCTTCTTTTTAGTACTCTTCCCCTTCTTCTCCGCCTTCCTGCTCTTCTCCCGACGCCCCCGTTTGCCGTCAGATTTCTCCGATCCCTCCGATCTCTCCGATTTCTCAGAGATATCCGAGACAGAATCGCCGCCATCCACTACCGTCACAGCACCTCCCTTAGGCGAAAGCAACCCGCAACTCCGCGCCACAAACCCCATACCAATACACAAGAGGGCTGCAGCCGCAACGGCTGTCAGCCCTCTTCTTTCTTTTGACGTAAGCGGATTCTTCACTTAACCCTTAACTCTTAACCCTTAACCCTTAACTCTTGACTCTTGACTCTTGACTCTTAATCCAAAGAGCTATCCTTCATTCCTGTTAGCCCTCTTTCTCTCATTCTCGTCAAGGATAATCTTGCGAAGGCGAAGATGATTCGGAGTCACCTCCACATACTCATCCTCCTTAATATATTCCAAAGCCTCCTCAAGCGAGAACACCACAGGCGGCACAATCTTAGCCTTGTCGTCAGCACCAGAAGCACGCATATTGGTGAGCTTTTTCGACTTCGTCACGTTCACCACGATATCCTTATCCTTGGCATTCTCACCTACCACCTGGCCTGCGTAAACCTCATCTTGCGGGAAGATGAAGAAGCGACCGCGGTCTTGAAGCTTGTCGATGGCATAGGCATAAGCCGTTCCAGCCTCCATGGCAATCAGTGATCCATTCGTGCGACGTTCTATCTCCCCCTTCCACGGCTGATATTCGAGGAAGCGGTGAGCCATGATGGCTTCGCCGGCAGTAGCAGTCAGCACATTGTTGCGCAATCCTATGATGCCGCGCGATGGAATATGGAATTCAATGTTGATTCGATCGTTCTGGGTGTCCATGCTGACGATCTCACCCTTGCGGCGCGTCACCATATCCACCACTTTCGAGCTGTATTCTTCCGGCACATTGATAGTCAATGCCTCAATAGGCTCGCATTTCACGCCGTCAATCTCCTTGACGATCACCTGTGGCTGACCCACCTGAAGCTCGTAGCCCTCGCGGCGCATCGTCTCGATCAGGATCGACAAGTGAAGCACACCTCGTCCGTACACAGTCCACTTGTCTTCCGTATCCCCCTTGCTCACGCGAAGGGCAAGGTTGCGGTCGAGCTCCTTCATGAGGCGGTCGTGGATATGGCGTGAAGTCACATATTTGCCATCCTTTCCAAAGAAAGGTGAATTGTTGATGGTGAAAGTCATCGACATAGTCGGCTCGTCAATGGCAATTCTGGGAAGCGGCTCCGGATTCTCAACTGAAGAGACAGTATCGCCAATCTCGAAATCCTCCAGACCCACGATGGCGCATATGTCGCCCGAGCTTACCTCGGTCACCTTCTTGCGTCCCATGCCCTCGAAAGTGTGGAGCTCCTTGATGCGCTGCTTCTTCACACTGCCGTCTTTCTTGCAGAGCGCAATCTCCATACCCTCGCGGAGAGTGCCACGATGAACGCGTCCAACTGCAATACGTCCCACATAGCTTGAATAGTCAAGACTGGTGATAAGCATCTGCGGCTCACCTTCTAACTGGGTAGGAGCCGGGATATTCTCGATTATCGCATCGAGCACCGCTGTGATGTCGTTGGTACGCTCTTTCCAGTCCTTGCTCATCCAGTTTTCCTTTGCACTGCCATATACAGTAGGGAAATCGAGCTGGTCCTCTGTCGCGTTCAGGTTAAACATCAGGTCAAACACCATTTCGTTCACCTCATCCGGGCGACAATTAGGCTTGTCCACCTTATTAATAACGACCACCGGCTTCAGACCCATCTGGATAGCCTTCTGAAGCACGAAACGCGTCTGCGGCATTGGGCCCTCGAAAGCATCCACGAGCAGCAGGCAACCGTCTGCCATATTGAGCACACGCTCCACCTCACCACCGAAATCGGCGTGTCCCGGGGTATCGATGATATTGATCTTCGTACCCTTATAATTGATACTTACGTTTTTCGAAAGGATTGTGATACCTCTTTCGCGTTCAAGGTCATTGTTATCGAGGATCAGTTCCCCGGCATTTTGGTTTTCGCGGAAGAGATTTCCGGCGAGCAGCATTTTGTCGACGAGGGTAGTCTTACCGTGGTCGACATGCGCGATGATAGCTATATTGCGGATGTCTTGCATAGTGTTTACTGATGTCCGGGATAGTCCCGGGCTGTTTCAAACTGCAAAATTAACAAATTTCGCCCACACCGCCAAGCGATTTCCCCGAAATATTCATTTAAGTCTTCAGTTGTCAGTCTTAAGTCTTAAGATGTCAGTAGAACTTATCAGCTATCAGAACGCCCCCACCTCGCAACCGGTAGGGACGCACGGCCCGTGCGTCCGCCCCGCACTCCGTGCGCGTCCACGCGCTTCAATCTTATGGAAGGGAGCCTCCCCACCCTCCCCCCAAGCCGCTTATCGGCAACATAACAGCTTAGAAAAACCGCCATTCTTACAAGAAAACCCCGAACCTTCACAGTCCGGGGGTTTCTAATTCTATATCCCTGTAGCCTCAGAGAGGCAAATCCATACTGAGCTAACAGCGCCGATACCGAGGCGAAGCCTCCGATACTGCGAAGCTCCGCTTCGCCGATACTTTGCCGAAGGCACTTTGTTTAGCAAATTTGTCAATCTCTTACTAAGAGATACCTAAATCCGAATACAAAGGTACAACAAAAAATTGGAATTTCCTCATTTTTAGGCAAAAAAGTTTTTCCAAATTTTTACAGCCTCCTCTCAAAAATGCCAATTTAGCCCGATTTGTTTAGCAAATGCCAATTTTTACCCTTGCTTTTTACTTGATACTCAATACTTTACAAAAGTTAATTATCTCTTAGTAAGAGATAACTACAATTTGCTAAACAATGAAATTCCAAAGTACTAATACTCAAGGACTTTCAATTTTCATCCCTCATCAGTATCTTACAAAGAAGATACCTAAATGAGGGAAGAAATATCATACCCACCCCTCTCCTCCCCGTTCACAAACCCCAATGATGAATATCAGCAAGATAGATACTTCGGTGTCGAAAGTAGCGGAATTAAGTGCCCAACTTTCCCTAAGCCTTAAGAAACCCGGGCGCAAGACTCTCACCTTAATAAATAAGGCCCTCTCCTACCTCACCCCCTTCGAGGTCTATGGAAAGCAGGCCTTCCGGCCTGCGGCCACCCCCGCCGAGCGCCAAGACCTCTTAGCCTTACTCGATAGCCACCGTATGGTATTGACCCCATATCTGGACGTAGACCGCATCGAATCCAATCTCCGCCGCCCTGCGCCATACTGATCCTCCGGCTCCGATACTGCGCCCCGCGCCGATATTTCATACTGTGAGCACCCCCTCCCCCTCCTTGTAGGGACGCACGGCTCGTGCGTCCACCCCACCGAGTCAAACTTAGTAGCAAGCGCACTCCGTGCGCGTCAAGCTATGGAAGGGAGGCTTCCCAGCCTCCCCCCGAGTCAAGCTAAGATCCCAGCGCGTCAAACTATGGAAGGGAGACTTCCCAACGTGCGAAGTAGATCGAGTTTGTCTCGGTGTCCGAACCTCCGGTTCGGCAATCCCCTTCTCCTCCCTTTTGTCCACCGACGCGGCACATATGCCGCATTTACTCTAACACCCACAGCCCTTGACAAGCCCGGAGGCCATCAATCCCACACATATTACTCCCTCCAGATTGTCATAGCTTTTCTAACGATCTCGATTCTCCAAAGCACCCGATTGTGGGGCGAACGCAGTGAGCATAATCTCCCTCAGTGTTTTCTGTCCAGTGGCAAGACCGAGGATCTTGTATTCCCCTCCCTCAATTAATCTTTAATAATTTATCATTTAAGCACAGCGCTTGGCAAGCCCGGAGGACCTTCTATCCACACATCCACACATATTCACCTCCGGCTTGTCAACCATATTTCATTATAAGAACAATGAAAAAATATCTCTTAACATTACTCTTACTCCTCTCTACTCTCCTTCATACTAGTGCAGTCAAGAAATTCGATGCTAACCCAATAAATGTTGCTATTGTGATTGTTGAAAAAGGGGATAGCACCGAAATAACAAAGATCTTCGATTACTACGGCTATACGCTACAAGGCTCTACCGATGGATACAATGTAATGACGCATTCAAACGGTAGTGAAATGCGCTATTCTACCTGCGATTCCAATGATGGCGTTAAGACCAACAAAGTAATAGTAAAGACAAAATCCTCACATAAGGATATAGAAAAGCTTCTGACAGAACTCAAATTCAAAAAAGTCGGGAATATCTATGAGCGCATGATTCACCGTTACAATAACCAAATTACCCAGTGTAGCTTTGGCCCAAAAAACACATTGATATTTAATAGATTATATAATCAAAATACAAAGTAACAGAAACAATAGCAATGACAAGTACGGAGGACCTTCTATCCACACATATCCACACATATTCACCTCCGGCTTGTCATCGCTTTTTTCATCTTATAACCCTAGGTCTACTTAAGACTAAAGACTGAAGACTTAAATCATGAAAGGCATCGTATTAGCAGGCGGTTCAGGCACTCGCCTCTACCCCATAACCAAAGGAGTAAGCAAACAGCTCCTCCCAATCTTCGACAAGCCGATGGTCTACTACCCCATCTCCACCCTCATGCTTGCTGGCATAAGGGATATCCTCATCATCTCCACCCCACAAGATCTCCCCGGTTTCAAACGCCTCCTCGGTGACGGCTCCGACTACGGCATCAACCTCTCCTATGCCGAGCAACCATCTCCCGATGGTCTCGCACAAGCCTTCATCATAGGCAAGGACTTCATAGGTGACGACTCAGCCTGTCTTGTCCTCGGTGACAACATCTTCCACGGCGCAGGATTCTCTGAAATCCTCAAAGGAGCAGTCAAAACTGCCGAACATGAAAGCAAAGCCACAGTATTCGGCTACTGGGTCAAAGATCCCGAACGCTACGGAGTAGCCGAATTCGACAAAGACGGTAATTGTCTCTCAATCGAAGAGAAACCCGAGCATCCGAAGAGTAATTATGCAGTAGTAGGTCTCTACTTCTATCCCAACAAAGTGGTTGAAGTAGCCCATAATATAAAACCCTCCGCAAGAGGTGAGCTTGAGATCACCACTGTCAACCAAGAATTTCTAAAAGACGGTGAACTAAAGGTCCAGACCCTCCCCCGTGGGTTCGCATGGCTTGACACCGGCACCCACGACTCTCTCTCTGAAGCCAGCATCTACGTAGAAGTCCTCGAAAAAAGACAAGGTCTCAAAATCGCATGCCTCGAAGGCATCGCCTACTCCAATGGCTGGATTTCATCTGAAAAATTGAAAGAGCTTGCTCGTCCAATGTCCAAAAATCAATATGGACAGTATCTGATGAAGATTGCGGATGAAAACATTCAAAAATTCAACTAAGGACATCAGCCTCGGAGAGGCTTTCTACTGGTTGTTAACCCCAGGCTTTTAGCCTGAGGGGAGTACGGCCAGTATCTCATGAAAGTAGTGGATGAGATTGACCGTACAGGAGATAAGAACTTAGATTAATAACTTACCTCGGAGAGGTAATCCTCTGGTTGTTAACCCCAGGTTTAAAACCAAATTTCTCTCCCATGGGTGTTTTCGGTTGCGTGGCGAAACCGAGGGTTTCGCAATCTCTTTTACTGTTTTTCGGCTTTAGCCAAAACTAATTGATTTCTTCCCCACCTCCCCAAATAACTCTTAACCCTTCACTCTTAACTCTTACTTTTGATGAATGTAATTCATACAAAAATCGATGGCCCAGTAATAATCGAGCCCCGCATCTTCAAAGACACGAGAGGATACTTTTTCGAAAGCTATAACAAACAAGAATTCGACGAAAAAGTAGCCAAAGTAGATTTCGTTCAAGACAATGAATCCTGCTCCACCTACGGTGTGATGCGTGGCCTGCACTTCCAACGCCCTCCATTTGCTCAAGCCAAGCTCGTCCGCTGCGTAAAGGGTGCTGTCCTTGATGTAGCCGTCGACATCCGCAAAGGCTCACCCACATACGGCCAACACGTAGCTGTCGAACTTACAGAAGACAATCACCGTCAGTTCTTTATTCCACGTGGTTTTGCCCACGGATTTGCAGTCCTCAGCGACATCGCAATTTTTCAATATAAATGCGATAACTACTATCATCCTGAAGCAGAGGGAGGAATATCCATCCTCGACGAAAGCCTTGGTATAGGTTGGAGGATTGACCTTTCAAAGGCAATTATATCCGAAAAGGATTTAAAGCATATCCTACTAAAAGATTTCTACTCTCCTTTTGATTTTATCATTCAAACAAAAGTTTACGATAACCATAAGTAATTACCATTCTGAGAGATTCTATGAAGATACTTATTACAGGAGCGAATGGATACATTGGACGCCATGTTGTATACACACTTATAGAAAAAGGATATGATGTGATAGCCTGTGATATTACAACAACCGAGATCGACAGTAGAGCACATAAGATTGATTTAAATATATTCAACTTACAAGAGGGAAATATCTTTGAACAACTTGGATCACCAGATGTCTGCCTTCACATGGCTTGGAGAAATGGTTTTGTACATAATTCAAACACTCATATCGGCGATCTATCCGCTCATTATGATTTCTTAACAAGATTAATAGATGGAGGTCTCAGACAGTTAGCAGTAATGGGATCTATGCATGAAGTTGGATATTGGGAAGGTGCTATTGATGAAAACACACCTTGCAATCCAACCTCTATGTATGGAATAGCCAAGGATGCCCTTCGCCGATCCATTTTACTATATGGACAGCAACACGACACAATTATACAATGGTTGCGTTGCTATTATATCTTAGGTGATGACTTAAAGAGTAGCTCGATATTTGGGAAGATACTCAAAGCGGAAAAAGATGGGAAAACAACTTTTCCATTTACCACAGGGAAAAATAAATATGACTTTATTCAACTTGACGTCCTTACAAGATTAATAGTTGCCACAATTACCCAATCCAAGATATCAGGAATAATAAACTGTTGTACAGGAGAACCTATGAGCTTAGCTGAACGAGTAGAGTCCTTTATCAAAGAGAAAAATCTAAATATTAAATTGGAATATGGTGTATTTCCGGACAGGTCATATGATTCACCATGTGTATATGGAGATTCTTCTAAAATTAATGAAATATTGGCATTAAAAAATGAAACGTAATATTTTAGTAACGGGCGGAGCTGGATTCATTGGAAGTCATGTCGTACGTCTCTTCGTCAACAAGTATTTAAATTATAATATTATAAATCTCGATAAACTGACATACGCTGGTAATCTTGCAAACCTCAGAGACATCGAGGACAAACCAAACTATACCTTTGTTAAAGCGGATATTACAGAACTCTACGAGATGCGCCGCATAGTGAAGGAATACAAAATAGACGGCATCATTCATCTTGCCGCAGAAAGTCATGTGGATCGATCCATCAAGGATCCATTTACATTTGCACGTACCAATGTCATGGGTACACTTGCACTGCTTCAGGCTGCCAAGGAATACTGGGAGTCACTGCCTGAGAAATATGAGGGAAAGCGCTTCTACCACATATCTACCGACGAGGTATACGGAGCGCTGGAATTGACGCATCCGGAAGGAGTCCCAGCTCCCTTCACTACCAAGGCATCCAGCATGGACGACATGGCATATGGAACGGAGTTCTTTCTTGAGACAACAAAATACAATCCTCATTCTCCATATTCAGCCTCAAAGGCGAGTAGCGACCACTTTGTGCGTGCCTACCATGACACATATGGTATGCCGACGATAGTCACCAACTGTTCCAACAACTACGGACCATTCCAGTTCCCCGAGAAACTGATCCCCCTATTCATCAACAATATCCGCCAAGGTAAGCCTCTCCCAGTCTACGGCAAGGGAGAGAACGTTCGTGACTGGCTCTTCGTCGAAGACCACGCCCGTGCCATAGATCTCATCTTCCACGAAGGCAAGATAGCAGATACATATAACATCGGAGGCTTCAACGAGTGGAAGAACATTGACCTCATCAGGGTCATCATAAAGACAGTGGATCGTCTCCTCGGAAATCCAGATGGTCACTCGGAGAAGCTGATAACGTTCGTTACTGACCGCCTCGGCCACGACATGCGCTACGCCATCGATAGCCGTAAGCTCCAGTCGGAGCTCGGTTGGGAACCGAGCCTACAGTTTGAAGAAGGCATCGAAAAGACAGTCCACTGGTATCTCGAAAACCAGAAATGGATGGACAACATAATTTCCGGAGAATACGAAAGATATTATGAGGAAATGTACAAAAATAAGTAAAATATGGAAAACATTTCCATTCCTACCATTATCCATCTTCCCAAATTCCTGGATCAAAGGGGGAACCTTTCCTTTATAGAGGAATACAAGCATATACCTTTCAAGATTAAACGCACTTACTGGATTTATGACGTACCCGGTGGCGAAAGCAGAGGTGGCCATGCATACAGGAATACAGATGAATTCATTGTGGCTCTCTCCGGTGCTTTTGAAGTTATACTGGACGATGGAGAGAAAAAGGAATCGTTCCTTCTTAACCGGTCATATTATGGACTATATGTTCCAAAGGGTTATTGGCGGGAAATGGTGAACTTCTCCACCAACTCTGTCGGTCTCATTCTCGCCCCCACACTCTATGAGCCGGATGACTATATCCGGGACTATGATGAATTCCTGAAACTAAAGAAGAAGCCATGACTACAGTCTACGATTGCAGCGTGATAGAACTCAGCAAACACCACAGTGACCGCAAGGGAAACCTGAGTGTTGTCGAGAATGATATCTCAGTGCCATTTGATGTCAAGCGCACATACTATCTGTATGATGTGCCTGGTGGAGAGAGCCGTGGAGGTCATGCCCATAAAGGGCTGCACCAGCTTATAGTGGCTGTGTCAGGAAGTTTCTCGGTTACTCTTGATGACGGTAGTATAAAGCGGACTTATATCCTGAACCGTCCCTATCAGGGACTTCTTGTCGTTCCTGGTATATGGCGGACCCTCGATGACTTCTCCTCAGGAGCGGTCTGTATGGTCCTCGCATCGGAAGGTTACACTGAGGATGATTATATCCGTACATACGAAGACTTCATAAAGTTTAAGAGAGATAAGATAAAATAATCACATAATGGCTATAGAAACTAATAATATAGTAATGAATAAGCTTCCTAATGATTTCCAAATGAATAAATATGGAATCGAGGTTAGATTAGTGGATGAAAAGGACACACCTTTTATTCTTTCTTTGAGAGCAGATAAATGGTTGACGAGATTTATCCATCAGACAGACAATGATGAACAGAAACAGCGCGAATGGATAAGGAACTATAAAGAGAGAGAAAAGGAAGGAAAAGAATACTATTTTATTTATAGTAAAAATGGAATTCCATTCGGATTAAATAGGATATATGACATACATGACGGTTCGTGTACCAGTGGTAGCTGGTTATGTGTTCCTGGCACTCCTGTGAATCATTCAATTTCTACTGCATTGCTTAACAGGGATATTATGTTTGGAATCCTTGGCATCAAGGAAGACAACTTCGATGTTAGAAAAGGAAATAAAAAAGTTCAAAAGTTCCATTTGATGACAGGCAGCGTGCAGACAGGAGAAACAGAACTTGATATACTATATCGTGCGACTCCGGATACTCATGAGAAGGGGAAACGAAAGATATTAAAACTACTAAATATTGAAGAATATGGAAATCAATGAGTTTATTACAAACTTCAAGGAACAGTTTGACGATCCTGAGGCAGTTGAACTGAATGCTGATTCAAACTTCAGGGACAACGGTGAGTGGAATTCTCTTACTGGCCTTATGACAATTGCTATGGCAGATGAAATATATGGGGTAACGTTGACTCCCAACGAACTTAGGTCGGCAGAAACTGTTCAGGATCTGTATGAGATGATAAAGTCAAAAAAATAATCGAGTATGGCTTTCATAAAAGCAATTTCATATTATCTCCCAGATAAGACTGTGACCAATGAAGAATTGGTTGCAGAATTTCCGGAATGGACCGTTGAGAAAATAGCCGATAAGGTCGGTGTAAACCAACGACATGTCACATCCTCAGAAGAAACAGCAACCGATCTTGCCATAAAAGCCGCAAAATCCTTGTTTGAACAAAATCCTGACATAGAAAAAGAAGACATCGATTTTTTGATACTTTGCACTCAGAGCCCTGATTATTTTCTCCCATCTTCCGCATGCATCATTCAAGATAGATTAGGTATACCAACTTCCTGTGGAGCTTTTGATTTTAATCTTGGATGTTCCGGTTACGTATACGGTCTAGCTATATCAAAGGGATTAATTTGTGCCGGGATAGCAAAGAATATTCTTCTGATTACCGCAGAGACATACAACAAATATCTACATCCTAGAGATAAAGGTAATCGTACAATATTCGGAGATGCAGCTACTGCGACCGTTATTTCTACCGAAGGGTTTGCCGAAATCGGTAATTTCGCGTTGGGGACTAACGGGAAAGGTGCTGAGAATCTAATTGTCAGAACAGGATGTTCAAGAAATCCCCAAAAAACCAATGACGTGACCTTCGATGATAATGGGAATCCACACTCGTCTGACCATCTCTACATGAATGGAGCTGAAATTTTTTCTTTCACTCAGAAAAACGTACCTATTGTAGTAAGACAGGCACTTGAGAAGAATGATCTGTCTATGGGTGAGATCAATATGTTTGTCTTCCATCAGGCAAATAGCTATATGTTGAACTTCTTACGGAAAAAGATAAAGATTGAGCAAAAAAAGTTCTTCATAAATATGGCTGAAGTAGGAAATACGGTCAGCAACAGTATTCCTATAGCACTTGTGGACGCCCAAAAAGAAAAAATGTTGAACGGACCTGTGCTTATATGCGGTTTTGGTGTTGGATATTCTTGGGGTGCCACAATACTCAAATACAGTGACATTCACCATATAAACACAGGTTTAATCTTTGATTAAAATTATGATAAAGTTTCTTGACTTAGAGAAAGTGACGGCAAAATATGCCGATGAGATAAATGAAGCAACCTCAAGAGTTGTAAACTCTGGATGGTACCTTCAGGGCAAGGAAAATGAGAAGTTCGAGAAGGATTTCTCTGAATATATCGGAACAAAATACTGTGTAGGATGCGCCAACGGTTTGGATGCTCTCATTTGGATCTTCCGTGCGTATGTAGAGATGGGTGTGATGAAGCCAGGTGACGAGGTGATCGTTCCCGCCAACACATATATCGCCTCAATTCTTGCAATTTCAGAGAATGGCCTTATACCTGTGCTTGTAGAGCCAGATATCAACACATATCAGATAGACCCCGAGAAGATAGAGGAAGCCATTACACCGAAGACAAAGGCAATCCTTATCGTTCACCTATATGGTCAGTGTGCATACACGGAGAAGATAGGGGAACTATGTAAGAAATATAATCTCAAGCTTATTGAGGACAATGCACAGGCTCATGGGTGCCGATTTAATGGACAGCGTACCGGATCTATCGGAGACGCTGCAGGCCATAGTTTCTATCCAGGCAAGAACCTTGGAGCATTGGGTGATGCGGGAGCAGTGACAACAAACGATGAGGAACTCGCCAAAGTCATCCGTGCTGTAGCAAATTATGGCTCAACAAAGAAATATGTGTTCAAGTATATCGGCCGTAACTCCCGTCTTGATGAGATTCAAGCTGCTGTCCTTGATGTCAAGCTCAGGTATCTTGATGAAGACAATCAAAGACGTAAGGAAGTGGCAAAAAAATATATAAGTGGAATTACAAATCCTGAAATTATCCTTCCGAAAGTTGAAGATTATGATGCCCATGCATTCCATATTTTCTCTGTACGCACAAAGAAACGAGACGAACTCCACGACTATCTTGAAAAGAATGGAGTGCAGACAATAATCCATTATCCTATTCCTCCCCATAAGCAGGACTGCTACAAGGAATGGAACGACCGCAATTATCCTCTGACAGAACAGATCGCAGCAGAGGAACTCTCATTACCAATGTCACCGGTGATGACAGATGAAGAAGTAAACGAAGTCATTAGAATCCTCAACGAATGGCAAGCTTGATCACAAGATCAATAGAATTGGTAAAGCGAGCAATCAAGGCCGATATTGTTAAGGTCTTTTCTCTTACATCAATATCGACTTTGGTCAAGATGTGTACAGGCCTCATTAGCGTGAAGGTAGTAGCATCTATTATTGGTCCTGCAGGTGTTGCACTCGTAGGCCAGCTAAATAACTTCGCCACAATCGTAATGTCATTCGCAAGTGGGGGCATCAATTCCGGAATCACCAAGTATGTCGCTGAATATAAGGATGATGACGGTAAGATAACTCAATATCTCTCAACAGCCCTTAGGATAACTGGAATTTGTACACTTTTATGCTCTATATTGCTGATTGGGTTTCACCGTTACATAAGCGAACTTATAATGCTGTCCCCTGATTACGGATATGTATTCGTAATTTTTGGTCTTACGGTATTCATGTATGCCCTCAACAATCTTCTTATATCTGTAGTAAACGGATACAAGGAGTTTAAGAGATATGTGAGGATTAACATCGCCAATAGTATATTTGGAGTGGCGTTCACAGCCACTCTTGTATTACTCTGGCATCTTAAAGGAGCGTTGATAGCTGCCGTATCATATCAGAGCATCATGTTGGTGATAACGATATTGATGATTCGGAAACTACACTGGTTCAGATGGGAATTCTTCAAAGATAAATTGTCAAGATTTATATCCGGAAGATACTTTAGATATACACTCATGACTCTTACAAGTGCGCTTACAGTACCAGTCGTGCAGATGATCCTAAGAGGTTACGTAATGTCTGAGATATCACCAACGGAAGCTGGATGGTGGGAAGGTATGAACCGTATTAGTCACATGTATCTGATGGTAATAACCAGTTCTTTCGGAGTGTATTATCTGCCGAGACTCAGTGAATTGAAGGATCCTATTGCAATACGACAAGAAATATTTAAGGCATATAAGGTTATAATACCAATGTTACTCTTTGGATTCAGTGTAGTTTATTTATTAAGGTTTTTTATCATACGAATTCTTTTTACTCCTCAATTCGTACCAATGCAACAATTATTTGCCTGGCAAATGGCTGGAGATCTTTTCAAGATAGTGAGTTGGCTTCTGGCTTATTTAATGTTGGCTAAGGCGATGACAAAATGGTATGTAGGCACAGAGATTGTATTTTCGTTTCTATATCTAGGATTAGGTTTCCTGTTCGTTCACTATAATGGTATAGTTGGTCTTACTCAAGCATATCTAATAAATTATATATTTTATTCAATAGCCATGATTTTGATATTCAGAAAATTTATTTTAGTAGTTAAATAACGAAACTATAATCCAATGAATAGAAATCCACTTGTTTCGATACCGATTATTACTTATAATTCTGCATCATATATTCTTGACGGTCTTGAAAGTATCAAAGAGCAAACATATAAGAACATAGAAATTATAATTTCTGATGACTGCTCAACAGACCAAACAATAGAAATTTGTCAAAATTGGATTGATGTAAATCAACATTTATTTGAGAGAGCAATTATTGTCACTTCTGAGATAAACACAGGAGTTGCAGGCAATCTTAACAGAGCTATTAGAGAATGTAAGGGAGAATGGATCAGATGCTTGTCTGGCGATGATAGATTTTATCCAAATACTATTTCTGATTACGTTGATTTTGTAAAAGCTAATACCAATATAAACATCTGTTTCGGAAAACTCAAATTCATACATCAACATAGTAAATTAAATGAAACAATAATTAATAATTACCGAAAACATTTTGAAGAAATAAAAAATCAAAGAAAACAATATATAAGG
>JAIDTO010000194.1 GCA_029060625.1 Muribaculaceae bacterium | reverse complement strand
AGCCGCTCACCGTTTGTTTCCCGTTTGCGGTTGCAAAATTACAACATTTTTCCGCCCTCCGCAAGTCTTTTACGAAAAAAATTATGTTTTTCAACATATTTTTCTTCTATCACTTTATTATTCAGCGAAATCAACAAATGTTAAATTATCTTTCGTTATGTTAAGGCAATAAACCATACCCCGGCCGTATTTGTTGCAGCCACCCTGACATGGAGGCCAGGCGTCCCAGCCTCCCCTAC
The DNA here is from genome assembly GCA_029060625.1 of Muribaculaceae bacterium. GTDB lineage: Bacteria > Bacteroidota > Bacteroidia > Bacteroidales > Muribaculaceae > Lepagella. Next base: position 6,575 of record JAIDTO010000194.1, on the reverse strand, counting down.
AAAAGCAAACATGGGAGGGCTGTTTCCAAACCGCCCAAAGAGTCTAAATAAGTAGTAAGCGCACTCCGTGCGCGTCCCCGCGCGTCAAACATGGGTGGGCTGTTTCCTAACCGCCAGGAAAATTCATTTTGCCATTCTCAATAAAAATAACTATCTTTGTAATCTCAACAGAAAATCAGCCCGAGATTATGGCACAAATACTAAAATACCCTGTCGGCATACAGACCTTTTCTGAGATCATCAAGGAAGGATACATATATATAGATAAGACGAAACTTATCCATGAACTGGTGACAGAGAAAAAATACGTATTCTTAAGTCGTCCTCGTCGCTTTGGCAAGAGTCTTCTCATGTCTACTCTTGAATCATATTTTAAAGGAGAAAAGGAACTATTCAATGATCTCGAAATTTCACTACTTGAGAAAGAATGGTCTGTATATCCTGTGTTCAGATTTGATTTAAGTCAAGAAAATTTCATAAATACAGATCGCCTCATATGGCTGATATCGCGTCAGCTTTCAAAAATCGAAAAATCTTATGGTTTGAAATCCGACGCACCGACTATAGGGTTGCGGTTTTCTGATCTGATTGAGCAAGCATATGAAAAATTAGGGAAAAAAGTGGTTATTCTTATAGATGAATATGACAAACCGATGCTCGACTGCCTACACGAAGAAGACCTTCATGATAAAATCAAGGCTGAATTGCGGGGTTTTTATTCATGTATCAAAGGAAACGACCAATATATCAAATTTGCTATGCTTACAGGCATAACAAAGTTTGGAAAAGCATCCGTATTCAGCGGAATCAATAATCTCAAAGACATTTCACTCCTGCCTCAATATAACGCTATTTGCGGAATAAGCGAAACTGAATTTCATCAAGATTTTTTATCATCCATTGAGAAATTTGCTGATGAAAACGACATCGCTCCCAACGACGCATGGAGTAGATTTAAAGAAATGTATGATGGATATCACTTTTCTTCCAAAAACGAAGATATATATAATCCCTTCAGTGTATTGAATGCATTTCAAGACAAAGAGCTTAAGAGCTACTGGTATGGCAGCGGATCTCCGTCTTATTTGATAAGACTCATAGAGACCCACACCTTTAGTCTTGACGCTCTCGAAGGTGCACAACGAAATGAACTGGAATTAAGCGATATCTCCAACACATCATCAGACATTGTACCATTTCTATATCAATCCGGCTACCTGACCATCAAGGACTATGATCCCTTCACGGAGGAATATACCCTGGGCTTCCCCAACAAAGAAGTCTATAAGGCCTTTTGGGAATCCTTGTATAAAAAATTTTTCAGAGGCTACGGAGGTCGCTCTCCATTAAGCATCCGGGAATCTGTCAAAGACCTTATGGAAGGTCGCCCGGAGAGCTATATGATACGAATGCAAAGTCTCTTTGCCGATATCGACTCTACACATGAACGAAACAAAGAAATTCATTTCCAAAACATGATGGCGATAGCCGCCAAGATGATGGGATTGGCTGTAAGATCGGAAGTCCACTCAAGCAAAGGGCGCTGCGACATGCAGATCCTAACTCCAAACTACATATATATTTTTGAATTCAAAATCAACGAGAGCCCTGAAAAAGCCCTCCAACAGATCCACGAAAACAATTATATGATTCCCTTTGCAGCAGACCACAGAACCAAGTTCCTAATCGGAGCCAATTTCCTGACTAAAACCCGCACCATCGGAAGCTGGCTCATCGAAAAACAACCCCAATAAATTTTCACCGGTCCCCCACCCCGACTCAAACTGAGTAGCAAGCGCACTCCGTGCGCGTCCCCTCGCGACAATTATGGAAGGGAGGCTTCCCAGCCTCCCACTGGGTCTCCAGAAAACAAAAAGGCAAACAGACGTGTCACCACTTTGCCGATCTGTTTGCCTGGAAACGTTGTACGTTTTCCGTCTTCCGTTATCCGAATTGGATACGTATAGTTGTGAAGAGTTGCTTTGGAATACGTTTTCCGTTTTCCGAAGGTCCCGGACGTAATGCCGGTTCGATGAGAAGGGCTCTTATTCGCCTGGAAGCGCGTATACTTACTTGCCATAGACCAGATTGCCGCGAGCTTCGGCAACCGATTGGGTTTCGTTTCCAGTGGCAAAGTTACAACATAAAAATAGGGGTCGTCCCTTATCCCCATCAAAAAATTAAGTTCCCCTTAATTTTTTGTGTTTTCATCGTTTTCGACGTTTTCATCGTTGTCAGTGTTATTGAGCGTGGAGATGTATTTGGGATAAAAAATATGGGCACAGAACTTTTTTTCTTTCAGTGTCTCTTATAGGGAACTGGCAGAGCAACGCAGAATTATATTATTGGATTTTAATGGATTGGCAGGCAATGCGGATCCGGCTTCGCCGTGGATTTCGCCGATTGGAGCGGATGGGGCGCGGATTTATATCATTAGCTTCGGCAGTGCTTGTGTTTGAAAGAGCAGTATGGTAAAATAAGCCTCGCCCCCGACTCAAACTTAGTAGCAAGCGCACTCCGTGCGCGTCCCCGCGCGTCACGTCACCACGCGTCAAATATGGAAGGGAGGCTTCCCAGCCTCCCCACAAAAGCTCCAACAAAAAAGAGGTAGCCCCTAACAAAGGTGCCACCTCTTTCTATCCAATTTCAAACAATATCACTACAACCCCTTACTCATACACAAGCTCGAAGTCATCAAGATACATCACACTGGTAGCCGAACCGCAGAAGAAATCGCCGAACTTCGAAGCTGAAGCAACTATTACAAGATATTTCGGCTTCATCGTACGCGCACGATCGGTATAGACAAACGGTATTTCAACAGCCTGCAAGCCTCCGTCGGGTCCGAACGCCTTGTCCCATGTCACCTCTCCGTAGGCCACTACTTTGGAATAGTCATCATGAGGAGTCTTTCCATCCTCCTTAGTCGGACCCGAAGGGAAGAGATTCCTATTATCGGGATTGGTACGAATTTCTATTGGTTCTGTGGTAAGGGCTACGTAGATCTGACCATGGTCAGTTCCACCACTAACTATGTCGATATATTTTTCATTACCACTTTTCACACTTACGCTTCCACCGGGTCGATAGTTTGCGTATACGCGTACCTTAGAAGGATGCGACTCATTATATTCACGTCCTAAAGAAAGAACTCCATTTGTTCCATCTGTTCTTACATAAGAACCAACGAAAATATTACCTGCTGCGATTACACCCACAGCCGAAGTAGATGCCAGACGTGCACTGTACTTTCCGGTATTGAACATGTCCTCGCTCTTGTCAAGAACTGTCTTGTTGGCCGTAGCGGAACCTTCATTACCAGAACCCCAGTAGCTCGTGTTCTTGTCACCTCCTACTCCCGGAAGAATTACGGTTCTGTTACCTAACATCGTGCTGGCTGTATAAGTACTCCAATCCTCCATAGAGGCATTAGGAATCGAGTAGGTCGACTCTGTGGTAAATCGCTTGGAATCCGAAGCCTCAAAACCATCGGCATATGCCTTGTACTCATAAGTTGTACCTGGCTTAAGGTTGCGAAGCGTGACGGTTACCAATTTTGAAGCCCGACTGCCTGTCACAGGTACCTTTGTCCATTCAGAAGTTCCCACTTCACGGTACTGAATGCCCAGTCCTGTAGCTGCTTCATCCTTGACCGAAGCCTTAAGCGTGGCGCTGCGAGCACCTATCGACATAAGATTGTTTGGATCAATAGCCTCTTCAGTTACAAGAGGATCCTCATAAATGATTGCCTCATCACCTACAGCTATATGCAGGGTCTTGGTGGTGGTCTTTCCTACACCTGTACCGTTTTCTGTTCCATCGGTAGCGGTAAGGACTATTCGGTATTCAGTAGCACGTTCAGGCAGACTGTTGAGATATGCTTCAGTGAAAGTGATATAGCTCAACTGACGGGTATGACCGTCTTTATTACCTTCTAATTCCGTCACCTCCTTATCCCAATATATGCCGGCTGCTTCTATCTGGGCTTTTGTGAGGTCGTCCACTCTCTTCAGGTCAATGGCCTGTGAAGGAAGATGGAGATTTCCTGCGTCCACACATTCGATAGTGAAAGATTCGATTTCATCGAATGCCACCACCTTAACCTGACGGTCGCCAACAAACTGGCCTGGCATTCCAACAATCTGCTTGTCAATGTCGAAATCCACACCCTCGATCAAAGGAGCGGCGAAAATCTCTACAGTCGAGGGAACCAAGAGTTCTGTTTCATCAATAGTAACTACAAGATATCCACCACCCTGAGCTTCATCTTCCTGATCGCCATATGTGATATTGACTACATATTCATAGGCGGGCTTTACGTTCTCGACAGTCTTGGTCTTACTGAAGGGTTCTCCTAAGATGTTCTCACCTTCTATCTTGAAAGTAAGAGTTGATTCACGGTTGCCTTCCGCATCGAAGGGCATCATGAAGTAGCCTTTCTTCGTGTAGTTATCCTTAGTGAATTCAAGCGATCCTTTAGAGGAGGACACCGTCACGTGAAGATCCTTCACCTGAGTATCATCTATTGAGCTTGTATTGATAGAGGCAACGACATTGGCGATCTTACAGTTAAGCTGTATCTCGTTCATTCCACCCACGATATTGATCGGTTCGTAGCAACGATAGAACTTGCTGTCGAAGGATGCGGAAACTGAGTCTCCAGTCCAGGCCTCAGCTATGTAGTTGCCTTGACGCAGGGAAATCTGGTCAGGCATATTGCTCATACCTTTATTCTGAAAGACGAGACCCTTCTCATTGGAGATATAGACTACACAGCTGTCTTCGAGCTCCTGCTGATTCGTTACCGCTCTTGTCACCACATTTGAATTGATGACGAGGTTCATCTTCAACACACCTTCCTCCGAGCTGAAGGGAGACTCCATGGAGCATGACTGCATGGCCGCTGATGCTGTCAGTGCAGCAGCCACATATGTATATTTTAAAGTCTTTTTCATGATAGTAGAGGCTTAATTGGTGTGAAGTCGAAGTGTGACAGTGGATTCTCCATTGGCATCCTTGACAGTGAGTGTGAAATTATGGTCGCCTTCTCCAAGTATGCCGAGCATAGGCATAAATCCTGTAATGTTGAAAGTCACAGATTTCATTCCTCCTACATTTGCAGGCAGCCCAAGGCCATTCAGAGCTCCTTCTAGCTCTCCCGGATTGACGAGGTCGAGCTTATCAGAAAGGCCTACCCCAGCCAATTCATCCGGTGTCAACTTACCGGAATCTATCACTACATTGAATTCCTCTATACCTTCTTCTGCGGTTGAAACTACATTAAGAACGCAATAGATGTTATCGGTGACTTCATTCACTTCATCCAGATTAATCGCGGTCATTCCGGAAGGAGCTGGCGCAGCCGTAATCTGAGGAACTGTCTGTTCCACAGGAGTAGGATCATCCGGTCCGGGACCGGGCTCATCTCCATTACCTTGAGAAGGACGCCAATCTTCAGGATTCGTTATTATCTCCCCTTGTTCGCCAGGGATTGTGTGGTTCATGTCTACCTGCTCAACCGAAGCGTCTACAGTAACCTTACCATCTACAGTTCCCGGCTTGTCATCATCAATGCCATACATCCGGAAAGTTATTCGGTAATGATTACCAGGAGCCACATTATCATGCGTCTTTGTTTCCACGACATGGGCACCATCAACAATACCATCGAACGTGGCGGCAAGCGTTTGTGATTGATTGACATATTTGAAATATGCAGACCTCGTCTCGGTAGGAACAAAGTTCATTACCCCCTGGTTACCCACGTTAACCTGGACTTTATTAGCATCACCACTCATCGCACTAAGTAGTGAGGGATGGAAGACAATCGTCACTCTAATATTGGAAAGTTTCGCAACGATAGGATCTACGTCATCCGTGATCTTATTGGCGTCAATTCCAAATTCTGATTCTCCGTAATAGTATGGAGAATCCCAAGCAGCGGACAAATCTTCGCCGTGGTGAGCGTATACCTTATAATCACCTACCGGGAGTGTCAACACTTCCGGCATCTCGGAGTAAGTGTACTCTACAGATCCTGCCGAAGAAGCGTCACGAGTATTGTTCTTACGTGAGATCACCACCGTAAAGTCATCGGTTGAGGGAACATCGGCGCGTGTCGATGTTTCCACTCCTTCCACATTGGTCAACTTAGGGGCGAGACAGCGCGTCATTAGCGTGCCGGTCAGACCGGCATCAGGTGTGGTGGGCTCCACAAACGGAGCCTCGTTCGCACATCCTGTCAGCAGTGCCGCAGTAGCCAACGAACAGAATATTCCTTTATATAATTTCATAATTATTTAGTCTATTAATAGTTAAGTTCCACACTGCTTATTGTAAGTTTAGAGCCCACACACAGCGATTTGTACTGGTTGGCTGAAATAGTCTGACCACTCAAACCGGTGGTATTTGTGACATCCTGTATATCCGAAGGCACTGGCACATCAATTACTGTCTTGGAAGACTTGAATGAGAGCCTGATTGATTTCGCTTTCTTACCAAATGGATACGAAGGTAAGGCAAGAGTCATCTCATTGCTGTTGGTCTTGATGTCAGCACGACTTTCGACTATAACG
>JAIDTO010000193.1 GCA_029060625.1 Muribaculaceae bacterium | reverse complement strand
ATCCGGGCCAGCTCTCCTCATAAAGCTTGTCTTCGCCGAGGAATATCTGGAAATTCTTCCACTCGCCGCATGGGTCGCTCTGATGACGGCATATCTTCACCGACAGGGTCTCAATGCGGTCAGAGAAGTTTCTTCCGGCAAACTCTTCAGGGAGTTCAAATTCCACATGGTCGTTCCAACTGTGGTTTGTGATATGTAGCACCTTGTTGTTGGCATTCATGGGGTCGGATTCCACTACAGCTGTGGTAGTGGATGAGTCGCCGAAATTATTCCAGACCTTGAACGTCTGTCCAATCTCGCAATCCTCAAAGTCGCACACCAAATAGTCCACAGCGTAGGCTCCTGAGGACGACAGTGCCATCCCTGCGATGGCTATCATTTTTGTAAATCGCATCATATCGGTTGTCAGATTTTCATCTTTTTGGTAGGGACGCACGGCTCGTGTGTCCGTTGTAGATTCACACCGCAAAATTAGCGAAAACCCTGACAGATGTCCATATACGAATGTCTACAAATCGTTACAATCCGTAACCACGCCTCCCACTCTCATTCCATACGGTAGTTTGAGTGACAAAGCGTGCTCTTTCGACTTAGCTGCATCAACAGTTGAAGCTCTCGCGATAGAGACGCGGGGTCATTCCCGTATGCCGACGAAACAATCGCGTAAAATATGAAATGTTGTCATAACCCAGTGAATATGCCACCTCCTTTATCATCAGGGGCTCGGATGCCAACATCAGCATCGCCTGCATCATCTTCCGCTCTATCACAAACTGCGCCGGAGTGCAACCGATTTCCTTCTTAAACAACCGTATGAAATGGTCGGGCGTCATATGCACCCCCTTCGCCAAGTCATCGATCCTCAGGGTCTCATCCACACCCATATTGATCTTTCCGACTGCCTCCCGGATACGCGGGTCGGTAGCCACATATTTCGGCTCTGCCTCCTTCACAAACCGCCCCAACAGTTGATAGATGATCCCCATCGACTCCAGACGGTCCCAGACAGGACGCTCGCGGTTGAGGCGCACGCAATCGATGAGGGATGTCTTGTTGTCGTAGATGCGGGGGTCGGGAGCCTTCAGGGCCATAGTCGTGTTGTGGTCGCAGAGTGCCTTGAAGATGGTAAGGTCGAGCGGATGCCCGGCTATTCCGAACGGGAAGTCATATTTGTCGATAAGGCTCTCGCCGGTAGCCACATCCTCATATATATGAACGTAATAGTGGCAGAAGCGGCCTTCGCAGGCATCCGTATGCCGGGTGAAGGCGGGGATGATATACATGTTGCCGGGTGTGAGCACGTGTTCCACGTCGCCGACCGTCACCGTCGCCGACCCTTCCGTCACATAATAGATACGAGTGAACGGACTTGAGATATCCTTGAAATTCCAGTCGCCCTCATGCACCGCATGCCCGACATTAAGCATCAGAATATTGCTTTTCATGCTGCAAAGTAAATCAATTTCTCCGAAACCTACAATACCCCCAAACCTCAAATATGGAGGGGAGGCTCGGAAGCCTCCCCTCGATGTCAGTCATATAGATAAAATATCCGCTCCATCATCTGCCATTTCTTGTCGGAGGGCGCGTCGGGGTCGCAACCCTGGTAAGGCGCCACGTGCGCCTCCCATTCAGCCTGACGGGGCAGGGTGGCGAGACGCGCCATCGCCTTGTCCCAGTCGAAGTCGAGTGGTGTCTCCACGATCATTGTCAGTATATTCCCGTGGATGTAAATCTCCATCTCGAGTATGCCGACTTCGCGGATTCCTTCGCGGATCTCCTTCCAGTTTCCCTCCTTCGTATGGCAAGCCTTATACAGCCTTATCATCTCCGGATTGTCGGAAATCGTCAGTGTCTGCACATACCGCTTGGTCTGCCTACCAAAATTCTTTACGCAATATCCTTCCATATCAGAATTCTACGAGGATGCGGAAGACTTCACCGCGGTGAGTGTCCCAGTAGGCAAGTGTCTCGGCGGCCTGCTCCGGCATGACGATGGCAGAGACGAGTGAGTCGACGGGGCATGTGCCGCGTTTCATATATTCCTTAACAGCCTTGAAATCCTCAGGCAGCGCATTGCGCGATCCGCGTATGTCGAGCTCCTTCTGCACGAAGAGCTTGGTCTGGAAGGTGACAGGCACCGGAGAATACCCGATGCATACCACGCGACCGGCAAATGACACCTCGCCAACGGCAAGATTGTAGGTGAACGGTGACCCGACAGCCTCTATCACCACATCCGGGCCGTCGCCACCGGTGATCTCCATCAGTTTGTCGTGGAAATCCTCTTTCGTGGAGTCGAGCCCGTAGGTGGCACCCAAATGCTTGGCAAGTTCCAGTTTCTTCTCGTCGATGTCTACTGCTATAACGCGAGCTCCGCGCAGCGCGGCCCTCACTATCGCACCAAGGCCTATCATGCCGCATCCGATCACCATCACAGTGTCGATATCAGTCACTTCACCACGGGCCACAGCATGAAAACCGACGCTCATCGGCTCGATAAGGGCGCATTCCTTCACGCTGAGTCCGTCAGCTTCCACCACCTTCTCCCAAGGCACGGCGATATACTCCTGCATCGCGCCATGACGTTGCACGCCGAGGGTCTGGTTGTCGCGGCATGTGTTAGGGCGACGACGACGGCATGACGGACATTTGCCACATGCCGTGTATGGGTTGACTGTGACGTGCATACCCTTGTGGAAGAGACCTTTGGGTACGTCATTGCCTATTTCCTCCACGATGGCACCGATCTCATGTCCAGGCACCACGGGGGAGATGGCAAGCTGGTTCTTGCCAAGATACGTATTCAGGTCGGATCCGCAGAATCCGACATATCCTATCTTCAAAAGCACCTCATTGGATGCGATCTTGGGCATCTCGGTTTCGATGATGCTTACGCTTTCTTTTCCTGTGATTTGTATTTGTTTCATTGGTTTAGTCGTTTTCGGAGATCTCGGAGTTCTCAGATTTATCTGAGTCCTCGGAATCCCAATTCTCAATTACCTCTTTCCATCACTCCGACATATTCTTGACATATGGGAGCTCCGGCAGCTCGCCGAAGGCGTAGAAGCGGCGGGCATTTTCGCCGAGGAAGGCGCGTTTTTCAGCGTCGGTCAGGCGATTGGTCTTCAATACAAAGTCGTAGCTCATGCGGTAGGTGATGGCTGTGATGGTGCGGGGATAGTCGCTGCCCCACATCAGTTTGTCGATACCCACCAAGTCAGCTGCCTCCTTTATTGCGTCGATAGCCCCTTCAAAAGGATAGAATTCAGAGTTGAAGAGCCATGTGATGCCCCCTGACTCTATCATCACGTTAGGGTGGCGCGCCAATTTTATCTGCTCTTGCCATCCGGGACAGGTCACCATCCCGAAATGCCCGATGGCTATCTTCAGGTCCGGGCACGCGGCAATCACATCCTCCATCTCCTTCACCTGTAGGGTGCCGGGCGCGAGGGTGATGGAGAGTATGATCCCTTTCCGCTCCATAAGCCGGAACATCTCGAGCATCTCGCCGGAATTGAGCCATACCCTCTGCTCCCCTTCGAGCGGCAGACGGTGGGCGGGGATGGCTATTGCACGGAAGCCACGCTCTATGAGGCGCTCTGCCTCGTGGAGAAAACCGGGGCGCAGGTAGTGGCACATACCGCAGCAGAGAAAACGGTCCGGAAACCTTTGCTGCACATCCTCAAGATACGCATTCTGGTTGCCGTCGATGAATTCCTGGGTTATCACCGCAGCGCTCACCTGAGCGTAGTCCATGTTGGAGAGGAATACCTCGGCGCTGTTGCGCCCGTCGATCATAAACGGAGGAAGCATCTGCCGCTCCTCCCCAAAAAAGTCAGCGCGTCCGTTGGCGAGCTGCCTTACCCTGCCTCCATCCGGCAGCTCCGCATACTGCTGCAGCCACAGATGCGCATGAGAGTCGATTATCGTTGTCATTGTTTTCGTCGTTGTCATCGTTTTCAACGTTGTCAGGAGTTGCGCCAGCTGACGCGCATTTGGTCGGCGATGATGTCGCGGACTTTTGCTACGAGGTCTGCCGGTGCCGGCTCTTCCACATAAGCTATGTTGCGGCGGACGTTGTCGGGATTTGCAGAGCTGAAGAGGGTGGAGGCAATGCGGGGATTGTCTACGGAGTATTGCATCGCAAGTTTTTCGATAGGATACCCCACCTCGTTGCAGTATTCCGCCGCCTTGCGGCATGCCTCCACGAGTGGCTTCGGTGCAGGATGCCAGTCGGGCACCCCACGGTTTGACAGCAACCCCATCGAGAGGGGAGAAGCATTGATCACCCCGATGCCCCTTTCCTCAAAGAAAGGAAGGAAGTCTACGAGTTTGTCATCATTCAGGCAATAGTGGCAGAAGTTGAGCACGCTCTCCACCGTCCCGGGCGCAGAGTGCTCGATCACCCATTTCAGGTTCTCAAGCTGCAGGTCGGTGATCCCTACATGCCCCACAATACCCTTCTCCCTCAGCTCCACGAGTGCCGGGAGTGTCTCTCCCACCACCTGATTGAGGTCGGCAAACTCTATATCGTGCACATTGATAAGGTCGATATAGTCGATGCCAAGACGCTCCATGCTTTCCGAGACACTTTCCTGGGCACGGCGTCCGGAATAATCCCACGTGTTGACCCCATCCTTGCCGTAGCGTCCTACTTTTGTGGATAGATAATACTTGTCGCGGCTTATTCCGCGCAGAGCCTTGCCAAGCACGGTCTCCGCCTTATAATGACCGTAATATGGCGACACGTCGATGAAGTTGATGCCTCCCTCGATGGCAGCATACACAGCCTCGATGGCTTTCCCTTCGTCGATGCTTCTGAAAACGCCTCCGAGCGAAGAAGCCCCGAAGCTAAGTTGCGACACCTTCATCCCGGTGCGTCCGATTTCCCTGTATTGCATTTTAGTTTTCCGTTTTCCGTTTATAGTTCTTTGGATGAGCAAAGGTAGTAAAGTCGATCCATTGAAGAGAGCACAAATCCGATAAAAAATTGGCACAAAATCGACATTTATGTTTCAAGGCAATAAGCCCCAAGCGAACTGCGTTAGAATTATACATCAAACAATGTGCGTTATGAAAAAATCCCTCACGATCCTCGCTATCATCTTATCCTCACTCTTCGCCTCCGCCCAAGACTGGGGAATACGGGCTGCCTTCGATATAAATGTGCCATCGAAAGTAGGCGGCCGCCTTAATAATGAGAAACTCGACCTCTTCCGCACAGGCTTCGGAGGCACAGTGGGTGCAGTCTACACCCATTGGTTTGGCAACAGCGTCTTTCTCGAACCTGGAGCCTCCATCTATTACGACACATATTCTTATAAGGATCTCACCATCATTGACGCTCCGGCTGGAGTCGTGGAGAGTGACCCCTCCGTCTACAAACTCGGGGTACGCATCCCCTTGGTGATAGGATATTCGTATGAATTTCTTGATAATCTGCCGATGCGTGTCTATACCGGGCCTGAGCTGAGCTATGCATTTGCGGGCGACATACGCTTCAAAGACAAGGCAGCGATTGGAGATATGGCTTGGAGTCTGTTTGGCAAAGACGGCATTATGAACCGTGTGGACTGTGCGTGGAAAATCGGCATCGGTTTTGATACGGATATTGCTACCATCGGCATCGAGGCTGCAATCGGCATGACCGATCTCTATAAAGATCATCTGACACTCCGCGAAAATCGCTTGACTCTTTCCCTGACCCATTATTTTTAAGAGGCCGGATGCTTGAGTTTGACGCGCGGGGACGCGCACGGAGTGCGCTTACTACTAAGTTTGACTCGGGGGGAGGCTGGGAAGCCTCCCTCCCATAGCTGGCAACTGACTGGTTGCAACATTGCAGGCAAAATCGGCTGAAAATGCAGTTTTTTTACTGAAATATTTCAGTTTTTATGGTTTCTTCTGAAATATTCCATATCTTTGCACTATCAAAATCTAATAACCATTAAGTTTCAGCTGGAAACTTAAATAAAACTGACAAGGATATGGCAATTAATCTTCAAAAAGGACAACGCATCGAGATCGGTCTCGAGAAGGTAGGGGTTGGTCTCGGTTGGGATCCAAACACAAGCACAGGTTTTGACTTCGACCTCGACGCATCCGCTTTCATGCTCGGCGAAAACAAGAAACTTCCCCTCGACGAGTTCTTCGTATTCTACAATAACCCCGAATCGCCCGACCATGCCGTAGCCTCTTCGGGCGACGACCGCACCGGCGGCAACAGCGATGGCGGAGACGACGAAACGATTACAGTCGACCTCTCAAAGGTAGATCCCCGCATCAACGAAATCATCTTCACAGTCACCATCCATGAGGCTGACGCACGTCGCCAGAACTTCGGGCAGGTGCACAACTCTTACATACGCATCTACAATGCCCTCACCAACGAAGAAATCGCCAAGTATGACCTTGACGAAGACTTCTCAATAGAAACAGCCGTGGAATTCGGCCGTCTCTACAAACGCAACGGCCAGTGGAAATTTGAAGCCATGGGCAACGGCTACAAGGGTGGACTCCAGTTTTTCGTAGACAAATATGTTCAATAATTATGATCAGACTTGAAAAGGGCCAGCGCATCAACCTCGAAAAGGGGAATGGCTCAAAACTCACTCAATTCTGCGTAGGATGCAACTGGGGTGCCATAGTGAAGAGCGGCTTCCTTGGTCTTGGCAGAAGTGTCGAAGACGTCGACCTCGATCTCTCATGCCTGATGGTGGATACGAACGGCAATCTTGTAGACCATATATATTCACCACTATATCGAATGGAATTCCTCTCACGCTATGGGATGCCGGCAGGGAAAGTAGACTCCAACGACTATGCCCTCCACCATAGCGGCGATGACCTGAAGGGAGACCAGGCCGGTGATGATGGTCTCGACAACGAGATCATAACAGTCGACCTTAACCGTGTGAACCCCAATGTGCAGCAGATATTCTTCTTCCTCAACAACTGTGGAAAAGAAGACTTCTCCCAGATACCATACGCGTCAATCCGAATGTATGAGGGGACCCCGACAAAGGTGAAGGAAGTGTTTGCATCATATGATGTGGCTGCCCAGCCCCAATACCGAGGAATGACTGCACTCATAATGGGTAAGCTCTACCGTCGCAACGGCGAATGGAAATTCTCCGCAATCGGCGATGCATTTCCCGACCGCAACATCTGCGAGACCATCAAGCGCATCGTGCTGCATTATGCTAAGTAAATCCTGTTAATGATTTATCATGATGTATCATGTTGAATCATGATATATCTTGAATAATTTCAATAACTCTCAAATCACAATTAAACAATCATGCGAAGACTTCCAGTATATCTCCTGCTCGATACGTCCGGCTCCATGTTTGGCGAGCCCATCGAGGCAGTAAAGAATGGCGTGCAGGTGCTCGTCTCGACCCTCCGCCAAGACCCTTATGCCCTTGAGACGGCATACCTCAGTATCATAACCTTCGACAGCACCGCGCAGCAGGTGACTCCCCTCACCGAACTTGCTGCCTTCCAGCAGCCAAACCTTACCGCTTCCGGTTGCACAGCCCTCGGCGAGGCTCTCTCACTGCTCACCAGAAAAGCTGACCAGGAAGTGACAAAGACCACCATGGAAAAGAAGGGTGACTGGAAACCACTCGTCTTCATCATGACAGACGGCGAACCAACAGACGACCTTAACAAAGGTATCGCTGACTTCAAGAAGGGTAAGTGGGGTATGGTAGTGGCTTGTGCTGCCGGCAGCGGTGCCAACACCGACACTCTTAAGAAAATCACTGAATGCGTGGTGCAACTCGACACTGCCGACAGCGCAACCATCAAGGCTTTCTTCAAATGGGTATCCGCTTCAGTCAGCACCAGCTCAATGAAGGTAGACGATGGAATGGGTGAGCCAACAGGACTCAGCGAACTGCCACCGCCGCCACCGGAAGTGAATATTGTAGTATGAGAAGATTACCCGTTTATCTGCTTATCGACACGAGCGGGTCGATGCGTGGAGAACCGATTGAATCCGTAAAGGTGGGACTCGAGACGATGCTCTCGAGTCTCCGCCAAGATCCGTTTGCCCTTGAGTCGGTCAGCATCAGCATCATCACCTTCGACAAGGAGGTGAAACAAATACTACCGCTTACACCCCTCGACGAACTGCAGCTTCCGGAGATAACAACGCCTGAAAGCGGTCCGACACACACCGGGCTTGCACTCAGGCTGCTTTGCGATCGTATTGACTCAGAGGTCATACGCAGCACTCCTGACCGGAAGGGGGATTGGATGCCAATTCTCTTTCTTATGACCGATGGCAAACCTTCCGACATACAGCTCTATCGCGAGATGATACCGGAGATAAAACGGAGGAAATTTGCAGCGATCATAGCCTGCGCCGCCGGCATGAGCGCGAAGACGCAACCTCTGAAGGAGCTCACCGACGATGTCTATTCACTCGACACCGTCGACAGCACCGCTTTCCGCTCCTTCTTCAAATGGGTATCCGATTCCATCGGCATCGGCAACCGCTCAATAGGAGCCACTCCCGACCTCGAGCTTCCTCCGCCACCGCCAGAAGTCAATATAGTTATTTAGTTGTCGTCGTTGTCATCGTTGTCGTCGTTGTCGTCGTTGTCGTCGTTGTCATAGCTTATCGGTGAAAACGCTGAAAACGCTGAAAACGGTGAAAACCTGAAAACCCTGAAAACTATGAATTGCAAGTTAATTGGACAATTTGTGCAGCACCTTGAGGTGACACTCGAGCCGGGCGAAAACTTCTTCGCTGAGAAAGGTGCGCTGATATATCTTGAAGCGGGCATTGAAAAAGACCTTAGCTTCAATGGGTCGGGGCTTGGCCGCATTCTTGGGGCAAAACTCTCAGGAGAGTCGCTATTCATATTGCGTCTTTACAATGCCACCCGACAGCCCCGAAAGGCAGTCATCGGCAGCCGTTTCGGTCTCCTCCCGGTCAGGCTCGAAGGGGAGTCGCTGATATGCCATAGGGGTGTATATGTAGGCTCGAGTGCCAAGGTCGACGTCACCACCAAGCTGTCTATTGCCGGATTGGTAGGTGGCATGGGACTCTTGCTCCAGAAAATTTCCGGACGCGCCACCGTCTTTCTCGACACAAAAGGAACTCCCATCACCATCAGTCTCCCACCCGGTGAAACTATAGAGGTAGACGAAGACCATATCATCGCCATGCAGTATATGTCGGAAGGACAGTTGTCCTCAAACTGGTCGCTCGGAAACTTGCTTGGCGGGGAAGGACTCAGTATGCTGAGAGTGACAGGCCCGGGCAAGATATATCTTTCTCCCGGCACTTTCCAACCGGATGGTATTGTTAAGGCTTAATATCAAAATACAGTGAACAGACAGCAAAGACATAACTCTCGTCGGCAGATCACAAATGACCCCCTACTTGACCGATTGATACGCACTGCCGGTATCCCTGATGCCGACAGAGAACCATTTATTAAGTGGATCATTGACTCTCATTGGTCAGAATTTAAAGAAGATCGTATGAACAGACGCATCATAATAGAAAATGATATAAAGGCACTTGGCATACGACTGCCAAACGGAACGATGAACAAGGAATATGAGGCATCGTTTCAGCTTCCTGCTGACCGTGTTTCCGGCATTGAATTACTTGGCACAGACGATCTCGGCATAGAATTCAATGTGTCTGACTATGGCTTGTGCTCCCTCAAGGGAACTCCGGCAAAGAGCGGAGACTTCTCCCTCACGCTCCGCTACTGCACTGTGGAAGGTGAACCGGTTTCCGAACTTTCAATCCCGGTTGCCTTCAATCCGGATCCCAGAAGTCTTTGGGTGTCAAGACCCGTACCCGCTGACATACAATTCCCGAAAAAAGATGAGGATTGCGAATATATCGAAGTAAAGGAATTTGACGGGGTGCCACAGAAAGACATTGTGGCAGCCAGCAAGCGAGGGCGAAGCCATGCCCAGGATGGAAAACCTCGTGACGATGACTTCCGCGTAAGCTTCAATCCGCAGAACGGATGGTATGTGCTGGCGGTAGCCGACGGAGCGGGTTCGGCAAAATACTCGAGGGAAGGATCCAGGATCGCGTGCACTGTGGCAGAAGAGTATTGCAAGACGTATCTTGCAGAGCGAGGTCATCTATTGGAGGAAGCAGTCGGCGAGTATGCTGCTGATAGAAGTAAAGAGACATTGCAACCGGTGGTGGAAAAAGTGCATGAGGCACTCTTTAAGAGCGCGACTGAGGCATACAGAGCCATCACACGCCGCAAGGATGAATGCGAATCAGCGGTGTTGAAAGATTTCTCCACCACGCTCTTGCTGGCTATCTGCCGTAAGTTCAGTTTCGGATGGTTTATAGCTTCCTTCGGTGTAGGCGACGGCGCAATCGCCATCTACGACAAGAATGCCGACACAGTGCGTCTGCTCAACGAGCCGGATGGTGGCGAATTTGCCGGACAGACCCGTTTCCTGACTATGGAATCGATATTCCGCGACCGTACGCGCATCCGAATGTCGATAGTGCCCGACTTCACAGCCCTCATGCTTATGACCGACGGCATCAGCGATCCATTCTTCGAGACCGATGCCAACCTTGCCCGCAAGGAGAAATGGGATGAGCTCTGGCACTCGATAACGGCGGAGGTTGACCTGACTGACGACAACCGGGCATCTGCCTGCCAATTGCTGGATTGGCTCGACTTCTGGAGTCCCGGCAACCATGATGACCGCACTATTGCAATGATTTGTTAAGTCTTAAGTCTTGAGTCTTAAGTCTTAAGTCTTGAGTCTTGAGAAGGGTGGGTACTTCTTAATTAGTTAATATCAAATCTGTTATGATAGTAAGATTAAAGGCCTCTGATGGCACCACGGTGGAATTCGTCGACGAAGTGATTGGCTCCGGCGCAATGAAAGATGTCTATTTCAGTCCCGACAAGAGCTATGTGGTGGGTTTCTTCCGTGAGGCACAGGATGCCAACGCCAAAGATCGGCTGAATAATATAGTGGGCAAATATCGCGACAAGATCTTCGGGCAAGTCGGAGGCGACTACTGGGAAAATCTCTTCTGCTGGCCTACAAAACTCGTGGAGTGGAATGGTAGGCTGGGTGTGGTATGCCCTGCCTATCAGAAACATTTCTTCTTCAAGGACGGTATGTTCAAGGGGAAGGAGAAGGATGGCAAATGGTTTGCCTCCGCCAAGCTCCGCAACAAATTCCTGACGCCTGCCCAAAAAGGAACATGGCTCAGCCACTACCACATGTGCCTCCAGATAGCACGTGCGGTGCGCCGGCTCCATGCCGCAGGGCTTGCCCATTCCGATCTGTCGTACAAGAATGTCCTCGTTGATCCTGAGACTGGGAAAGCCGCAGTAATAGACTGCGACGGACTTGTTGTGCCCGGCAAATACCCGCCCGACGTGGTTGGCACACCCGATTTCATAGCCCCGGAGGTGTTGCAGACACGCTCCCTTCCCATAGGGGATCCTGCGAAGAAGCTCCCGAGCATCCAGACCGACCGCCATGCGTTGGCAGTACTTATATATATGTATCTTCTCTACCGTCACCCCTTGCGGGGCGGAAAAGTGCACGATCTTGATGCAGCCAAGGATGAGGAGCTGTCGATGGGAGAAAAAGCTCTTTTCATCGAGCATCCTACTGACAAGAGCAACCGCCCCAAGGTGCAGAACCTGCAGAAGTCTGAGTTGCCGCAAGGAGATGTCGACAAACTTCCTTATACAATATGCGGGCCATATCTCAAGGAACTCTTCGACCGTGCCTTCATCGACGGACTTCACGACCCTTCGAAGCGTCCGACAGCCGATGAATGGGAGACGGCGCTTGTCAAGACCACCGACCTGATGCAACCTTGCCAAAATCCTGACTGCGAGGCACATTGGTTTGTTTTTGACAACTCCAAGAAACCGAAATGTCCCTTCTGCGGCACCGAGTATCATGGCCAGCTCCCGGTCCTGAACCTTTATTACTCACCGTCAAAGGGGAAATTCCTGCCGGAAAACTACAGGCTGATGGTCTACGACAAGCAATCGCTCTATATGTGGCACGCCAACCGCTTCGTGACCCCCAACGAGCGCATCAAGCCCGAGGATAAGAAACCTGTAGGCGACTTTCATTTCCATCATGGAAAATGGATTCTCATCAACCGTCGTCTCCCCGACATGTGGGACGTCACCGGACCCGACAAACGCCATATCAAGCCCGGCGACTACGTGGAACTCACCGAAGGGCGCAAGATACTCCTGTCCGGAGCCGACGGCGGCAGGCTAATAGTAGTCCAATTAGTCAAAAACTAACAACACTATGACCCGACAAGAAAAGATAGCAATTGCCCGTATCTTCGCTGATCTTATCAAGGCCGACCGCATTGTAGACACCAGCGAGATGGAATATTGGCGCAACGTGTGCAGTAAATACGAAATAGACCGCGACATCCGCATTGCCTCCAACGACATTTCATTTGCCGATGCCGTGAAGGCAATCTGCAGCTCTTCCGACCGTGGGCTGGGGGAGGATCTTCTGGGCGACTGCAGAGCAATGACAGTCAGCGACGGTTTCTGTGCCCATTCCGAGGCCTTGCTCATGATTACGCTTGCCATCATGTTTGGTTCTGATCAAAGTTTCAGCGGGGAAGTCTATTCTCTCCCTCGCGCGAGTTTTGACATAGACATAGCTACTGCCATCTACGTGGAAAATGACTATGACCCGGAGACTAACGATGCAATACGCACCGGCTATCGCTCCATATTCAAGGAATTTCAGCTGGCAGGGCTGCATTTCGTGTATATCCCCAAGATCATAGAGCATTACAGCAGCACAGACCCTGATCTTTTCCGTGACATCCTCGCATTCCTCGCCCCTTCCCTTGGCGAGACCGGCATCGACAAGGCATATCGTGCACTAATGGGAATGACTACCGGCATCTATTGTAAGGATCTTCTCTGCAACAAATGCGGCTTTACGGAACTCCGCAACACAGTACCCTCCATTCTTATCAAAATCGGCAACAGCTTCGTGGGTGAAGCGCGATATGCCAACTATCTAAAGATAGAGGTTGACGAAGATATCCTGCAAACGGTGCAAAAATTTGTGGATGTATTTACGGATATGCTAAGCAGCGATGTCTTTATAGTAAACACCTCTGAGGAACGTGACAACCAATTCCATTTCCATGGGTTCTACAAGCAGTTGCTCGATATTTTCCTCGTGCGCCGTAACATCCGCAGTGCAATAGTGATTAACCCATATAAGGAAGAGATCTTCTTCCCGGATATCGATGAGAAAGCCACCGGGATGCACCGTCGCGAGAAGGCTCTGTATGCTTTGATGCTATGCTATGGAAGTGCGGGCATTAACTTCAACCGGCCTCGCACATCGGCAGAGCTTAATCACTTTGAGCGACGCATGAATAAATTCCAGCGACGCTATGCAGACATCTATGAGTTGTTTGGAGGTGAGAAAGACACTGCTCCCGACCTAATGCAGCCTGAGATCAGGCGTCCGATCATAGCATGTGTGCGACGCTCTATCTCGCGACTCGATGCTCTCTACAATCCTGCCGACTACACAATCACCAAAGATGCCGATGGCTCCTTTGCCGTCCATGTGGAGCCCGGGCTTGTCTTCGTAGCCCCTTTGAAAGGCGACGATCCGATTGCGCTCAAAGAGTCTCAACTTTACAGCCTTTTTGAGGGTGGGCGCAGTAAGCGACAAGACCAAGAACGGCAAGAATCCTGATGCCTTGGGGAGGCATGCGACAAATTCTAATCTTTATGAGATAAATATTAAGTTGTGACATACGACAATTTAAAATGATGCGACAAATAAGATAATTAAAGTTGGACTTAATGGCTAACTTTGTGCTATAAAACAAAATGCCATGAATTCTACTTTAAAAATGGTGTCGCGATCTTTTGTCGTCAAGGTCTTATTGGTTGCGTTGATGTTGTCGGGAGTGTCGCATGCGGCGGCTCTCAACGACGTTTCTCTGCGTCTTTACGACCAGCGAAAGGTCTTGGCCGGACATTATTCCGCTTTCTGCAACGACAATTCCGGATTCCTATGGGTAGGCACCGATGCCGGGCTAATTCGCTTCGACGGCAACTACGGCGACCTTTACCGGAACAATGAACTCGATACCTATTCTATAAGCGACAATAAGATCGTCACCCTTTACCCAGACAGTAAGGGGCGTGTATGGATCGGGACTGCTGACGGCCTTAACCTTTATGATGAGGCCTCGGATTCTTTCCGCCTTGTGAAATTGCCCGGTTTGCTTTTTAACGGGTATATAAGAGACATTGCCGAATTTCCTGACGGAAGGTTGCTTTTTCTCGTGGCAGGAATCGGTCTCTATACACTGGATCTTAAATCTGTCGACAATAACAAGGAGTCAGACATAAAGTGTGCCCCACTTAAGTACAGATATGATGATGACAATGTCATCAGCCG
>JAIDTO010000192.1 GCA_029060625.1 Muribaculaceae bacterium | reverse complement strand
TTCACCGGATCGGCAACCGTTTTATCATCAGCAGAAATCGAGAAGCAGCAGGTCACCAATCCTGTCCAGGCTCTCGATGGCAGGGTGCCTGGCCTCATCATGAACGAGTCAAACAGCCCTACATCAAGCAGTGCAGAGAATATAGTAATCCGCGGTATAGGCTCCGTGAATGCCGGATCTGCTCCTCTTATTGTTTTAGACGGTCTTCCATATAATGGAAATCTCAATGATATAAATCCTGCTGATATCGAGAACATCACTGTATTGAAAGACGCTGCATCAAACGCCCTATACGGTGCACGCGGTGCCAACGGCGTCATTATGATCACGTCTAAAAGCGCTACCAGAGGTAACACCAAGACCAACATTAGTGCTAAATGGGGTGTGAACACAGATGCCAGAGTGCAATACGATTATATTAAAAATCCGGGAGAATACTATGAAGCCCACTACCTCGCCTTAATGAACAATTATATGTATCATCAGGGCATGTCTTCAATGGAGGCACATATACTTGCCAATAACACTTTAGGCAAACCGGCTGATGAAAACGGATTGGGATATATGGTATATTCAGTTCCTAACAATCAGTTCCTGATTGGAGATAACGGAAAAATCAATCCGGCAGCCGTATTGGGCAACCGTGTAGCTTATCAAAATCAAATCTACTCTCTCCTTCCTGACGATTGGACCAAGGAAGGTCTTCGTAACGGCTTCCGACAGGAATACAACTTGAATCTATCCGGTGGAGGAGATAAATATACTTTTGTCGGATCTTTAGGATATCTGAAAAATGATGGTCTTTCCTACGGATCGGATATGGAAAGGACCACTGCCAGAATCAAGACAACATTCAACCCTTATTCTTTCTTGAAGACAGGAGCGAACGCAGGCTATACCCATACGGAAAACTCGATGAACTATGATGTGTTCGACATGCTGTATGAAGTAGCTCCAATCTATCCCCTGTATATCAGGGATGGAGAAGGAAACATTATGACTGACTCCCACGGTAAACGATACGATTACGGATATATGGATGTCGGTCTTGACAGGCCTGTGCAAAAGCAGGCTAATGCCATTCAAGATGACTTGTTAAATATAAATACAAGCTCTATCAACGCATTCAATATGCAAGGTTTCGGCACAATCGATTTCCTGAAACATTTCCATTTCACTGTCAACGGAAGCGTATATATTACGGAATACAGAAACAAGACCGCATACAATCCTTATTATGGTTACTACGAAAAGGAAGGTGGCTCTACCAGCATCAACCATTACAGAAAAATGTCGGTCAACTATCAGCAGCTGCTTAACTACAACCAATCATTCGGATTAAACTCGCTCGACATACTGCTCGGCCACGAATATACCAAGGATACCAAAACAAGACTGATGGGTGGCAAATCAAATATTGCCAACTATGAAGACAACACTGAATTGGGTGGTGCTATCATCATAAATTCCACTACTTCTTATAGGGAAATGTACAACGTAGAGGGTTGGTTCTTCCGTGGGCAGTATGACTATGACAATAAGTATTTCGCCAACTTCTCATTCCGCCGCGACGGCAGCTCACGTTTCCATCCCAAACACCGCTGGGGTAATTTCTGGTCGTTAGGAGCAGCCTGGATTCTCACAAAGGAGGAGTGGATGCCGCAATCAAATCTCGTCAACATGCTCAAATTCAAGGCTTCATACGGTGAGCAGGGCAATGACAACATCGGAGATTTCCGCTATGCTGATATCTATGACATCAAAAATTCCAACGATGAGGTATCATTCTCATTCTCTTCGAAAGGAAATCCTGACATCACTTGGGAAAAAGTAGGAAACTTCAACACCGGATTTGAGTTCGAGCTCTTCAACAACCGTCTCAGTGGAGGTATAGAATATTATTACCGTAAGACCTCAGACATGCTAATGTGGTTTACGGCTCCTTATGAAGTGGGCTACAGCGGCTATTACGATAACATAGGCGATATGGTCAACCAGGGTATTGAGCTTGACCTCAACGCAGATATCATATCCATGAAAAATTTCTACTGGAATGTCGGGCTCAATTTATCTTGGGAGAAAAACCGTGTCACCAGACTTCCGGCTGAAAAAGCTGTGACAGTTGTCGACGGTTATCACGGCTACGTCGATGGCTCCAATTTCATCGGAGAAGGACTCCCTGTATATACCTGGTATTTGAAAAGATCTGCCGGTGTGGGTGAAAACGGAGAAGCCCTCTACTACAAAAAGGATAGTGATGGCAACCTCGTCACCACTCAATATTTTGATGAAGCCGGATACTTTACTTGCGGTTCGGCTCTTCCCGATGTTTTCGGAGGCTTCAACACTTCGTTAAAAATTTTCGATTTCGATATAAGTGCTCAGTTCAACTATAGCATAGGAGGTAAAAAATACGATTACGGATATCAAGCTCTTATGACAGCTCCAAGAACTTCAGTCACAGGCGCCGGTCTGCATAAGGACGTGTTCGACTGCTGGACTCCGGAAAATACCGACAGTAAATTCCCATTGTGGTATTTTGGTGATTCCAATTCGGCTCCTTATACAGATATGTGGCTGACAGATGCAAGCTATCTTACGTTTAAGAATCTCTC
>JAIDTO010000191.1 GCA_029060625.1 Muribaculaceae bacterium | reverse complement strand
CTTTTACTCGTTATGTGCCGATTTAATCAATTTAATTTAGCCCTATGCTTCGGTGAGGGACTTTTTCAGTGCCCTCCCCATCGAGGGGATGCTTTTTTCACTTAATGGCGGCTACTATGCCGTAAGGGTCAATTTTAACAGTCCGAGTTCCTTTTGTGAGCTGATATTCATCAGTCACCTGACGGTCGGCGAAATACAGATAATCGATCGATACATTGTCAGATTTCGTTACCTCTTCAGCAAGCTGACGGTCGGAATCTATACACATTCCAATGTATTTCGCGCCTGCGCGCTCGGCTTCTCTTGCGAGGCGGACATTGCTTATGCGGCTCTCCGCATCCATAGCACTCCAAAAATTCAAGATCACTTCCTCTCCCTTGAGATCTGAAAGAAGCATCGTGTTCCCTTCAGCATCTGAAATTGAAATCTCTGGAGCCTGATTTCCTACCTCCAACGGTACATTCTTTGTGGAAACGGCTGATGTCAAAACCATAAGTCCTAAAATTCCAGCCCCGGCAAGTATGCCCGTAGTTTTCAGTTTTAAATTCATAAGAACAATTTTTGGTTAGACATACCCGGAAATTTATCAATGCTTTGATCAAGGAGAGTTTCCGGGGTAGTTCGGTTTTTCGGTTTCTCATAAATGGGTATGGAAACCGCCTGCTTAAGAAAGATATCTATCGCCTTATCTTTCTAATTGCAAGCCGAAATATTTAACTTTAGATTGTTGGGAATCTCTATTCCCTAATTATCACTTCATATATTATAACGAACCGTTACGATAAAATGTTTTTAGGAAATATGCTGTAAAACATATTTTTAATGATATTGTAGCACTATTTACTGAAAAATCGGTATATTTTTCAGACTCATTAACATATTTTCATTATTATTGTAACTATTATGCAGGCAAAATGCAAAGCTATGGAATATAATTTATGGAATATAATTATCGTGCCAGCGACATATTGATTGACACTCCAAAGTTGCTGTTTGAAGTAGGGAATGCAGTAGAGGATACAAGCGGAGTATTGACCTGATGATCGAAATATGCAGCCAAGGTTATCCTGCGGCTTAGCACATAACTTGCCATGAAGTTGAGAGAGAACGATTGCGTTCCCTGCGTGGCTTGAGTATATGCAGTCTCTATCCTTCGGATAAGGCTCGAGTTGTTGGCAAAATTCAAATCAACATCAATGGAAAGGTCATTGCTCACGCCGCCTTGCTTGCTTCCTATCTTGATAATCTTATTGAAGTTTGCAATCTTATAGCCTGCTCCTATCGTGATCTGCCGTGAAGAAGTCTCCACTACTTGTCCGGCCTGTGGGTTCAGGTTTAACGTACGGCTATCGGTATATTGCAAATTCATTTTCAGGTCATTGTTGAGGGTAGCATTGAATCCGATCAGAGGATTAAACTTCTCTGTGATTGCTACCGACGACACATTATACGGTGAAGAAGGAATCGGACTTTGTGTCGATTCATCAAGTGTAAAGCCATAATTGCCGTCCACTCCTATCCAATTCAGATATGAAGTGTAGTTACCGGTAGAATATGTACAGTTATAGGCATGCTGCACAGTAAACGACTTAAACCATTTCTTCATATTTCCGAGATTGACAAAACCATCGTATGTCACCTTCCAGTTAGGCAACATGGAAGCGAGCCCAGGGAAAAGGTCGAGGGTAACTTTTTTCACGTCAGTTCCGCTATAGGCCGCAAGGAATGCCGGGATGAGGACATCACTTGATGTGCGGCTAACACTCCCTACTTCCGGATTATAGACCGTACCACCCAGAGGGTTCCCTTCCATGAATCCGGCTTCCGGATATCGCATTCCATTATAAATTCTCTCGTATCTTTCAGCCACCTGCGGGATATATTCAAGGAATTTATTGAACGCTTCCGAATTATACCCATTTTCAGCCTTGTAAGTCTTAAGAGCTGTCTTAAGGGCTACATGGGTACGTGTATAGCTGCCTGTCCTGGAGGTAGGCATACCGCTATACATGAACTGCACCTGATTCGTACGGTTGTCTGTAAGGTTCTCAGTCAATGTTATCTTCAAGCCTCTTATGGGTTCCAACGTGAGCTCGAAGTTGAATTCCTCACCTTTATTCCATATAGCAGGTGAGGTGCTTGTGCCATCGGTGAGAAGCCAACCACGGTCAAGCGCTTTATCCACATAGCTCTCGTCGTAGAAACCGAAGGCGAAGTCAAGACCCGGGCTCATTGGCCCGTAGCCATTCGACTGGCCGAAGACATCCCCTACCGAGGGCCTGAACAGTGGGAGGTTGAGCGAATGGTTCTGGCGCCAGCGCATCGAGATATTGCGCGGAGCCATAAGAAGGCGCACTCCATGCTGCAGAAGCTCGGTGCCGAAGTTTTTCTTCTCTTCCTTCACCTTCTCTTTGGCGATTATCTTCACTATCTCCTTCCCCTTATTGAGAATCTCGACACTGTTCTCATCAATGGGCTTGGTCTTCAAATCAAATCTTTTGCCCTTTACGGTAGCTGTCAGCACTAAATCCTTAGTCTTAAGATTATGTTTGAAGACAGTTGTTGTGTCTTCTGAAAGCTGAATACTCTTCTCCAAGCGCTTAGCCTTGGTCTCGGCTTTCTTGGCGACCGCATTATTATTTTTACCTCCATTAGTAGGTACGTTGCGCTTGTTGCCACCCGACCTACCTGAGAATCGCTGGTTGACTTCCTTAAGGAACTTGCTGTGGTTGTAAAGTGTCTCGAAATTCAACCGGGCATCGGCATTCCAGGTGGTCTGGTTACGTATGGAATTACCCATATCCACTCCTTGCACCTGAGTGCCACGGTCCCACTGATAGGTAGATGTATAACTCAAGTTGCCGGTAAGGTAGTCAAGGAATGGAATCTTATTAAATGGAGCCTTATAGCTGCCGGTAAATGTTTGGTTGTAGTTCCAAGGGGTACCAAGACCCTTGATTGAGTTGATCACAGTATCCTTCCAATCGCGGTATTTGTCCGGGAACAGCTTTTTGTTGACAGCACCCATTGTTTCCTCAATTCGTGCAGTAGTATTGCTTTGGAATGAGAATGTAAGCGACTGTATGATATTCCAGTTGAGTGAGAGCTGACGGTCCCAAAGGAAGTTCTTGCTTACCTGTACAGGAAGCTGCATGGTAGCGTCAACCTCAGACCTCACCTGCTCCTCATAGTAATGACGCGACATGCTTGTGAAGAATGTCAGGTTATTGAATAGCCAGTTGATCTGCCAATCCTTTAGGAATTTTTGAAACTTTGACTTTCCGTTAAGCTTTGAGAATGGCTTGTAAGGCTTGAAATATGGTGAATATGAATATTGGAACGAACCTCGATAATCCGAAGTGTTCTCATATTCAGTGGTTGGATCAAGTTTACGTTGCTTGTTAAAGTTAAAAGCAATAGTAAAATTGGCCGGATCCCAAGGCATCGAGTTTTTGGAAGTGACGTTGAATCTAAGATTCGACAGAGAGAAAGACTCTGTAGTCTTTTTAGTAACCGCATAACCCTTTATGGAATCCTTTTCAGCCTTGGTCGTGGCAGCAGATAGGGCATCCTTGAGAAGAATGTCCTGGTCAAGAGGATTATATTTTGGTGTGGTAGTTTCGCTGCTTCGTGAATAATACACAGGGGCGGCAAGCTTCACTTTCTCAGGAACGAGCTTACCAAGATTCCCTTGAACAGAGAAGTTATACTGATCGTAATTGTCAAGGCGTCTTGCAGAGAGGCCCTGGTCTACGCTGCCGAAGCCCGCTGTCTCCTTATGCATTGAGAAGTTGACAGTTGCCACATCTGACACGCCGAGATTGGCATTGACCTTAGCTGCCCAACCACCTTCCTGATTGAAATCTGTCACCTTAAGTTCGTTCACCCATATTGTGCCATCCTTCACAGTATTCGACTTATTACGCACTCCAATGAGCATCGTACGGACATCACTGAGCGAAGGGTTACCAAGCACCGAGACCGTGTTACGCTGATTATTGGGATCGCGCACTGAATACAAGTGAATGTATCCTATTCCCTCCTGACCTTCTGACATAGCACGATTTCGCTCAGTCTTCGTAGATGTGAAAATGTCGAAAGGAAGATCAAGGAAATTATTCTTTGGCCAAACTATCCATCTGTCTGCTGAAGAATAATTGTTGTATGATGAGCTCGGAGGCGTTACGTCAAGAGGTATTTCATACTCATAATAGTTATTTTTGACGTCTGAGCCAACACGGATGAAGATAGCGAGGTCGCCGTCTTTCAAGTTGGTGCGGTCATCTACCTCAGCCTCTGCGTGAACCCACATCTGCAAGCGCTTGTAGATTCGTAGGTCAAGTTGAGTATTTTTATAGATTCCTCTGGCATCGCCGGGTTGGAGTCCGGATAATTTCAACTGTAGCGACTGCTCATTAAGCTGAGTAGCCGCAGCGCTGCTTGAATCCTGAATACGGGTCACGCCCGGTGGCAGGATATAGTTGACCGGTGATCGATGAGAGTTCTCCTCGATGTTCACAACACTCATGTCAAGCTCACCCTCGGCAGGAGAGTCATTACGCGAATTTAGATTAAACTTATAGTCGCGCCATTCTCCTCTGACGAGTTCAAGCGACCCGAAACGAAGATGGGTCACCTCCGAGAATCCAGTCATAAAGATACGTGCGAAGCGTATTGTGGAGAAATCGCTTATCCCCCCCACAACTTTTTCAGGACTTGTCAATGGAATCTTAAACTGATACCAAATCGCCGGCTTTTGCCCTTCAAGGGTGGGCACCATAGTCTCCTGCCGGTCAGTCACGAAGTTTTTGCCTACCACGAGATCTTCCGGGCGTATTGACACTCGATACTGGAAATAGCGCTCGTATTCATTAAGGGTATTGTCTTGGTTGATATCTTCCACATCAGGCACCGAACGGCTCGATTGATACTGAGGATTCGGACTCTGGTCAGGCGACAGTGAGTTTCCCTCCACCCCGTTATAATGCTTATAGCGGTCAAGAATCGAAGTATGCTGGGCATCATAATAATCCGAGCGGAAGAAATGATAGTTGTCACCGGCCGGGTCATTGAAGACCGACATCGGGTCTTCCTGCATCTTGACTATTGTTTCTCCCGAGAGTCTATTGCGCAACTTTTCCACGAAATCTGCATAGGTCGGGAATACGAATTCCTCTTCTGTAGGGATTCCGTCAAGACCCACATCCTGCAGCAGCCTGGCATCAGGTGCATTCTCAAACGCATAAGTCAGTGAGTTCTGCTTCGACACTTTTCCCCATACTGTCTCTTTTATGAAGTCGTTGTTGCCATCAACAGGAAGACCATTCTCATAGCTCTTCATTCCATCCTTCAAAATATCTTCTGAAATCTCTCCGAAATTGAAATAGAGGTCTCCTCCGGGATTGGATGGTGCATCCTCGTCAAGGAATGGATCAAGAAGCCAAAACTGGATATACTCCACATTTGAAGTCTCGAAATTGGAGTTCTCTATCTTCCGCATGATGCCTCCCCATCTCTTCTCCGGGTTAAGGAGTGAGCCATCGCTGTCTATATTCTCAGCGTCGGTGTTGTAAGGGCCGCGCTCTTTCGGATAGAAAGAAAGGTTGAGGGTCTGGATATAGTTGGCATCTCCGTAAGTAGTCTCTCGGCCGGGGTAGATCTCCCTCACCTTTACTTCCCTGACATAAGGATTTGAAAGCTGGTGCAAATCACTCTTTAGATAGCCGGGCAGCATAGAGCTGTTTTTCTGCGTGAAGATCCGGTCTATATAGTTCCATGCCAAAAGCGCACGGTTTTTGCCATACTCAGTATTATTGCTCAAGGAAGCCTCCGGGAAAAGGGCATCTGATGAGTTGTCTTGCGGCACTGATGCAAGCGACCAACTATAAGGATTCCTAAGGTCAACCCCTGTCTGGGAGGTCTCGAAGTCATCCACGTAAGAGCTGCCCTGATTCGTTCCTGTCTTCTGCTTGGATGGAACAAGCTGGGCATATTCCGCAGTAAGGTTAAATGTCGAAGGTGAAGTCGCATTAATGGTGGGCACCTTATTTATAAGGTTGGTAAGCCACATGAATTGCTTGTTGTAGCTTATATTGGCACCAAACATTGTGTTGTTGATGATTTCCTCTCCTATGCCTACTTTTTCTGTAAGTGACTTCTCTCCAAAATGAAGCAAAGTTCCTCCTACTGTCAAGTCTTTATTGAACCTGTATTGGGCATCGAGCCCCATGAGTGTCTTGCGCTGCATTGAGAACATCGACTGGTTTTCAAGCGAGACGCTTACATTGGTTCCGGAGTCAATGATGCTCTGGTTTGTGATGGTGACAATACCCATCGAATAGTCTACGGTATAGTCACTGTTTTCTGTCAGCACAGCACCACCGGCAGTCACCACTACAGATCCTCTCGGCACATTCATCGCACCAAGATTAATTTGGCTTCCTCTGCCCGAGGTGTACTGGCCATACATTGTAAATTTATTCTTATCGGCAAATTGCTTAGCCACTACAAGAGTTGAATCATAAAGTTCTTGATAAACGTAGCGGTCTGCCAAAGCATCATTGCCTATCTGTTTCCTTAGGTTTGAACCGAAAGGCTCTGCCACCGGGAAGATTACCTTTCCGTTTGATGTCTGGATTGTATATCCTTCTATGAAGTCGAAAATACCGTCACTTACCGATTCTCCATTAGAATCAATGCGGTCAAGTCCCATCACCTGGATGAGAGGTTTATTTGAGATAGTGCCAACCGGAAGATATGGTATTTCGATACCGGTGGAATCACTAAGAAACTTGACATTAAACTTAAAGTTGTTTTTCTGAATCTGATATGCTCCAAGGCTATATACATTTTTCATCATCAGCTGCCACATCGGAAGCTTAGGCGAGACGGTTGTGCCCCGAAGCATCTTTAGGAACAATGCATTCTCTGTTGATGTGACATCTCCTGAGAACTCTCCTACCTGATACACCTTGCCATTGTAGGTATACTCAAATGCCACTGCCAATACTTCATCTGTATTCAGCGCCTGCTTCAGTGATATGTATCCGAGTGCAGAGTTAAGGGTGTATTCACTCGAGTTTAGAAGTCGCGCACTCTCCACCTTCTCAAAGTCCTTGCCTCCTTCTATGCCATAGGCATTGAGAGGCTTCAACACTTCGGTCACCATATTGATGTTGCGTGCCTGAGGATACTCGGTCTTTATCACCTGCAGAAGGTTGTTGCTTGAATTTGACGGCACCGGGATAGCATAGTCAGGAGTCCAATAGTCGGTGGCAAGCCGAGTGTTTTCACCAAGGTCCATGAAGGCCACAAAGTTTCGGCTCTCGTCGAATTTCTGGGTCTTATTGGTGATCCACACCTCTATGCGTGTGATGTTGATACCGGAAGATACGTATGGTAGTTTTGAGCAAAACTCATCATAGTGCGTATAGAAATACTGGCTAAGGAAGAAATGTCGGTTAGCATCATAATCAGCAGCACTGATTGCGAAATCTGTGCTTTGTACGCCTCCCTGTGTCGATATGGTCTTTGACTCAGAGTTCTGTTGTGACAAAAGACCGGTAAGTGTCAACTTACCAAACTGCAATTTGGCTTTTGCTCCGAAAAGAGCCGTACCTCCACGGATAAGGCTGCTTCCGGTGGTCATGCTCACATTGCCCGCCTCAATGTTTTTGATTATCTCATCCTCTTTTCCTTCATACTGCAACTTGAGCTTTTGGGAATCGAAGCTGAAGGTAGCGTCGGTGTTGTAGTTCATATTAAACTTCAGTTTGTCACCGACCGATGCATTGATTGTGGCTTGAATCTTCTGGTTGAAATCGAAATATGTCTTCCTTCTCGACTTGAGAGAGAGAGCAGGGTTATCTGTCTTGTTGCTCTTTATTCCCGCCGATATCTGAATAGATCCTTGAGTAGTAAGTCGAACTCCACCGGGACCGAACACTTTCTCAAGTGGACCAAGCGCAAAGTTCATGTCAAGTATGTTGAATGCTTCCTTACCCTTCTGCTCAAAATTAGCAGAGTTCTGCGACCGGAAATAATCATACATTTCCTGACGGTTCACCATATCATGGTAATCTTCCGAACTCATCATAAACGGAGTGATGAGATCCTTCTCCCCTATCCGGGTGTGAAGCACATACATACCCAACTCCGGATCATACACCGGATTGGTGGTGATATTGCTTGGATCACGCAGGTCTGCCGGATACTCAGCACCCTTGAAATCCTCAACTCGCATCTGCACTGTGGGTTTCACAGGATAGATAGTTTTCACGGAGTCCCCTCCCGTAATGGTGGTGTCTGGCACCGGAGGTGGTGGCGGAGGATCAAGGGTCGACTTAGTGTACTGAGAAAAAGACGCGACAGAAAGTGCCAGCACTGCTATGAGTGCAGACACCAGACGAATTCTTGTTATGTAGAAACTGCGCTTACTCAAGTTATTGTCGTTCAATTCGGTCATCGACCCATCCCAGACTCAGCGCAGAAAAGTCAAAGCATTGTCAAAGCAAGCTTTATGGCCTTTTCAGTGGTGAGAGCAGGATTCTCGGTGAAGAGCTTCTTGAGCGCGGTGCGGCTTGCTTGCGGATTAAAGCCAAGCATTGTAAGGGCAGCCGCGGCATCATCAAACGCTTCGCCGACTACGGGCGTACTTGAAATTAACGCAATATCGGTAGCTTTTATTTTATCCTTGAGGTCTACAATTATCCTCTGCGCAGTCTTTCCTCCGATACCCTTGACACTTTTCAAAGCCGCAGGCTTGTCATTGGCGATGGCATCAATAAGCTGGTCTTCTGTCATCGATGAAAGAATGAGGCGCGCTGTATTGGGTCCCACGCCGCTTACTCCTATGAGTTGTCGGAATAGTTCACGGCTTTGCTTCGTCATAAACCCATAAAGCTCATGTGCATCTTCCCTTATTGATTCATGAACATAAAGCTTCACTTGGTTTAGCTGCTGAAGCTTTGCATAGTCCATCAAAGTAATATTGATGCCATAGCCAACACCGGCACATTCCAACACTGCCAAAGTAGGCTCAAGCTCTCCTATCTTTCCGTCTATATACTCTATCATAATCAAAAATTTTAAACTCCACAACCCACAACCCCACAACTCCCCAACCATTTTATTTGCAAAATTACTAAATCATTACTAATTTTGCAATATGAACAGTTATAATTCGCAATTACTTGACAATGCCGTAGCCGAACTGGGCAAACTCCCAGGCATAGGGAGAAAGACCGCGCTCCGGCTTGCCCTGCATCTTCTCCGGCAAGATGAGGCTGAGTCTGTAGCTCTTGGAGAGGCTATAATTAATATGCGGAAGAATATACGATATTGCAAGGTTTGCCACAACATATCTGAAAGCGAGACTTGCGAAATATGCTCTGACCGCAGCCGTGACCCTTCTATAATATGCGTAGTTGAAAACATTAAGGACCTTCTCACCGTAGAATCCACACGCGAACATAAAGGATTATATCACGTTCTTGGAGGCGTGATATCCCCTCTCGATGGGGTATCTCCATCCGACCTTGAGATACAGTCGCTTGTAGACCGGGTTGCAGCCGGAGGCATTTCTGAAGTGATACTTGCATTAAGCCCCACTATGGAAGGTGACACCACAAATTTCTACATATCTCGCAAACTTGCACCCTACGATGTGGAGATCAGTATGCTCGCCCGAGGTGTCAGCATTGGCAACGACCTTGAATACACCGACGAGCTCACCCTCGGCCGCTCGATAGTAAACCGTGTCCCCTACAAATAATCAAGAATTCTATTTTAAGCACCCCTCTACACTCTACCCTCATCCCTCAACCCTCATCCCTCAACCCTTAACCCTCAACCCTTAACCCTTAAGTAAGCCTGCGAACTTAACTATGGATCTTGAAATAAAGTTACGTGCCATTGAGCCGGATGATGCCGACATGATGTATGAAGCAGAGTGTGACAAGGCTGCCTGGGCTTATTCCGACTATCTGGCACCTCTGAGCCACGAGCTACTTCAACATTACGCACTTACCTACGATGCCGATCCATTCCGTAGCGGTCAACTCCGCCTTATAATAGAAATTGGAAAGATATCTGTCGGGATACTCGACCTCTTCGACATTTCACCCCGACATCTCAGAGCTGACACAGGCATCTACCTTCTCCCTGAATTCCGAGGAAAAGGCTTGGCCGCAAAAGCCCTTGAAGTTGCCAAAGAATACTGCAGGGAACGACTTGGAATCCACCAACTCACAGCTACAATAGCTCAAATAAACGAAAGTGCAAAGCACTGCTACGAAAAAGCCGGCTTCAAGCCGACAGGTACACGCATTGACTGGCTCCGTACTCCCGACGGCTACCAAGACGTGATCCTCTATTCCTGCCTCCTTTAATTTTATCACACCATAAATCATGAAAAAAGAAATACTTTCAGTTGCCATTCTCTCACTCTCTTTCCTTTGCATGTCTGCCCAAAGATATGTCGGGGGCGACATCTCCCTCCTTCCTGAATATGAAAACGCAGGTGCCCATTACTTGACACAGGATGGTAAGCAAATCGATGATCTCCTCCCCTGGCTTCATGAAGAAGGGATGAATGCCATGCGAGTGCGTCTCTTCGTGAATCCCGCCGACCATAAAAGCAGATATCCTTCAAAATTCGATCCCAACGCCTGCCAAGATCTCGAATATATTACCCCTCTTTGCAAGAGGATTGTTGACAATGGGTTCAACCTCATGCTTGATTTCCATTATTCCGACACTTGGGCTGACCCTGCCAAGCAATGGACTCCTGAAGCTTGGAAAGCCCTGACAGATGAGCAACTCTATGAAAAAATCTACGACCATACAAAGGAGACTCTTTTAAGTTTGAAAGAGGCAGGAGTGACTCCGGCCTTTATCCAACCCGGCAATGAAATAAGCTACGGAATGCTATGGGGAGCCGAATATGCCTCATCCTCTTCTCTAAAAAAAGCATATATGGGGAGCAATGCCAACTGGGAGCGTTTTGGCAAACTGCTCTGTCAAGCAATTAAAGCTTGCCGGGAGGTTTGTCCGGATGCGAAAATTGTGCTTCACACTGAAAGAGTGGCGCAAGTGGATGTCTTGACCAATTTCTACGATCAAATGAAAAAACTGGATGTAGACTACGACATCATTGGCCTTAGCTACTATCCATATTTCCATGGCGACATGAATGTGCTCGACAAGGCACTCTCCTCGCTTCAATCCCGATATCCCGAGAAAAACATTATGATAGTTGAGACGGGATATTCTTATAAATGGGAAGTTCCCGGCACAACCCACGACTATTCCGGCAAATGGGCATACAGCGAGGAGGGACAAGACAAATTTGCAAAAGATCTTGTAGCAACCCTGGAAAAATATGATAATGTTGATGGTCTTTTCTGGTGGTGGATGGAATATAACGCATATGGCACTAATCTTGGTGGATGGTATAACGCTCCCCTCTTCAACAGCCTCGACGGTCGCGCCACACCTGCACTGAAGACCATCTGCTCTTTCGGATATGACACGTCTGTAGAGAGCATAGAGGCATTCGATTCATCATTTGATACTTGGTATGACCTTACAGGGAGACCGATAAAAGACCCGGCTGCCCCGGGATTAAAAATCTCGAAAAAAGGAAAGGTGTTGATAAGATAAAAAAAAATTAAACAAAACTTAACACAATTCGAATATTTTTAGTAAATTCGCATTTGCATTTCAGGGCGCAACCCCGTATAGGGGTTGCGTCATGTTTGGGTTTTGTTTTATTATTTTATAGTAATTTTATGATTACCACACTGTTAGTAATCTTTATCCTCGGCTATCTGCTGATAGCCTGCGAACACGTGTTGCACGTCAACAAAGCTACGTTCGCGCTCATCATGTGTGCCCTTCTCTGGGCTGTTTACGCTGTCGGAAGCCATGATCCTGCCATTTCATCTGAAATGATTGAGGCACTTGGCGACACATGCGAGATAGTGGTGTTCCTGATCGGAGCCATGACAATTGTGGAGCTTATCGACCGCTACGGAGGCTTCCGTATCCTTTTGCTAAAGATCCATGCCTCCGACAAACGAAAGCTGATGTGGATTATGTCGTTCTTTGCGTTCTTCCTATCGAGCGTGCTCGACAACATGACCACCACTATCATTATGGTGATGATCTTGCGGCGTATGCTACGAAACTACAAGGAACGTTGGCTTTTCTCTTGTGTGATAGTGCTTGCAGCTAATGCCGGAGGCGCTTGGTCGCCCATCGGTGATATCACTACTATTATGCTGTGGATGAAAAACTACGTTTCATCCGTCGACCTTATCGTCAATCTTCTTCTCCCATCGCTTGTGTCGGTCGTAGTGCCTGTGTTATTTGCATCTCGTATGATTCCTCAGACAGCCGTCGAACCACTCAACAGCCAGGACCAGCGCGTAGGCTATGTTATGTCTGACGAGCATCCAAATCTTTCTATTCTCATTCTTTGCTGTGGAGTCGCGGGTCTACTTTTCGTACCAGTATTCAAGGCTACCACTCACCTTGCTCCCTACATGGGTATTCTATTCTCGTTAGGTGTGCTCTGGCTTCTGACTGAGCTTATCGTACGCCACTATCAGCTTGATGGAAAGATTGAAGGCCGCGTTTCTCAAGTGATTAGAAGCATCGACATGTCTACGATTCTATTTTTCTTAGGCATCCTGATGGCAGTGGCAGCCTTAAGCCAGGCTGGAATCCTCGGCGAACTCGCAGCGTGGCTCAACGACCAATTCCACGACGTGTACATAATCAATGGAATAATCGGTATCCTATCTTCGATTGTCGACAACGTGCCTCTCGTAGCGGCTTGTATGGAGATGTATCCTGTTGCTAATGATGCTATCATTGCTGCATCTTCAGATCCTTCATATACGGCTCTCTTCGTTGAAGACGGTCTCTTCTGGCATCTTCTGACGTTCTGTGCCGGAGTTGGCGGCAGTATGCTCATCATCGGTTCGGCAGCCGGAGTCGTGGCTATGGGCATCGAGAAGATTCCTTTCATGTGGTATGCTAAGAAAATCACTTGGCTCGCTTTCCTTGGTTATCTGGCTGGCATCGTCACCATCTGGCTCGAGTCCCTCTTCCTCCCCTTCTAACTATGGAAGGGAGACAATCCCAGCACGTTACCACAATATTACAATCTCCCCCGATGCCATAAGGCCTCTGGGGAGATCTTTCATCTTATCAGTCCTCATCCTCAAGAATAAATATTGACTCAACAGGTTTGTCAAAAAACCTTGCTATCTTGATAGCCAAAGGAGTAGACGGAAGGAATTTTCCTTTTTCTATAGCTACGATTGTCTGCCTACTGACTCCAACAGCATCTGCAAGTTGCTGCTGCGTTACATCTTTTTCTGCTCGTTCTACCTTAATTTTATTCTTCATCCTCTGTCAAGTTATAGTACCTACGCATTTCCAAACGAAAAATTATGACATATATGATCGGCAGAAGTACCATATCAAGCGCCATAATCGAAAAGAAACCCAATCCATTTATACATATGGTAGTTGCAATCAAAATAACTACATAAGCATAAAGTGAATTCAGAAGAGCGGACAATCTTATGGAACTCGTCATTTCGTCCTCATGACGTTCTTTAGAGC
>JAIDTO010000190.1 GCA_029060625.1 Muribaculaceae bacterium | reverse complement strand
ATGAACTTCAAGCCTGAGGCTCTTCGCTCATATTATAAGAAATGGTATCGTCCGGATCAGCAGGGTATATTCATTGTCGGAGACTTCGATGCTGATGAGATGGAAAAGAAAGTCAAGGATCTTTTCTCTACAGTCGTAATGCCAGAAAATGCGGCTCCACGCGAGTATGTGGCTATAAGTGATAATGAAAAGCCAATTTATGTTCATTTTGAAGATCCGGAATTGAAAAACACTACCGTGATGACATTCTTCAAGCAGGATAAGATGCCTTGGGAAATGCGCAATTCGGTGGAAGGATACATGACTGAAGCTTTGATTCAGACTGTACTCGTAAAGATGATTCAGGATCGCCTTGACGAATACTCTACAAATCCCGAATGTCCTTATGCAGCTGCTCAGGTTTTTATAAGTGATTTCCTTGTAGCTGCCACAAAAGATGCCTTGTCAATATATGTTGTGCCTACCGGCGACATCCTTACAGCCTACAACGCTGCAATGAGCATTATAGCAAGAGCTTGCAAGACAGGTTTCACCCAGTCTGAGCTCGAGCGAGCAACCTCTGTCCTTTTGAATGATTATGAAAAATCATTCAATGAAAAGGATAAGACTTATAGCAGCACTTACGCTCGTGAACTTATCCGTCACTTCATCGAGAATGAACCGACTCCGGGTATTGAAACTGAGCTCCAGCTTGCAAAGCAGATGCTTCCGATGATTCCTGTCGAAGCTTACAATCAGATAGCTGCTGAGTTGCTGACTGCGGAAAATCAGGTGATCGTCGTTAGCCAGCCGCTTAATGACAATACAAATATTCTTAAAGAAGAGGAAGTGATTGCTGCTCTCGAAGCTACAATCAATGCACCATACGAGGCATATGTAGATGAAGTGATCACCGAACCACTTATTGAAAAGCTCCCGGCTCCCGGCTCAATTAAGTCGACATCAAAGAATGATTTGATGGGTACTACTGAATTTGTTCTCTCAAATGGTGTTAAGGTAATTCTCAAGACTACAGACTTCAAGGCGGATGAAATTGGTTTGACTGCATTCCGCAAGGGTGGTAAGCAGGCCTATTCCAAGGATCAGGCAGCAGACGTTCTTCTGATGCCACTTGCAGTGGAACTTTCAAAACTTGGCAATTTCGACATAAATATGATGAAGAAATATCTTGCCGGCAAGACTGTTTCACTCGGATATTCAGTCAACAACTATACCGATATTCTTGAAGGCTCATCAAGCGTAAAGGATTTCGGAAGCCTGATGGAAGTGCTATATGCCTACTTTACAGCTTTGAATCCGGATGAAGAGAAATATCAGACTCAAATAGAGCAATATAAACCTCTCATCGCTAATCAAGAAAAATTGCCTAATACAATTTTCTCTCGCGAACGTGCAAAAACCACCTATGGTGATAATCCTTTGATGGGGAGTCTCGATGTAGCTACATTGGAAACGGCAAATTACTCAAATATGCTTTCAATGGCTAAAAAGAGCCTTGAGAATGCAGCTGACTATACTTTCATTTTCGTAGGAAATATTGACGAGGCAACTCTTCGTCCGATGCTTGAGCAGTATATCGCAACTCTTCCTTCAAAAGGAAAGGCTTCTGACTGCAAGGTCGTGACAAATATTGATCCGGTCAAAGGAAAAGTTGAGAACAAATTTGATGTTCCAATGCAGACTCCATCCACAACTGTGTTCAATATGTTTAGCGGAGACAATCTTAACTGGGATGTCAAGAACAGCATCATGATCGACCTTATGGGTGATGTGCTTGACATGGTGTTTACTGAAACTCTTCGTGAAGATGAAGGTGGCACATATGGAGCATCTGTATCAGCTTTCTACAATTTCTCAAATAATATCTGGCAACTTGTATATGCTTACCAGACAGCAGAAGAAAAACTTGAACGTCTTGAGGCACGTGCTGACAAGGAACTGGAAGATCTTCTGAATAATGGAGCAAAGGCCGACCACTTCAATAAAGTGAAGGAAGCAGCCATCAAGCAGTATGAGATCAACTCAAAGACCAATAGCTATTGGGAAGGAGCCATCATGTCGGCTGAAAGAGGAGCCAACACTCATGCAGGCTACATTGAGGCTCTTCAGTCGTTGACACTTGATGAATTCAATAAGTTCCTTAAGAATGTATATGACGGCAAGAACCTTATTGAAGTTATCATGGTCGGTAAGCAAGCCGCAGAATAATGAAAGTAAAAGAAAAGTAAAACAATAGATCTGAAAGACGGGAATCCGGACAAAAAGTCCGGGTTCCCGCAACTGCATTTATGAAAAAAACAGTAATATCAATGTTAGCAGCAACAGCTATGGCAACAAGTGCTTTACACGCCCAGGCCATCAACGACAGTACCAATCCGGTACTTGCGCCATCGGGTCTTCCTCACAATGTGCTTCCTTTCGACAAGATCACTGCCTCCGATCTTGAGGCTGCGGTGAAGGAAGGTATAGATTATCAGAACAAAGCAATCGCAACAATTGTCAACCAGCGTTCTATTCCAACTTTTGAGAACACGATAGCTGCCCTTGACCGTAGCAGTTGGGAACTGAACCGTGCAGTGCTTGCCCTTTCCAATCTTGAGGGAGCATGTGGCGATGAAGCTTACCAGACTGCCATGCAGAATGTCACCCCTCTGCTCTCAGAGCATAGTGCCAACATACTTCTCAATGAACAGCTTTTCGATAGAATAAAGCAAGTCTACGACAACCGGGACAAGGAAGAAGGCCTGACCCCAGAAGAGAAAAGACTTATAACTGAGACATATGCTTCTTTTGCCGACAATGGAGCAGCCCTTAAGGGTGCAGACCGTGAGAAATATCGCAAGCTGACTGCAGAATTGAGCGATCTTAACCTCAAGTTCTCACAGAATACAACTAATGGCATGAAGGACAAAGCTCGCCGCATGTGGATCACAGAAGAGCAGACAGCCGGTCTTCCAGAGTCGATCAAGACAGCTGCCAAAGCAGAAGCGGATGCAGTACTCGCCGAAGAAGGGAAAAGCAACGATGAGGGATTATATCTAATCACAGTAT
The DNA here is from genome assembly GCA_029060625.1 of Muribaculaceae bacterium. Classification (GTDB taxonomy): domain Bacteria; phylum Bacteroidota; class Bacteroidia; order Bacteroidales; family Muribaculaceae; genus Lepagella. The sequence continues at coordinate 8,590 of JAIDTO010000190.1, read as the reverse complement.
TCGCGCCATCATATGGTCCCTTCATGAAGTATGCCGACAGTCGCGAACTTCGTGAAAAGCTATATCGTTTGTACGGGTCACGCAATATGCAAGGAGAGTTTTCTAATATAGAAATCCTGAAAGACATAGCTAACGTACGCCTGGAGATAGCAAAGCTTCTTGGCCACAAGAACTTCGCCGAATATCAACTCGGTCACACTATGGCTGCCAATCCTGAGACAGTAATGGAATTCCTTGGCAACCTTAAGGATAATTACACTGAGCCGATGCGCAAGGAAATAGAGGAAGTGCAGGCATTTGCCCGCCAGACAGAAGGACCCGATTTCGTGCTAATGCCCTGGGACTATTCTTACTGGTATGACAAGCTGAAAAATGCAAAATATGCCTTCAACGATGAGGATATGAAGCCTTATTTTGAGCTCAACAATACGATTGACGGTGTATTCGGACTGGCTACAAAACTATACGGATACACTTTCAAACGCAATAAATCGATCCCCACATATCATCCGGATGCAGAGGCTTTTGAAGTGTTTGACAAGAACGGAAATATACTCGGGGTGCTTTACACCGACTTCTATTATCGACCCGGGAAAGGATCCGGCGCATGGATGACCGAATTCAATACAGAGACAAAAGATGACGAAGGCAACCGCAATGTGCCTGTCATATCTATCGTGATGAATTTCTCAAAGCCTGTAGGAAATGATCCGGTGCTTCTCACTCCAAGTGAGGTAGAGACATTCCTTCATGAGTTTGGACATGCACTTCACGGCTTAAGTTCACAAGCCAAGTATGCAAGTCTTAGCGGAACGAATGTATATCATGATTTCGTGGAACTCTTCTCCCAATTTAACGAAAACTATCTGACAGAGCAGAAATTCCTTGACACATTTGCCAAACATTACAAGACAGGCAAAAAGATGCCGAAAGAACTGATAGATAAATTTGTGACTGCTTCACAATTTGGAGCTGCCTACCGCTGTATGCGTCAGCTTGGCTTCGGATACATTGATATGGCATATCATATGATCGAGCATCCTCTTCGTGCATCTCAAGATATCGCAGTGTTTGAGGGTGAGGCAATGGAGCCTGTAAAAGTGTTTGATATGGTGGATGGTTGTCTTACTTCACCACAGTTCGGACATATCTTCTCCGGCGGATACGCAGCCGGCTACTATGGATATAAGTGGGCTGAGTCGCTTGATGCGGATGCGTTTGCAGCATTCCAAGAAAATGGTATCTTCGACAAGAAGACAGCTGATAAATTCCATAAGATGCTTGAATCGGGTGGAACAGTTGATCCGATGGAATTATATGTGGAATTCCGTGGAAAGAAACCGACCGTTGATGCATTGCTCAAGAGAGACGGCATAAAGAAATGACCAAATTTTGATATAAAATTGGAGGCTTACGCATTAGCGTAAGCCTCCTTTTATTTTGGGAATATTAAAGTTTTAACGTTTATTCACCGAGATAGCTCTTGAGAAGCTTGCTCTTTTGGCCTTTGAGACGTCGAATTGCCTTTTCCTTGATCTGACGCACACGTTCACGAGTCAAATCAAATTTTGCACCGATTTCCTCAAGTGTCATTTCCTGACATCCTATGCCGAAGAACATCTTGATAATTTCCCGCTCGCGATCATAGAGCTGGCGCAGAGCACGGTCAACTTCCTTAGAAAGGGATTCTTGAGTGAGGGAAGCATCAGCAGAGGGGCTGTCATCGTTAGGAAGAACGTCAAGAAGAGAGTTATCTTCACCTTCCACAAATGGAGCATCCACCGAAATATGACGACCACTTACCTTAAGGGTATCAGAGATCTTATCGACCGGAATATCCAGACGCTCGGCAAGTTCTTCAGGAGAAGGACGGCGCTCATTTTCCTGCTCAAACTTTGAGAGCTCCTTGCTTATCTTGTTGAGCGATCCAACTTGATTGAGCGGAAGACGTACGATACGACTCTGCTCAGCAAGAGCCTGCAGGATTGATTGGCGAATCCACCAAACTGCGTAAGAGATGAATTTAAAACCTCTTGTCTCGTCAAATTTCTGGGCAGCCCTGATTAGGCCAAGATTTCCTTCATTGATAAGGTCGGGCAAGCTCAGGCCTTGGTTCTGATACTGCTTTGCCACTGACACAACGAAACGAAGGTTAGCCTTTGTCAGTTTTTCAAGGGCGGCATGGTCACCTTTCTTGATGCGCTGAGCAAGCTCGACTTCTTCTGCAACAGAGATCAGTTCTTCACGACCTATCTCTTGCAAATACTTGTCGAGCGAAGCGCTTTCGCGATTGGTTATTGATTTAGTTATCTTTAATTGTCTCATATGTAAGCTTACACAAATTATTGCAAAGTTAATAATAAATTTTGGATTTTGCAAGTTTTTTAGGATGAAACTTAACAAGCTTGCAATAATTAAACATTAAAGAAACGCGCCCGGTTTCGTCAAGGCGCGTTTCTTTCAAATATTTAACGTTAAGCAAACTTCAGGACAGTGTCACTCTGCAAGGTTGACAGCATAATAACCCTTCTTGCCATTAGAATAGATACCTTTAAGTATCATCACCTTGTCTTCGTTGGAGTCATCCTTCATGATGCGGTTGTAGATATTCTCAACATCTTCGCTCGCACGAACGGGACGGTCGTTGATCTCAATGATGATAAAGCCATCCTTTACTCCGGCACTCTTGAATGGGCCACCTTTAAGACCTGTCACTTTAACACCATTGCTGATGCCAAGCTGCTTGAGAGTGTCGCTATTGAGCTTCATGAATGCGCATCCGATCTCTGAGAAATCACCCTTCTTTGTGATAGTGGTGTCGCCCTGGGTGTTGCGTAGGGTAGCCTTCTTGGTTATCTTCTTATTGTCGCGATAGTAGGAAACGGTAATCTCCTGTCCGGGACGGTATTTTGCAAGCTGCTCGTGGAGTTCGGGAAGATTCTTGATATCTGTGCCATTGATAGCTACAATCACGTCGTCTTCCTGAAGTTCGAGTTCCTTGGCAGTGCTTCTGTCAGCAACTCCTGCCACAAGCACACCCGACTTAGTTGCTGTGATTCCCTTTTCTTTGGCAATTTCTGCAGTAAGGTCTGCCACCGTGATACCAAGCACTGCTCTCTGTACCGTGCCATATTCGCGTAGGTCAGCTACCACCTTTGCCATGATAGTAGTAGGAATAGCAAAGGAGAACCCGGTATATGAACCTGTATTGGAGTAGATTGCAGCATTGATGCCAACGAGTTCACCATTGAGGTTTACAAGGGCACCTCCCGAGTTGCCGGGATTCAGGGCAGCGTCAGTCTGGATGAAAGCTTCGATACCCATTTTGTTTCTTTTGTGGGAGTCTGCACCAAGACTGCGTGCTTTAGCGCTAACGATGCCGGCTGTGACAGTGGAATTGAATCCAAATGGATTACCTACTGCAAGGACCCACTCTCCGAGATGAAGGTTTTCAGAATCACCTACCTTAATAGCCTTAAGTCCTTTTGCGTCTATCTTAATCAGGGCAAGGTCGGTAGACTCATCAGTTCCGATCACGCGGGCTTCATATGTAGAATTATCGTTAAGGAGAACCTCAAGGCTGTCAGCACCATCAATAACGTGGTTGTTGGTCACTATATATCCATCTTCACTCAAGATAACTCCTGATCCAAGGCCACTTTGTACAGGCTCGCTTTTCTTCTGCTGGCGCTGCTGTGGCTGCGGCTGACGCTGCTGAGGACCAAAGAAGAAATCGAACATTCCGAAAGGATCCATATATCCGCCTTGGTTTCCCCCATATTGCTGGCTACGATCGACGAAGCTTTTTATGCAAACGACAGAATTGACAGTGCTTTCAGCTGCTTTGGTGAAGTCTGTCTCGAATGAAGGGGCTCTTGAGATGGTGATAAACTCAGGCTCGTTGGCCTGTGAGTGATTGGTGTTTGTGACGGTATTGTTGTAAACCATACCCGCAGCCGGAATCATCGCCGCTGCTGCTGTCACTGCTACAAGATACTTTACTTTCATTTGTCGTATTGGTTGGTTTTCTTTTTTTATTGAATCTATGGATGAATTGTGAAGGAGTAGCTATGAATTAATAGGTAAGTTGCTCCTCACATTCATTAAACAACAAATAAGACTCCAATAGTGCCGGATGGTTTATCTTTTTAATTTTATTTAATATAAGCAAGAATGAATTGAAAAAAGTATTAAAATACTTTGAAAAATTCTTACAAATGAGTAAATTTGCGTTATGAAACGAAAATTACTCCATTTTCTCATACTTTTTGCAGCAGCAACGGTGGCAGTTTCACTGCCATCGTGCCGTTCTGCAAAAAAATCTGAAAGCTCATTTTATGAGACTCAATATGGTGGCAACAGAAAGGGGCGTCATAAGAACGCCAAAAACGGCAACGATGGCAAAAACCTCCCGATATCCAACAATAAGATAGTGAATGAGGCATACACTTGGATTGGTACCCCCTATGGCTATGCGAAGGCAGAGAAAGGGAAAGCGTGCGACTGTTCAGGCATGGTGATGAGTGTATATGAGAAAGTGACAGGAGTTAAACTTCCTCGTAACAGTGCTCAGCAACAGGATTTCTGCAAAAAACTGAAGAAAAATGATGTTCGGCCGGGCGACCTCTGTTTCTTTGCCACGGGAAAAGATCCGGACAAGACGTCGCATGTGGGCATCATGGTAGATGATAATAATTTCATTCACTCATCAACGTCGAAGGGGGTAGTGGTATCTGATATCACCCAGCCCTATTGGATAAAGACATTTACAGGGTTCGGCAGAGTGCCTGACTAAGGAATAAAATTAAAATAATAGAATAATTAGCAAAATATGCCACAATTTACGCACCTTCACGTGCATTCCCAATATAGCCTTCTTGATGGAAAGGCTTCGATTCAAGAACTCGTAGACCGGTCAATAGAACTTGGCATGAAGGGTATAGCCCTTACCGACCATGGCAATATGTTCGGTGTCAAGGAAATGTGGAACTACGTCAAGAAAAAAAATTCCGGTCTGCCTGAAGACCAGCAGTTTAAGCTTATCATTGGCTGCGAGATGTATGTTGCCAAAGACAGGCTTACTGACAGACGAGACAAAAGCGACAGAGGCTACCACTTGATTGTACTTGCCAAAAACTTGAAAGGCTATAAGAATCTGATAAAGTTGGTCAGCAAATCATGGACTGACGGTATGTATTTCAAACCTCGAACCGACAGGGTAGAGCTTGAGGCACATAAGGAAGGACTTATCATTTGCAGCGCTTGCTTAGGTGGGGAAGTGCCACAGTTTATACTTAACGATGATCTGAAGGCAGCTGAAGAGAGAATACTTTGGTATAAGAATACTTTTGGTGACGATTACTATCTGGAGCTGCAGCGGCATGAGACCTTCAAGGAAAACTCTAACCGTGAAGTTTATCCCGAGCAATGCAAGGTCAACGAGGTGCTTGTGTCGCTTGCGAAGAAGCATGGGATCAAGCTTGTGGCTACCAATGATGTGCATTTCACCTATGAAGATGATGCTGAAGCTCACGACAGACTTATATGCGTATCCATGCAGAAGACTTTCAGTGAAGCCCGATTGCACTATACAAAGCAGGAATGGCTTAAGTCGCCTGATGAGATGCTGAAAATCTTCAGCGACATTCCTGAGGCTCTGGACAACACTATGGAGGTACTTGATAAAGTGGAGTCATATTCCATCGATCATTCCCCGATCATGCCATTTTTCGAGATTCCGGCTGAGTTTGGAACTGAGGAAGAATACCGTTCACGCATCACTGAAGAGGAGCTTTATGATGAGTTTACCCAGGATGAGAATGGCAATGTAGTGTTGTCGCGTGAAGAGGGAGAAAAGAAGATTGCGCGCCTCGGAGGATATGACAAGCTTTACCGAATTAAGTTTGAAGCAGACTATCTCAACAAACTCACCATGGAAGGCGCAAGGAAGATATATGGAGATCCGCTGCCAGAAGAAGTGGCTGAACGTCTGAACTTTGAGCTTTATATAATGAAGACGATGGGTTTCCCGGGCTACTTCCTTATAGTGCAAGACTTTATCAACACCGGACGCAATAAGCTTGGTGTAAGCATTGGTCCCGGACGTGGTTCGGCAGCCGGATCGGCAGCGGCATATTGTCTTGGAATCACAAGGGTTGATCCAATAAAATATGACTTGCTGTTTGAGAGATTCCTTAACCCTGACCGTATTTCGCTTCCCGATATCGACGTTGACTTTGACGATGACGGCCGCTATGAGGTGCTGAAGTATGTCACTGAAAAGTATGGCGCTGAAAAGGTAGCGCATATCATCACATTCCAGACAATGGCCACAAAAAGCGCCATTGCCGATGTGGCGCGAGTGCTTGAAGTGTCGGTGCCAGAGTCTAATCGATTGAAGAAACTGGTTCCTGACCGACTCCCGGAGGTAAATGGCAAAGCTCCTAAGATCAATCTCAAGAATGTATTGAAATACAATAAGGAGTTTGAGATGGAGACCCATAATCCAGACCCAAAGATCAGAGACACGATAAAGTATGCCACACAGCTTGAAGGTAATATCCGAGGCACAGGCATACATGCCTGTGGTGTGATTATCTGCCGTGATGAGATTTCTGACTGGGTGCCTGTGTCGATTGCCACTGATGCGGATGGCACGAAACAAATGACCACCCAATATGAAGGGAGCATCATTGAGGATACAGGACTCATCAAAATGGACTTCCTTGGCCTCAAGACACTGTCGATCATAAAAGAGACCCTTGCCAATATCAAGGCTTCAAAGGGGATCGACCTTGACATCGAGAGCATTCCTCTTGATGATCCTGCCACATTCAAGCTGTATTGTGACGGGCGCACCACATCTACATTCCAGTTTGAATCAGCAGGCATGCGTACGTATTTGAGGCAGCTTCAGCCATCTAAGTTTGAGGACCTCATAGCCATGAATGCCCTTTATCGTCCGGGTCCAATGGATTATATCCCGTCGTTTATCGCACGAAAGCATGGACTCGAACCGATAGAGTATGATATTCCTATCATGGAGAAATATCTGAAGGAAACGTATGGGGTCACGGTATATCAAGAACAGGTCATGCTTCTGTCGCGCCTGCTTGCCAACTTTACCCGAGGTGAGAGCGATATGCTCCGAAAGGCAATGGGCAAGAAGCAGATCGACAAGATGCAAAAGCTGAAAGTGAAGTTTATGGCAGAAGGCCAGAAAAACGGACATTCTGCTGAAGTGCTCGAAAAGATATGGGCCGACTGGGAAAAGTTCGCTTCATACGCTTTCAACAAGAGTCATGCCACATGCTATAGCTGGGTAGCTTATCAGACAGGCTATCTGAAAGCCAATTATCCTGCGGAATATATGGCCGGAGTGCTTAGCCGAAACCTTGGGGCTGCAGATAAACTGAAAGTAATTATCGACGAGTGTTTACGAATGGGTCTTAAGGTAATGGGCCCGGATGTGAATGAATCTGTAGAAAAATTCGGTGTGTCGAAAGATGGAGTGATTCGCTTTGGGTTGGGAGCGATCAAAGGAGTAGGGCAGAACGCCGTCAGCACCATAATAGCAGAGCGTGAAAAAGATGGACCGTATAAGGATCTTTATGACTTTGTGGAGCGAGTGAATCTTTCGGGCTGCAATCGGGCTGCAATAGAGTCTCTTGCCCTCGCCGGAGCGTTTGATAGTTTCGGAATCAAGAGAGAGATGCTGCTGCATCCGATGTTTGACACTACCTATGCTGATATGCTTGTAAAGTATGGCCAGAATTTCCAGAACGACAAGAATTCTCTCCAGCTTTCGCTCTTTGGCGACTTTGAGACAATAGAGACAAACCGTCCACCATATCCTGATTTTGAACCATGGAGCAGAATCCGACTGCTTGAAGAGGAGAAGAAACTGGTGCTGACATATATCAGTGCCCATCCTCTCGATGATTACTATATGGAGCTTACTTATGGTTGCAACTCAAACTGCGACAATATTGAGGATAAGCTGGAGCCTGGTGCTGTGCTCACATTAGGAGGGATGGTGACGGATGCTATGACTAAAAATACAAAAAAGGGTAATCCATATGGACGAGTAACCGTAGAAGACTTCAACGGAAAGCATGAGTTTGTCTTTTTTGGCAAGGAATATGAGAATACTTTCCCGAGATTTAAGCCGGGCCACCCTTTCTATATCAAAGGTCAGGTGCAAAGCAAGATGTTTAATCCCGCTGAATTTGAGCTTAAGGTGGTCGATGTGACTCCACTTGACGATATGAAAGGGCATCTTGCCAATACATTGACTATCACTTTAGACAGAAACCTTGTAGACAACGAACTTTTTGACTACCTTGCTTCCCTTCAGCTCAAGCCGGGGCAAAGAAGCGGCGAGCTCTACATTAATCTTTATGACAGTGAGCGCCAGCAGAGTATAAAGATCCACAGCCGGAATAGGATTCCGCTTGATAGGTCGATGCTTGACCGTCTTGAATCGATGATGGTGAAATACAAAGTCACCACCGAACAAACTAACTGAGGAATCCCCGGTAAGGCTCCATTTTTATGAGATGGGGGCTAAACCATTTTTGTAGTATTGGTG